>JAGBMA010000042.1 GCA_017635095.1 Ruminiclostridium sp. | reverse complement strand
GGACGAAATGAGCTTGACATCAAGGAATGTGTCCGTTGTTTAAATGCACCGCAGGCGCATTTAAACAACATCTGAAAATCTGTTTTGCAGATTTTCAGCCAATAACTGCCAAAAGGCAGTTATTGAGGACACATGAATTATAAAAACTGCGTTTTCTGATGGTCGGGGAACTCCCGTCCGAGCTCAGCCGGAACTGCCATAATGAAATGAAGTATGTGTACCTTTTTTCGCATTTTATTATTATATCACATTTGAAAAAATAATGCAAGCATTGATTATAAACGATTTCAGAAATTTGCGGACAGCTCCGCCCCCCTCGTTCCCATGGACAACAAAAAAGCACCTGATTTCGTCAGATGCTTTTGGTTGCTCTCCCGGATACTTAATGTCTAAGGTAAAACAAAACCTCCGACAAGAAGCATCTTGCGGAGGTTTTATTCGGCGGCGCCGTCGCGCCTGGTGGGAGCGGTGTGGAACGCGCCGACTGATATGCGCGGCTTCCGTGCCGCGCTTGGGGTCAGGCGCTCCGCTGCATCATGCAGCGTCTCCGAATCCCCCTCGCTCCCACGGACAACAAAAAAGCACCTGATTTTATCAGATGCTTTTTTGTTGTCTGGAGTTAACACTTTAGATTTTTTGTTTAACTCAAAGACGAGCGGTTTCCCAAAGCGAATAGCCGCTTACTTAGCAACTGCGTCCTTCAAAGCCTGCCCAGCCTTGAAAGCGGGAACCTTAGTAGCCTTAATCTTGATCTTCTTCTTTGTCTGCGGGTTGATGCCCGTTCTTGCCGCACGAGCGCGGGACTCGAATGTGCCGAAGCCTATAAGCTGCACCTTGTCACCCTTTGCGAGTGTTTCGGTGATAACCTCGGTCAAAGCGTCAAGAGCCTTGCCGGAGTCCTTCTTTGTAAGTTCGGTCTTCTCGGCAATTGCCGAAATGAGTTCTGCTTTTGTCATTTTCATTCTCCTGAGTTGTAAAAGTTCCACATATCCGGTGGATTTCCTTTATTATAACCCATTTCTCAGCATTTGTCAACACAATTTATAATAAAACTAAAGCAGTCATTATTTTCAAAAGGAATTCCTGCCGAAGTATGTGCTTCGGCAGGATAAATAAAGGGAGGGTAAAAAAAGGAGAATTATTCAAGCACCTTCTCGGTCTGGAACCCGCCGATGAAGGTGATCCTGATGGTGTGTTTGTCAATGACATCTATCCGCTCTATGAAGCGTCTGGTGAGGGTGTCATCATATTCGGTCAGACGGAATTCCGTCCGGTCGATCTCGTCCAGTATATTCTGAACGGCATCAGTTGTTATTGAATGATCGGTGAGCTTATCACGCTCGGTTCTGATCTGTTCGTTTATTGCATCTATCTCATCGGAGAGCCGTTTGAACTCTCCGTCATATTTTGTATAATCGGTCTCGGTAAGCGATAATTCCAGCAGTCTGCTTATCTCATCGTTCCGGTCAGAGCGAAGCTGTTCGAGCTGAGAGATGATCTGTCCGTTCGGGATCACGACCTCTTGAATATCTGCTCTCAGCTTCTGCCGAACATCATCACCTATCGCGCAGAAACTGTTTATCGCGTCCAAAATAGCTCTGTGGACGCTTTCTTCGTGGAGAGTCGGGGAGTGGTGGCATTTCTTCTTCCCGCTCTCCAAACGACTCACACAGCGCCACACGATCTCCTTGTAGCCCTTTGCCGTCCATGTTGTCCTGCGGTACGCCGCACCGCATTCTGCGCAGTACATTCTCTCTGTCAGCGCATATTTGGCGCTGTATTTTCCGGAATTGTTGGTCGGGTTCTGCGATGCCTTATTTAAGCAGTTCCGACGGCTGATCTCGACCTGCGCTTTGTTAAAGGTGTCACGGTCGATTATCGCTTCATGATGGTCGGTGACGTAGTACATCGGGAGCTCGCCGGTGTTTTTCTTTTTCTTCTTCGATATGCAATCTGTCGTGTAAGTCTTTTGCAGGAGCGCATCTCCCGCATATTTCTCGTTCTGAAGTATTTTGGAGATGTTGGCTACGGACCAGTCGGTCTTGCCGTTTCTTTTCGGTCTGCCAAGTCCTTTCAGCCTGTCAATTATATTCCTGTAGCTTGATCCCGTAAGGAACATATCGAATATCATTCTTACTGTTTCCGCTTGCTCGGGAACTATGCGAGGATCGCCATTCTCGTCCTTTTCATAACCGAAGACTGTTGCCATACTGAATTTGCCTTGCTCGAAGGAGCGCCGGATTCCCCATGACACGTTTTTGCTGATACTCTCGGATTCCGCTTGGGCGAACCATGAGAATATCGTCAGCAGCATCTCATCTGATTGCTCGAGGGTATTTATGTTCTCTTTCTCGAATATGACCGCAATGCCAAGCTCTTTCAGTTCACGCACATACTGCAAGCTCTCCACGGTGTTACGGGCAAAGCGACTAACCGACTTGGCAAGTATTATGTCAATGCTCCCGCGGCGGCAGTATCGTATCATCCTGAGGAACTCCGGGCGTTTCTTCGCCTGAGTGCCGGTGATACCCTCATCAGCGAAGATTGCTACCTTCTTCCAATCCTCGTGAGAGGCAATATACTCGTCGTAGTATTGGCATTGAGTCTCATAGCTGTTGAGCTGCTCGTCCTCGGCTGTCGATACTCGGCAGTAGGCGGCAACACGCTTCACAGAGCTTTTCTTCTTTGCAGTCTCGGTCTGCGGCTTGGCGGGAATGACCGTTACCCGCGTTACGCCGTCCGTTTTTGTAGGTATGGTCGGTGCTAACATCGTTGTCACGCCCCCTTGATCTGTATTTTTCTATCATTGACAAGCACGGCGCTGACCGTACTACCGTCTATGATTATATGTTTAATGACCTGTTTGGTCAGTTCCATATCAAAATCCTCGGTCTTTTCGTGCTGCATAAGCAGATCGAGCAGAGGAGCGGTTTTGTCGCGGTCATCGTATGCGAAGCTGTCATACCGCATCGAGACCGCCCGAAGTATATCTGTCATGAGCTTGTCCGCATCGGCGGCGGGATCGTTCATCTGCTCCTTTATCTGCGCTTCTGTGACCATAAGCTGTGCTGTCGGCTTGTATTCTACGCTGTCGTTAGGTGCCGCGAGCATTGGCTCTGCTATCAGCGTATTTATCGCTGTCACAGCAAGTGCCTTTATGTCGTTTACGCTCAAACGCTTGCATTCGGCGTTCTTGCCGTATTCTATAAGGCTTCGTAGGTATTTGGTGGTGTTATCCACCGGAAGTGCTGTTTTTCCTTTTTCGGTTTTTATGGCATTTGCTCGGTCAAATGTGTCCTGCTCTATGATCTGAGGATATGTATCATCGCCGAGATACCGCTTGTTTTCAATTATGCGGCTGACCATGTTTTTGTTCCACAGAGTCTTGCTATTGTTATATGGCGTGGTCATCTCGGCAGCAATGCTTTTCAGAGACATTCCGTTCAGATACATTTCGAATATCTGACGGACGGCTTCGGATTCCGCAGGTTCGGCAATGTACTTGCCGCCGCGCATCATATATCCGAACGGAATGTTTCTGTTGCATTTCATAGCGTTACCGCCTTTCTATGGTTTCTTTGAATTCCACGTCGCCGATGAGCCTGAACATTATCTCGTTCTCGGACAGGGCGGTTATTTTCTCAATAGTCAGCCCGAACATGGCTTCATCGAATTCTGCCATGACTTCATGCTCGTCAAGAATGTCCATAAGATCGGAGAGCTTGTCCAGAGTGCTGATGATTCTGTCCGTATCGCAAGCGGCGGTCATAAGTTCTTTCAGACGCATGATCTTCGCTTCAATCTCTTTTTTCTGTGCATTGTATATGTCATCGGACAGTATCCCGTTGCTGTGCAGTCGGGTGATCTGGTTCATCTTCTCACGGGCTGCAGTCAGTTCACCGCGAGATATGAGTATCTGCTGATTTCCGCATTGTTTCTTCATTATCAAGTCCTCGAGCTGGCTGACAGCGGGGGAGATGATTTCCTGCCCGAACCTTTTCAGTTTATTGAACATCCGTATATATGCGTCTTGTATCGCAGTCTCGGGAATAGGCTTCATAGGGCAGTTCTTTGAATTTTTATTGTGATAGTTGCACACCCAATATACTACGCCTTTGATAACTACCCGTTTGAACGAATGCCCACAATGACTGCACACGATCTTTTTGGTAAATATGTATTGATGCCCCTGTGGGTTATTATTTTCACGCTGTTTCAGAAGTTCCTGTACCGCGTTGAATGTTTCTCTGTTTATTATAGGCTCTTGTGTACCTTCGACATAGTATCTCGGAAGCTCACCCCTGTTACGTTTCTTCCTGAAAGGAAGAGTTTCGGTGTTATATTTCTTTTGGAACATCGAGTCCCCGATATACCGTTCATTTCCTAATATATATCTTATTTTTGTAGCGTGCCATGTCTCTCCGGTTTCTTCTTCAAGAGCCTCGGCAATCTCCTTGACTCCCGAACCGCTAAGATAATCAGAGAATATCCTGCGTACTGTGTCGGCAGCGGGTTCATCTACCAAGTGTTTTCTATCTTCGTATCTATATCCATAAGCCGAGGAGCAATTTATGTATGTTCCGTTCTGCATACGTTTCTGTATGCCCCAGCGCATATTTTTCGATATGGACAGCGATTCATTCTGCGCCACCATACCGAGCAGGGTTATGAGCGTTTCACCCTCGGTCTTGTTAGTGTCAATGTTGTTTTCCTCGAAGTAAACGGATATTCCGAGCTGCTTCAGTTCCCGAACCGCTTCGAGGCAGTCTTTCGTGTTACGAGCGAATCTCGTTACGGATTTTACTATGACTCTGTCAAACTTGTGCTTGCGGGCATCGTTCATCATACGGTTGAACTCGTCACGCTTGTCAGTGCAAGTTCCTGTGATGCCCTCGTCCGCGTAAATATCGATCAATATCGTGTCTGTGCTGTTGGCTGCGATATTATTGTAATATCTGTACTGCGCCGAGAATGAATGGATCTGATCGTCGCTGTCGCTTGATACTCTTATGTATGCCGCAAGCCTTGTGATGATCTTAACATCTGTGGCGGCTTGTATCTTCGTGATAACCATTCGATCAGTCCTTTCTTTCGGGTATTTATTACAGTACACAATACCACTTTTCGGACTGGAATGGAATTACCAATGTCACCAGATTTATTTCTGTTTTCCTGTGCAACCTACCTTGTATCTCTCGGTAAGTATTTCCGCGTGTTTTCTTGAGATTTTTCCGTTCTTCAGCAGCTTTTCAATATACTGCAAACAAACTATATTTACAAGCTCTGCTCTGATTCCCGTCAGTGTGTATATTTCAGTTCTCATTTTAATACTCCATGATAAAATAATAAACCGCCGACCTGTATGGATAACGGATCGGCGGTCTGTATATTTAACAGCATAACGGAGTTGAGCCGTTATGCTATATTGCCTGTAAGTTGTTCCGGCATATTTGTCCTCGACACCCCTGCCTGAGTATTTCTGCTCTTGGGAATATAACGGGCTGCCGGTGGCTCGGCATCATGGGACTCTCACCCCCGCATGGTTCTCATGTGGCTGCCCCCATTGTGTGAACTGTGGCTGGACAGAAGTATCATTATGCCCTCTTGCTCTTCTTCGCAATACGGTGACAGCCGGTCACCGCCGAACAATTATGTCACATGGCGTTTATTCTCAGTCGGAAAAAATAATAATCATAGATATGGCATAAGCTGCCGGAGCTTGTCCGCTATTGGAATCCGTTTCATGTGTGTATCGTTCACTCTGCTACGCCCGTAGGCGCAAAAGGGAATGTACCCGATATACTGGTATTCAATTTTCAAAGAGCAACGGGGGAAAATATTAGTCCCCTCAATACTTCAGGAACGCAGAACGGGTTTTGATACCCCCTAATTTGAAAAAAATCAATGATTTTTCAAATATTTGTTCAACTTTGCCAAAATCTTATCCTTGTGTTTGTGAACATTTTTCTGCGAAATGCCGAATTCGTCCGCAAGGTCACGTTCGTTCCTTCCATCGAAAAACAGCGCCTTTATTATATACCGCTCCTTCTCGGTCAACTGTGCAAGAGCCTGATTTACCGTAACGGCGGTTTCAAGAGCCGCAATACTGTCATTGGTATCCTCGATCTCTACGCCAATCTCCAAAAGCCGCTCTACAGAATCCTCACGGCACAGTATAAACGTGACTTTCTCGTTCTTCTCGTCAACATCTATCCTGCCAAATTTCTTCTTACGAATCAAACGTCTTTCGCTCTCCGGTTCTGTAACGCAGAGCTTGTATATTTCCTCGGTCACCTCGACCTCTTTTCCATCGCAGGTGACTATGTACTTTTTATCATTCATTTATAAATCCTCCGATTAGTCTTGTTGCGTAGTGCGATGTGTTTTACATCCGCACTTTCTTCAAAAACTGATCGGAGGACGGAGGAGCCCTGCTGTTATAGTATAAAACGCCTGTTTTCTTCGTCAAAATGCCGATTTTCTTATTTCCCGACACCTTAACGGCATAAAACAAAAAATCCGATAAAATAAATCGACAGCTTTCAACTGTTCTCGATAAAATCTTGTATCGAACACAGTTGAAAGCTGTCGAAAAAAATATAGGCGCAAGCAGTTTTGGAACTGCTTGCGCCAATTTTTTAGGTTTAGGTTTCTTTTTCCTACCTCTTCTTCGAGGTAGGAAAAACGATTGGATCTCCATTTTTGTTCTACTTATGACTAATGTGTTTATAAATTCGCTTAGAACGCCTTTAATGAGTACAGTTGTTTATCCTCTTTCATTGCTTCTTCGCTACCGTATCCTTAGCAATGCATACCGAAATACAACATATTACCGCGATCACATATCCGGCTACCGATTTCCAAAATATTTCCGGAGTAAGAGTAAGTCCGGCGTCCTCCAAATACCAGACCTCGCCCATTCGATTATATGTTTTCATCATATCAGCTGCTATCATAGCGAAAAAACAGTGACACATCAGAAAGGTAAGCGTGTGTCTGCCTATCCAAATGATCCCGTCTGACAATATATGCACCCTCAGTATCAGCTTTGCGAGAGCGTAGAAAGCGATGATTCCTGGCACAAGCTGAATTATCGGAAGAAGTATGTCAATGCCGTTGCCATAGACTCCCACATATCCGTTAAAATAATTATCACCGCCGAGGGAGAATACACCTACCGATGCCGCAAAACCAAGGAAAGAGATCAAAGCCGTCAGCGCAGCATTATATCTCCATTCACATTTAAACAAACCTGATTCGTGCAACAGCATACCCATGAGCATAAATACCGTAAACAGCGGAACCAACTGCAGCAGCCAAGGGAGAGGGCTTACAAACATATAGATCGGTATTTGCACTGCTGTAAGGACAAACGCGGAGATACATCCGCGTACTTTCAGATCACCTTTTCCGCACCACTCCGCTGTCGGTATAAAGATAAGTTCCGTCCACAGCATACTCCAGATAAACCATGAAGGCGAGAGATTATTATACAAAAAACCTCCCTGTCCCCACTCCTCTGAGATGAGGACGCATAATTCGGGTCTGAGAAATGTGACAAGCGCGTCGTGAAGACAGTCAGACAATGCATAGCCGTGAAAGAGCATACAATAAAGACCGCCCACGATCAGAAGAATTATTTCGGTAATTGCGGCAGGAAACAGAAGATAACGCAGCCGTGCATTGCAGCTTTGTCTGACTGTCCTTTTTCCGGTTGAATAGGTGTACCCCGAAAGCATAAAGAACAAACCGATCAGCAGCCACCCCAATGCACGAAATATATGATTCGCCAAACCCGATTCCGTGCGGTATATCAGATGTACCGCTGCGATCGTAAGTATTCCTACACCCTTTATTATATCTATCTCCGTGATCCTTTTCTTTGCCATAATTGTCAGTTCTTTCCCCAATAGCGCACTGCAAGCATAGTGAGATCGTCGAATTGTGGAGCTTCTCCGACAAATTCGTCCACCTTGCTCCTGACTATTTGCAGAAGGTCGCTCAATCCTCCATTTGGAGCGGAGTTCAGCGCATCGATCATTCTCTCATTCCCGAACAGTTTTCCTGCGGCATTTGTCGCCTCGGGCACACCGTCCGTGTAAACAAACAGCGTATCACCCTTTTCGAGCTGTATCTCATATTCTTTGTATTTTACTCCCGCCATTGCTCCTATAAACAGTCCGTGCTTATCCTTCGTAAGCTCAAACTGTTCTCTTGCTTTTTTTATCGCGGGATATTCGTGACCGGCGTTTGCTGTGGTAAGCTTTCCCGTGCTTATCTCGAGTATTCCGAGCCATACCGTGACGAACATATTGTCATTATCTCTTTCGCAGATACGTTCATTCACTTTGCTGAGGATATCAGCGGGCGTCCCGCCTATAGAAGCGTAATTTGCGATAAGTATCTTCGATGCCATCATAAACAGAGCCGCCGGAACGCCCTTCCCGGAAACATCTGCAATAACGAGTGCGAGATGATCGTCATCGACAAGGAAGAAATCATAAAAATCACCTCCGACCTCCTTTGCGGGATCCATTGAAGCGTAAATATCAAACTCCGTTCTTTCCGGGAACGCCGGAAATGTTGCCGGAAGCTGGCTCGCTTGTATTCTTGCCGCCATATCGAGTTCGGCACCGATACGCTCTTTTTCGGCGGTGACCATTCTTACCTCGCCTATGTATCTGTCAAGCTCCGCTGCCATAAACGAAAAGTCTTCGGCAAGGGTCTCTATCTCATTATTCGAGGTTATACCGGTAAGCTCCGAAACAGCTTTTTCCGCATCTTTTCCCTCAACATATTCAGCCAGTATTGTTTCTTCTTTCTTTATCGGTTGAACAACATTTCTGAAAAGAAGGTAATGCACCATTACGATCAGAAGCAACAGTAGCAAAAGCGTAATAAGGGTAATTCTGAGTGCGTCCTGTATAGACATGCTTATTATATCATCAAGGTCGTTATCTGTCGAAACGACTAATACGGTATTTCCGTATTCATCGTGTACGGGAGAAAACGCGCAAACATCATTTTCCCCGTTAAGGGAAAGAATGATATAATTATCATCGTTTTCATTTTCTTTGCCTGCAAGTATATTGTCAAGCATAGGAAATACGCCGTAGCTGAACGGCACCCTTGCCCCGAGCTCATATATGTTTCCGCCCTCGTTTGTACGCAGCTCGCCGTAGTCACAGCCTGAGGTCAGGTACACACATTCGTCCCCTGCCACAACAAAGGAGCATATATAAGAACAGTGGTAATTCTGCTGCATACGGTCAAATATCATACATATCTCGGTATAACATAACTCGGCGAAGACCATACAGGTCTCTTTATTCGCGGACAGGAGCTGCACGGGAGTTACGCTTGCCGCATTTATATACCCGGGGATCCTTTCCTTCAGGTAGCTTTCAAGTTCATTCGCGCTTTCCCGTCCGTATACCAATGTCATATCATCAACATTGTTTATCCAGAAATCCTTCAGCCAGCCTATAGCTGCATAAGAACTCATACAGTCGGCAGTGTAATCAGCTATCTGAGTTGCTTTCAGAGCTCTTTCGCCGATGGTTTTATTTATAAAATAAAAGGTAGTTGTTACCATTGCCGCTATAATGAGTATCAGTAGGAATATACCCAGCGGCACATCTATCTGAAAAGTTACCGTCTTTTTCTTTTTTTGCATATTTTCCCCCGTGTTATAATGTGTGCTATTGCAATTTGTTCATAGCTTATCTCGTCCTGCAGATCCAAGTGATACGCTCAAACGGGCATACAAAAGTCTCGTTCTCGTCAAGTGAGTACCCGAGAGCTTCCGCCGCCGCACTTGCCTTGTCCGAGGCTTTATGTCCTTTGGGCAGTTTCCTTATGTAGCCATTTATATGCATAATGACCGTTTCATATCGGTCATCACCGGCAATTGTGCGTATATTCTCATATCCGGTCGGTATTCGCAGCTTGCCGGGTATTGCGGCAAACACCACATTACAGTTGCGGTCATCGAGGTATGACCTATAGGACTCGCTGCTCTGCTGTACCACATCGGTCACAAACGCAGAGTAAGCCCACAATATCAGCCGTTCCACGCTGTCCCCGAAGTGATGTACATTCTCGGTATTCATGTGCAGCGACGATGAGAATTTGCCGGTCTGGGTGTTATAGAATCCCGCAGTCTCGCCTACTTTCGTTTCAAGCCGGAAAAGGCATATCACAGCGTCATCGTAATATATCTCTTTCAGCAGCATTTCCCTGTAGAATCTGCTTTTTTCAAGATGTATCCTTATGCCGTTTGATGGCAGCGTCCTTCTTCTGCTTCTGAGTACAGACTTGAAGTCAAAGTCACCTATAACCGCAGGAATATCATTCAGATAGTCCATTATCTGCGGATCAAAGCCCTTTCCCGGAAGTATATCGGCAGTAAACTCGTTGATATACGGTGAAAGCGACAGGATCGTATTGTTATAATTCCGGCACTCGGTCGCAAGGAGTGATGCGGAGTCGACATCCGTGACATTATACCCGTATTTGGCAAAGTATTTTCCGAAGTCCCTGTTCGGGTCGAATGTTTTTCTTGCAAATATATCATGTTCCAGCTCGATCAAGGCGGCATCGGATCCCATATATGCGCTGTTTGTCTCTATTGGGACTCCGTCTGTGGTAACTCCGGCGGTCATTTTGTTAACATCGAACTTGTTCGGCTTCAGAAACTCGCACTGACACAGCAAAAGGTCGATGTATGCCCTATAAACCGAGCAGGTGACCTCATCTGTATAGGCGCGGTCATCATTCTGAAAAAACGATATAAACTCGAGAAATCTTTTAAACAGTCCGTCTTTTCTGATAACCGTCGCAGACTGCATATAAAAGCCGTATATCTGTTTCAGAAATTGCTCTTTGTTTATTTTTGCAAGCTCCAGCATATTTTCATATTTTCGGGCAAGCTCGTAAAACCGGATATCCTTTATCATAAAATACCCGGTCAGCAGCAGATCAGCCACATCTATATTCTTTATTGTCCATATCACGGAAAATGCTGTTGTCGCAGCCCGTCTGTGCAGTATCAGTATCGGTATGCCCTTGTGATAATATTTCCTGTCGAGCGCCCTGTAATGCTCCGACATCCATTTGTGAAATTCCTCGTCTTCCATATTGACCTCATGGCAGTCTAAGCATTCAAACTATCCTTTTCTGATAAACTTATACTCAAATAAGATCCGTTAACCTTGTCGTCCGCAATACAGTGAGGATCTCGGGCCTGATATTTCTTACCGAAAGTCCTTCTTTTATATCGGCAGTTCTTTTATACAGCATCAGCAGGGCACGGACACCCGCAGAGGAAATATATGTGCAGTCCGCAAGGTCAATAATGACAGCCATTTTTGCAGCCTCTGCGCCGTACTTCTCGTATTCTTCAATAATTCCGGGCGCATTGACAGAATCAAGTCGTCCTTTTGGTTTAATGATGAGTGTTTCATTCATTTTTTCGGACTCAAGGCTGAAAACGCTCTTTCCTGCATCATTACGTCTTGATGCAACAGTTCCGACAGCAGTCATGACGAGGAAATCTGTGTTCTCAAAAGCTTTTCTTATATTTTCGGGTATATCCAATCCTTCTGTCAGCAGTTTTATACTGACTTTCCTTGTACTCAGACCATACGCTGCAAGGTACTCCGACTGTTTGGTGTTTTTCAGAGTCATAAAGCTGTTGTCATATAGCAGCTTTCGCCATTGCAGCGATATTTCCGACCCTAACAGACTCTTGATCACATCCTCGTCGTTCCCGAATATGTGTCTGATGATATATTCATAGACTGCGCGCTCCTCGGAATCTCCCGTGAACCATACCCCTCCGTATTCCGAAAGAAGCTCCGATATATTCTTTATGACCGTTTGTACCTCACTTTCTGTCAGATACATCATAAGTCCTTCGGTCACGATAAACAATGGCTCTTTACAGCGGATAACTGACCGTATCGCATTGAGATCGGTGATATCCGCCGAATGGTACATGATCCGGTCACTGCTCCCGATAGCAGGCATTACCGTGCTTTTCATTCGGTCAATTACAGTCGGAAGGTCAATGCCGTAATAACGAATGTATTTCCGCTTCTCAAAAGCAAGTCCACGGGGATTGTAACCACAGCCGAGGTCGACAAACGACATCATCTTTAAAGAGTGAAACATTTTCTCGGATATTTTGCTCCTCACCCATGCTGCCGTTCCGTATGCCGAGGAAAACCTGTAAAGCTCCGCACGTTTTAGTTCATCGACTGTGCCGTGTTTTTCGGATAATATCTCTTCCTTTTTTATTAACTCAAGCAGTTTTTCCGCATACTTATCACCATTCGCCGCACCGCCCATAAGTGCGGCACGCGCGGTAAGTACAGTCGGATTAAGCTCTGCTATGAGCATATTTGTTTTATCAGCGTTCATTTTATTGTTCTATACTTAACACTTTGAAAAAGCCGGCTGCATTGAATACCTCCGAAACTATTTTAGTGGGCTTTATTACGGTAAGCTTGCCGCCCTTAGCTTCCATTGCCTTATGAAGGCTTAGAAGCACACGAAGTCCGGAGGAAGAAATATAACTCAGCTTCTCAAAGTTCAGAATGAGCTGTGTTACGCCTTCAAGCTCCGGTCTTACCGTATTGTCGAACTCCGACGATGTGGAGGTGTCGATCCTTCCCTCGGCAGAAACAGTCAAAGTTTCATTTTCTTTTGTTTTAGTGATCGTTATCTTGCTCATGGTTATTATCCTTTCGTTTAAAGTTTAACATTATTTACGCTATATTGTCTTTTATGGGAAATATTTCAATCAAGCCTGTGATTTTTAAAACTTCCATTACTTTCCTTGTTGGTTTTGTTATGACGAGAGTGCCTCCTGCCGCCGTGATCCTTTTGAAGAGTATCAGTATTATGCGCAGCCCCGATGACGAGATATAGCTGAGCTTTTCGCAGTCAACCTCAATATTCGTGACCCCGTCGAGATCATTCAGCATTTCTTCCCGAAGCTGTTCCGCTGTGGAGCTGTCGGCTCTGCCGTCAAGCAGGAAAGTCAGCTTTTCGTTCTCTCGTTTTTTTGCAACCGTTATTTGACTCATCGTCTTTACCTCCATACTCGATATTCTGTCAATTTATTACTTTTTTCATCGTGAAGATATTCATACCGTCACGGTACTCATACGCCATCTCGTCCATATTCTTCTTGGCGAGAAATATGCCCAGACCTCCGACTTCTCTTTCCCCGGCGGGCAGATCTATATCCGGATCTTCTTTTGCCAACGGATCGTACCGCACACCGTGATCCGTAAATGTTATTTCAACAGTCGGCGGTTCGCCATAAATACGGATCTTTATAGCCGCGTTTCCGATTCCGGGAGCGTAAGCGTAGCTCGCGATATTAACAAATATCTCTTCCACCGCAAGCTCGATCTGCATCTGACTATCAATAGAACAACCGACAGCTTCAAGCTGTCCGTCCACAAAATCTATCACATTATCCAGTTCACTTACCGCTGCCGCAGTTTCAAGCTCCCTCGTCAGCATTTCCATATAATGAGCTTCCTTTCCTGCCTTTATATTCCAGACACATCATAGTCAGATCGTCAAACTGTTCTGCGTCCTTTACAAACCTGTTCACAGCCGATCTTACATTCTCCAGTATTTTTTCGGGAGAGGCGTCCGGCTCTGTATTAAGGGCTTCAAGCATATTCTCTTCTCCGAAAAGCTCTTCCTCGGTATTTGTAGCCTCCGTCACTCCGTCGGTGTACAAAAACAGCTTATCGCCGGGTGAAAGCACTATCTCATACTCGTTATACTTCATGCCGGGTATACTGCCTATGACAAATCCGTGTTCATCTTCGAGATGTTCAAATCTCCCGTTTGCTCTCTCTATCGCGGGGAACTCATGTCCGGCATTTGCGGCGGTGAGCTTTCCCGTGGATATTTCAAGTATTCCGAGCCACACGGTCACAAACATTTCCGACTGATTGTTTGAGCATATAGCTTCATTCGTCTTTGTCAGAGTTTCTCCTGCCGATTTTCCGAGCATAGCGCAGCTTTGTACTATCACCTTTGAAACCATCATAAACAACGCCGCCGGTACTCCATTGCCGCTTACATCAGCCATTACAAGTCCGAGGTGATCGTCGTCTATAAAGAAGAAGTCGTAGAAATCGCCGCCAACTTCTCTTGCAGGAGACATTGAGGCATAAAGATCAAATTCCTTTCTGTCCGGGAACGGCGGAAAAATATGAGGAAGCATACCCTGCTGTATCGCAGTCGCCATGCGAAGCTCCGCACCTATGCGTTCCTTCTCCGCAGTGATCTTCGTGATGCGGGTCTCATACTCGGCAAGGTCATGCTCCATATCCGACATTATATCGGCAAGATTTTCGACTTCATCACCCGTATGTATGTCAAGTGAGCAGAAGTGGCCTGTCACATCTGCGCCAGACTGCTTATCAAGAACATATTGCGCCGCCGTGTCCGCAATGGCATTTATCGGCATTACGACGGTCTTTCTCATATGTCTTATCTGAAATACGGCTATAAGTGCCGTAACAATAACGACACCTATTCCTGTCTGGAGGGCAAAAAGCGCCAGTGTTTCCCCTATATTGCCCGGAGCCACATCGACCAGAGCAAACGCGCACACCCTGCCTTGACTGTCCTTTATCGGAGTCCCGGCAGTGCAAAGCCAGCCGTATTTTAAGGTGCGATCAATATCATACAGCATTCCCTCGCCGTTCCAGTCAAGGAATTTTATCATTCCTTCCTCGGTCACGCTTTCCCACTCACCTGGATACAGACGCTCCTCATTGCCGGGATCGGGATCGACTATATATACCATAGCGCAGGTATCACGGTCATACATCGCTATATACACATCGTCAACATCATCGGTCTGTATGAAGGTATCCAGCAAATGTGTCAGGGTCACATACTCGCTTCTCTCCGAAAATCCGGCGAACAGCGAACGGTATTCCTCCGTCCCGTTAAGAGCAAGCTCCGTTTCGTCGAGACCCCGATATACAGTCATCAATTCGTCGGCAAATCCGACGGTATCTACCGCATGACGCGCGGACATCGCGGCATAGCGTGACAGGTCGGAAGCGTGTCTCACATACTGACCCGTTATTGCAACGGCATACAATCCGAGACCGATTATCTCCGCGACAAGTCCGAGAATAATGCAGCCTATAACTGTCGCTCTTGTTGTCCGCTTTGTCAGAGAACGGTATTTTCTTTTATCCGAAATTTGTTTGTCCATTTTTCACCGCCCGTTTATCCGATAATACGCCACCACACCCTATTATTCATGAAGCATATAGGCATGGTCGCCGTCAATTATATCAAGCATACATCTCGCCACGTCCGGGTCAAACTGTGTGCCGATATTCTTTTCTATTTCCGCTCTTGCGGTCGCCTGTGGGAGATATTTTCGGTAGCTGCGGTTAGATGTCATTGCGTCGTAGCTGTCGGCGACCGCCACTATCCTGACGATAAACGGCAGTTCTTTCGCCGCGACTTTATCGGGATAGCCTTTGCCGTCATAGGATTCGTGATGCCAGCGTGCGCCCTGCGCCAGCTCCGGCATACTTTTAATCTCCTTCAGTATCTCGTAGCCGAATATCGGGTGAGACTGCATAAGATTAAACTCATCATCGGTCAGCTTTGTCGTTTTATTTATGATCTCATCGGGAATGCCGATCTTTCCTATATCGTGCAGCAAACCCATATAGTATGCTTTTTCTTGTTCCTCCGCCGAAAGTCCGAGATTTTTGGCAAGCATTCTTGAATATATCGCAACTCTTTCGGAATGCCCCTTGGTGTATTTATCCTTGCCGTCAATAACCGCCGCAAATGCATTGGTGGTTTCCTCGATCATGGCGGACATTTCTTTCTGCTTTTGTATCAGAAGCTCTTTTTCTCTTTTATGTGATGCCGCCAGACTGTGATTGGTATTTACTATCTCTTTCAGCCGAAGTACAACTGTAAGAACGACTATCGCAATATTTGTAAGTGAAACTCCATAAAGGAAAAATTGAAGTACAGAGGCAATAATGGCAGCAAGCGTAAATATAAGCAGCGCCCGATACATGATCATGCCGATTTTTTCGCGGTACTGTATTATTACTGAGCTTGCGGATATCCATACCGTCAGAGGTATGATATAAGAGATCATATATCCGTCCGATCTTTGATATCGGTTTTGCTCATCAAAGGTGTAGTAAAGTCCGGTGAATTGTGATACTATAACAAGCACGATACCGATAACTGTAATTATTTCGTTTACACGCAGCCGCATTGGAACTCTGCCGTCCGGTATATCATTTTTGAACATATCGGTAAGATACCAGTTGAACGAATAAGTTATCACAAGTATCAGAAGAAATACAGCACAGTTGCATATTCTTACCATGAGGAATCCGACAGTGCTTTCATCACCTCTGTATATGTACGCATATCGATCCGCGATCATTAGAAATGTGGCACTCAGACCCATTACGAACAGCGATATTTTCTTTGTTTTACCTGTATCCGAAAACAAGCCTCCGAGAGCTATGGCAAAGCATACACCCGTCAGTATCAGCATAAGGTCAAGCTGATGCTCCCTCAGATAATCCATTTGATATACCGTCCTTTTTTATCGTCACCAACCCGGGCGTTCTCAGCCACAGTCTGTCATCAGAACGCTTTCTTTATGACGATCTCCACTTTACCGCCTAATATCCCGACAGTAACATCGTCAGCCAGATTTGCTATAATTGACTTTTCAAGCTCGTCCCATGCGTCCGTACCATTCTGTACAGTCTTTTTGTATTTGACAAGTGACCACATATCCTGCTGCGCAAAGGGGTCTGCATAGTCATAATCGAGTGTCTCGAGAGCGGTTCCGTCATAGGAAACCTCACCGCTCATGCCTTTGGAAAGTGCGTAATTGGCGATAATTTCCTCTACGGCTAATTTTATTCTGTTCATTACCCCAACGGCAGCAGAGTTCTTTTTTGATTTGGAAACCGCGAGTATTTCTTTGCGGTCGGAGGAGGTGAGCAGGTCGTCGGCTTCAACTACAGCGTGTATCTCATAGCTTTTCCCGCTGTTCTCGATCCATAATTCCCCATTTCCGTAAATAAGCAAATTCGGGAGCAGCTCCACAAGCTCCTCACAAAGCAGCGAGAGCTTAAGCTCTTCATCTTCGCCGAGATTGTTGTACGCGGCGATCTTTTCGGCTAACTCAACAATTATGTCGATGTTATCCACGCTTCTTTCAAATTTGTAAACATCTGTTTTCATTTCGTTGTACCTCCGTTGTATTTCAGACAAAGCATTGTAAGGTCGTCAAATTGCGGCGCGTCTTTGACGAAATCATTGACCGCTTTTCCCGCAGTCAAGATGAGTTCTTCCGGTGATCCGTCGGGGATCGCATTCAGTGCTTCGGTGAGCCGTTCTGTCCCGAAAAGCTCATTGGAAGCGTTTGTGGCTTCCGCGACACCGTCTGTATAAACAAATACGGTATCGCCGCTATGGAGCTGTATGTCGTAGGTCTCATACCGCATACTCTCCAGACTTCCGAGGACAAAGCCATGCTTGTCCTTCATGATCCCGAAGCCTTCACCGTTGTTTATCTCCGGTCTTTCGTGTCCCGCGTTCGCGCATGACAGCCTTCCTGTGCTGATCTCAAGTATCCCCAGCCATACCGTTACGAACATATCGAACGGGTTCTTTGAGCATATCCGCCTGTTCACAAATTCAAGTATTTCCGAAGGCTTGCCGCCCATAAGCGCACGGTCGTGCAAAAGTATCATAGAGGACATCATGAACAGCGCGGCGGGTACGCCCTTTCCGGAAACGTCCGCGATAACGAGCGCAAGATGATCGTCGTCAATGAGGAAAAAATCATAGAAGTCGCCACCGACCTCTTTCGCAGGTGTCATCGAGGCGTACAGGTCAAATTCATCGCGCTCAGGGAATGCAGGGAATTTGCTCGGCAAAGCCCCGCTCTGTATTTTTGTTGCAAGTTCAAGCTCCGCTGCGACACGTTCCTGTTCACCGGCAAGCCGGATATTTTCTTCCGTGAATCGTTCCATTTCCTCGGCAAGCTCCGAAATATCGTCCGCAAGCACGCCGAATTCATTCTCCGAGCGTATATGCTTCATATTTTCGGTTATCCGTATACTGTCTTTATTTTCACGATATTCACGCACATTGGTTTGTATCTGCGTTACGGGCTTTAATGCGATCACATACAGATAATGCAGCAACGCTATGAACGCGATGATCATGACCGCCGAGCCGATAAGCGTCATCACGGCAAGATTTTCGTTCATGCTCTTCTGAAATGCGCTCCAGTCGTAGAATATGCAGAGAGCACATTCCACTTTGCCGTTCGCTGTTATGGGAATATAGCCTATGTAAATGCTCTTTCCGTTATAATTTTCGACCACCTCATACTCTGTAGTCTTGTTTGTCCCCGAAAGGATCTTTTGCACGGCGCGCTGCTTAGAAATATCCATATCCAGCACCCCGCCGAGCGTTTTATAGGTATATGGTTCATCACCGTTACCCTTGGCATAGATAAACCCCGCGTTCTCCGGGCTTATATCTATGCAGTATATCGCGTCATATCCGAAATCATGCTGCTCCCAGTTCAACACTCCGGCAAAATAGCTGTAGTAATCCTTGGCTACGGATATCTTTACCGGTCCTTCCAGATCGCGGAATTGTTCTTCGGTAATCTTCATCCATTCGATCCACTCGTTACCGTTGTTGTAATACTGCCACACTTCATTTGCTTCTTCTTCTGTCGCTTCGCGATTTATATCATAAGAATTCTCGCGCCAGTAATCAAGAAAGGCCGATAAGATCGGAGTTTTCTCTAAAGAATCCCGCACTCGCAGAAGGTCGCGGTCTATTATCTCGTTTTTTGCGTTCAAGTACATCGTTGTGCTCCCGGCATATATGATAAAACCGCCCGCAATAAGGATCGCCGCGAAGAATACGGCTATCAGTGCTCCGACCTGAACAAGTAATTTCTTTCTCTTTTTCATTGCATCACCTGTATATGTATAAACCACCGAAAGCCCCCTGTTTTTTTTCCACAGAGAGCCTCCGGAGGTATATATATGTTATCTGCGTTTTCTGTAGCTTATAGCGGCAGCCGACCCCGAAATAACCGCGCCAAGCGCAGCAAAACCGATACCCACGCCTGTGTTTGGATTGCTGTCATTTGCACTGTCAACGGCAGCGTTGGTCGCTTCGAATATGATATCGGTATAAGCCGCATCACCTGTACCGAGATCTATTGAGTTTATAGCATTGCCGCCATTATTCACAACGGTGAGCGTTGCAACATTATCTGCTCCCACACCAGCCTGTGCAAGCAGATCGCGTATCTTCACAAACAGCGTATCGTCATTGATGCTTCCGCTGTAAACGACGGCCACGTTTTTTTGACTGTCGTCATCTGTGACAAGCTTGAAGGTAAGATCAAACCCATTGTCAAGCGGCGTATCAAACTTTATTGCAATACCGACATTTCCGCCTGCCGTCCCGTTGGCGTCCGGTATCTTGCTTGCTGCGTCCTGCAGCTCCCAGCCCGTATCGGTATTTATGAAGTCCGAGGTCGTGTTGATGTCAGTTCCAAATGTGTCGGGATCTGCTTCGGTATATTCATGCGCAAATCTGACCTTTTTCGTAAACTCACTATAATCAATAGTCGCGTAAATATCAAGCCCCTTTGACTCAAATACTGCGGGAGTATCATCATCTATCGAGCCGAAATGGAACATCACCTCTTCGCCGTTTTGCTCGTATGCGAAGGGTTCGCCTGTTCCGGTTTTCGGGTCAACGGTGCGTCCGGAGCCTTCGTCATTGAACACAAAATAGTTCCAGAGTTCGGTATAGTCTCCGTTTTCATCTTCGCCGTACGCCGTCCATACTGATTCCGCAAACACCGGCACAACTCCGAAGCTCTCGGTCTCGGCAGAAGGAATGAGCTCAAATTTCACGGTCTTTGTCGTTTCCGGATATGTGATCGTTGCGATGATGTCCCCGGACTTGTTGAATTTCAGCTCAGCCGGAACCTCCTCATCGGTCATCGAGCCGAAATGAAATACGAGCTTGTTGTCGTCCTGCTCATAAGTAAAGCCCTGTCCGGTAACAAATTCGGAGTCGAAGGTGTGACCATTCTTATTATCGTCAAAAATGAAATAGTTGGACGGCTTGGTATATTTTCCGTTTTCGTCCTTCTCGTAGGTCGCCCAGACGTGATCGGTCAGCGAGGGGAAAACACTCTTTGCGGTTATCTCAATGTCTGTTATGAGCTTTGCCGAATCCTTTACAGTACCGAATTCTATCTTGTCATAAGGTATTTTCTCATCGGGGTAGGTATCGTTCAGCAGTCCGATGACATCTTTGACCGGAAGATACAAGTTCGTGCCTTCCTCCGCCGAATACATCGGTATCATCATTATGTAGTCGGCTGCGTAGGTCTTATCTTCGGCTGTAAAGCTGAAATTCCATATAATGCTGCCCTCGGCGTGTTTCTTCAGCATGAAGTGCAGATTGAAAACGCCGCCGCCCTCGCTTATATCATCATTGATCAGCTTCATACCTCTGTCGGTGATCTTCCATTCGCTGTTGCTCTGCTTTTCAAAGCAGCCGGAGAATGGGTTGTCCATACTTACCGAGGTGTTGGTGCTTTCTGCGAACGCTGTAACGGACATTGCGGAAGCTGCTGTCATCGCCGAAACGATCAGTACCGATATTATTCTTTTTTTCATTTGTTTTTTTCCTTACTGGTTACTAAAATTTTTATGAAATTCCTGATCATGCATGCAGGAAATATTGGACTGACTGAAAGGTATAGTTACATCGGAAGATCCATGTCGCTTGCGGAGAATGACACCAATGATCCGTCTTCATCATCAAATATCAACGTAAAGTTGTAGCCGCCGTCCGCATACCCGAGATAACCGTCAAACTCATTTTCGGCCTCACCGAGTATAGCCTTGCATTGCTCCGCCGTGGACGCAAGGCTTATCCCTGTAACTGTCGCGGCATCCGAGCCCGGATTTTCAAATTTGCTTATATCCAATTCGCAGATGAGTCCGAATTGAGTTACCTGTACAGTTATGCCGTCGAAGTAGAAATATTCTATTTCTCCGGCTCCCGGGATACAAGGCTGGAGCTTGCTTGAAGGCTTGCTCTGTTCGCCGAGGTTGGGTATAACATCATCTGCATTGTCTCCGACTGCAAACTCAACGCCTCTGTAAGTGAAGCGGGTGTTCTCGCGCAGAGAACCTGTCGCGGGGGAAGTTTCTCCCTCATAAGCTTCAGCAGTACTTGTCGGGGTCGAAGTCCCGGAGGTGCTCTGCTCTGTCTCGGAAGTCGTTGTTGTCACTTCTTCACTTGCCGCAGTCGTAGTTGTTCCGAGTGCTACTGTTCCTGTTGTGCTCTCTGTGGTTCCGTTTGCGCAGCCTGCCGCACACATAACGCAAAGCGCAGCAGCAATAAGCATACTGATTTTCTTTTTCATTTTCTTGTTTCTCCTTTTTTACTTATATATTATCGGCGTGTATCGCCGGTATTAACATTGAATTGCCTGAAACGGCATCACACTATTATTTTTCCTCCTGAATATGCCTTGCTGTCCGCTATGACAACAAGCTCATATTCTCCCGACAGTCCCGTGCTCTTGTCAATGAACATTGAAAAACCGTTTGTACCGTCTTCGCCGATCAGCTTGTTCTCATAGATCGGGAAAGCTTCAAACACCCGCTCCCCGGCTTCGCTGCGGAAAACGGCATATACTCTGCCGTCACCGCTGTCCGCGTCCTCGGGAAGTCTGCCGTACAGCCTGAAAGCGTAGCCCTCATCGCTGAATACAGCGTCCGCATTGCCGCTTATGGATATATCCGGATATGTCACCCCGTTTCTCTCGGGTGCGAACATATAAGGTGCGGTTGCGATCACATTTTTCAGGTTGCGCTCAACTATCTCATAAACGAAGTCCTTATCCGCAAACGATGAAGTGAGTTCCGGACGGTCGGTGCGCACGAATGTAGCATTGGCGTAGTTGTCGATCATGAACGGGAGTAGTGCCCGCCCGAAAGAATCCCGCACCATATACAGGCTTTTGTTCGGAGCCTTGTTCATATTCATTGTGACGATGTTGCCGTCATTTTCCTCCCTGTCGCTCATGAATACCGCAAGCTGAGCAGCTGTGTCATGGACTCCGGAAGGCTGCATAAATCTGAATGTCGAATAGGTAATATCGAAAGTGTATTGCCAGTCCATAAATCCGCCGGCAGGATAGAGCAGCTTGTCGAGATCCGCCCGCCATACCTGTTCGTATGTATAGGACGCATTCTCATAGGTGTTATGAGGTCTGCCGAGAGAATTCATTATCTCATTGTAGCCGATCATCGCGCCAAGATTGTTCCAGTGCGAATCGCGGGCGTGATATATACCAAGCTCCTTGTTCTGTATCATGACTGACAGCATATCGGTATAGTTCACGCCAAGCTCCGAAAGCTTTGCCGAGAGTCTTGTAAGATTGTTCTCGTCAGCCTTTGTATAGCAGGCGGGCATGTGCTCCCAATATACGGAGGATTTATTCGGCATAGGCACGAACACAAATCTTCCGCCCTCGGAGGTCACCTTTTCCTCCAGCAGCGACAGAGTTACCGCCGCGGCATTTATCTGCCTGTCCGACAGAGCATTCGTGTTCATAAAGTCCAGCTTTTCGCTGTCATAGAACAGCCAGCCGTTATTGCTGATAACATTTGACGAGACGGTGTTAAGCATTTCTCCCTTTATCAGATTTGCCGCAGAAAGCAGCTCCGAGCGCATCGGAAGCCTGTCATTGAACCATGACTCGAATTGTGTGGAAAAATCGGTATTGATGCCGTCATTATCAATAAACACCGGCAGCTCCGTAAGCTCCTTTTTCTCTATTTCGGCGCTGCTGCCCATAAACGGTAGCAGTACGGCGGGAGCTGCGCAGACGGCAAAGAACAATACAGAATAAACGATCTTGAATGATTTTTTCATAGCGTTCTTTCACTCCCCCTCTTAAAATCTGAAATAGATGAATGGGTTATATGCGCTCGAAACAAGCGACAGCACGCAAAGAGCTAATATACCTATCGAGCCGGCGTATGACATATAGTTGTACATTTCCGCATTCTTAAGTTTCGATGCTTTTTCTTTTAATACACGGAATACAGGTGTTGAGAGGATCACTGCAAACACGAAAGCGATAATACACAGTGTTGACAGGCAGGACATTATCTCGGCATTCGCAGCCGCGTCTCCCGCTGCTCCGCTGAACATATCGGCTATCAGTCCGAAGCCCTGTCCGAGGGAACCCGCGCGGAACAGCACGAACGCAAGCACTGTTACCGACAGCGTATATATGTGACCTATCGGTCTGAACCATTTCTTTTTTGTGGGTATTATCTGATATGTTTCAAGCATCTGACAGAGCCCATGTATCATTCCCCAGACGATGAAAGTAAAATTCGCTCCGTGCCACAAGCCGGTGAGGAAGAACACGACAAGCTTGTTTATCGTCGTTCTCACATTGCCCTTGCGGTTTCCGCCGAGGGGTATGTAAACATATTCCTTGAACCATGTTGAAAGCGAGATGTGCCAGCGCCGCCAGAAATCCTGTATGCTCGGCGCTATGAATGGGTAGTTGAAGTTTTCGAGGAAGTCAAATCCGAACATACACCCAAGTCCTATCGCCATATCGCTGTAGCCCGAGAAATCGAAGAAGATCTGGAGAGTATAGCATATCGCGCCTGTCCACGCCTGTCCCATTCCGACCTGCTCGGGAGCAAAGCCGAATACCGTATCGGCGACAAATCCCATCTGATTTGCGATAAGCACCTTCTTGCCGAGACCGAGAATAAAGCGGTGTATGCCTCTGCTCACTCTGTCGGCGGTAAATTCGCGGTGTCTGAGCTGTTTTGAGATGTCCTCATATCTCACGATAGGACCGGCAATAAGCTGCGGGAAAAACGAGATGTAGAGTATAACAAGGAAAAGACTGCGCTGAACGCTTTTCTTGTCCCTGTAAACATCGATGACATAGCTTAGTCCCTGGAATGTAAAGAAAGAGATACCTATCGGCAGACGTATGACCGGAACGGGTATTGAAAGTCCGGTAACGGTATTGAATGTCTCCGCGAAAAAGCCTGTGTATTTGTAGGCGAACAGAAGTCCTATATTGACAAGTACCGCGAGGAATACCGCAAGCTTTGCGTGTTTTTCACCCGACACAGCTATGCCGAAGAAATAATTGAATACTATCGAGATCAGCATAATGATGACCGCTATCGGCTCACCGAAAGCATAGAAGACTATGCTTGCCGCAACAAGTATGATGTTTCGCGCTGTGTCATTCTTTATGAGCGCGTAAAGAATAAATGTCACCGGAAGGAAAATAAACAGAAATACGACCGAACTGAAGGTCAATCAGACCACTCCTTTTTGCAGCAGTAATTTTCCTATCAAATATTATAAGAAATAACATTTTTTCAGTCAATTACCAAACTGGTAATTGACAAAAAGCTGTTCCTGCAATATAATGATTATCGGATTTACAGTTACGATCGGAATTCGGCAGTGACGCAGTTTGTACCGTCATAAGCGTACTTTATGGTGCCAAACAGCTTTTTTGCAAGCTGTGCTGACAGCTCATCCCCGTCATATATCGGGTCGTATCGGTCACCGCCGTATCTTATGATCATTTCTGCTCCATCATATATTCCGTAGTGTTCGACTATTATATCGATAGGCAGTCCACGACCATCGTTGTGTTCAATAAAAGCTGCAATATTGTTTTTAACAAGCTCCTCCAAGGCAAGCTCCAAAATCCCTTGAGTCTCACTGTCTATATGGCTTATACTACAGAACTTTGCTATCTTTGCGTTGAACTTATCCTGATCGAAATCACAGCTGTATATCTGCATCTGCAAAACATTTCTGTTCATTCCGCACCTCCGGAATATGTATTGATAAGTCTTTTTATAGACCCTAAAAATTATATCATATACAGTACATAGACGCTATTACCAATCTGGTAATATAGCGTTTTCGGCAAAAACTACAAAAGCGAGTTGATAAACGCACAACTTTATGGTAAAATAGTTATAACAAATATTGGAAGGAGCGTCTTATTATTGTTTCTTGAAATCATTTCAGAAAATTTCATGACTTATTCCATATTGTTCATTCTGTCGGTCTTATTGGCTATAAATAAAAAGACACAAATACCCGCAGCACGGCTCTTTCCTGTAGGGGTAGCGGCAATAGCTCTTACCTCAATATCGATCTCCGCAAGCGACCATATCGACGCTATCCTGCCGGAAAGCGCACCCAACCCCGCTGTGCTCACCGTGCTTGCGATCTTCCGGTATATCGTGCGCCCATGCGTTATACTTTTAGAGCTTATGATAATAGTACCCGATATGAAGTATAAGCTGATCGCCTGCATTCCCGCAGTAATAAACGCGGTGATATACCTTGCAGCCCCGTTCGCCGGCGATCTTGTATTCCGCTATGAGGGGTCGGATTTTTACAGATTCCGTCTCGGATATACCACATATATTGTATTGATGTTCTATGTTGTTCTGCTTCTGTTCTGTTCCGTCAGAAGATTCGGCAGACAAAGCGCGAGCAAAAATATTATTGTGGTGGCAATCGTGATAATATCGTGTATTACCGCTGTTCTTGAGCTTAACAATATAACGCCGAGCTATGTCGAGCCGATAACATCACTCTCAATGCTGGCCTATTACATCTATCTTTCCGCTATTTATCAGCAGGAAATGAGGGAAAGCGTTGCGGAACACGAGCTTCGTATCGAGCGGTATACTCTGAAGCTGCTCCGGGCGCAGATACAGCCGCACTTTATCTACAACACTCTCGGCGTTATCCGCTCACTCATAAGGCAGGATCAGCGTGTGGCGGTCAGGTGCATTGACGATTTTGCCGACTATCTCAAGGGGCATATCCGTGCGATACAGTCAAACGAGTCCATACCATTTGAGAAGGAAATGGAGAATGTTCAGGCTTATCTTGCGCTTGTTCAGGCGGATCATTACATTGATCTGAACATTGTTTATGACCTTCGGGAGAGGAATTTCGACATTCCCGCTCTTACACTTGAACCGATCGTGGAAAACGCTATAAAACACGGTATCTCCAAAAACGGCGGCACTATAGCGATAAAAACATTTTCCCGCGTTGACAGTATTGTCATAACCGTTGAGGACAGCGGCACAAAGCCCGAAAAGATCACCGAGAGAGAAGAAAAGCGTCTCGGCGTGGGTCTGGAAAACACGCGCAGGAGACTGCAAATACAATGCGGCGGCGGACTTGAGCTTGTAAAAAGATCGGAGGGTACTGTCGCGGAAATAGTTATACCTAAGAAAAGAGGGGACGAGATATGAAAATACTTGTTGCGGACGACCAACGGAGGATAGTTGAGGATATCATATTCGAGCTTGAGGATATCGTTCCGGAAGCACAGCTCATCGGTACCTCAGAGCCGGACGAGATAATACCGCTGTATGAAAAGGAAAGATTCGATGTTTTGTTTCTTGACATAGAAATGCCGGGTGCAAACGGGATAGAGATCGCAAAAAAGCTGCTTGAACTGAATACAAGGCTGAATGTGATATACATTACGGGTTATGACAAATACGCGCTTGACAGCTATGAAACACCTGCAAGCACATTTCTGCTCAAACCGATAAACACCGCAAAAATTAAAAAAGCCATGGATAATCTGCGGTTTCCGGTCTCGGATATCACAGATGAACAGATAAGGGCGCAGTTTTCAGGCAATGCGGTGATCGGAAAGAAGATTGAGAAATACCGCAAGGAGCGCGACCTTACAAGAAACGAGCTTGCGGAGCTGGCGGGCGTGTCTATGCCGACGGTCTATCGGTGGGAGAACGGAGACAGGCTCCCGGACATCGCCACACTGATGAGGCTTGCAAGGATACTCGGCGTAAAGTATGACAAATTTATGGGTGAGAATATGGCTCAAGCGGGGACGGAGGAATGACAGCTTATGGATTTTATGCTGTTTTATCTTGCAATGCTCGTATCGGCGACTATAGGCTTTGTTTTAGGCGCGGTAAAGTACCTACGCCCCCGCAAACCGCTGTATGCGTCTATGATAACTCTCGGCATAACGGTGCAGAAGTCATCGTTTCGTCGGGAGATACAGCAAGTATGTTCGGTAACGGCGGCATAGAGCTTGCGTTAATATTTCTGTCGCTTCTTGCAGCAAGCGGAATTCTTGCTTATATCTTAAAGAAAAGAAAGGAATAAAAACTGCTTTGTCTTTGGTATAAGCATCAGAATGAAGTACAGAACGCAGGATAATATATGTCTGCAACAATACTTAGGGAGATTTCATAATGGCACTTATACAATCAGCGGTATCTTTACTGATATTGGGATTTCTTTATCGAAGAATGATAAAAAGAGAGATCCCCACACCGATCTCAAAGTCACAGGCAATAGTTCCGGTAATTCTTGGTGTTGTCTCGCTTTTGTTATCGCTTGCTTTTTTCATTGTTGACGGTCTGATATTAGGGTCAATGGGGTATGTCGGCTCAGACTACCCGCCTCTTGCTCGTTCTGTAATAGGGTCATTGGCAGCTGCGGGTCTTCCCGAAGAAGCGGCAAAGCTCCTGATGATCATAATTACTGTCGTGATATTCCGTTCAAAGATCCGGAACGTATATGAATATATTCTGATCGGAGCTGCTGTCGGTCTCGGATTTACACTTTTTGAGGAGTTCCTCTATGGTTCGGATTCTCTGCTCATCGCTGCCGGAAGGCTGATAACCGTTGCTGCACATATGTTGATCGGTATCATAATGGGAAGGCATCTTGGAATTGCAAGATATTATAAAATAACCGGTAAAGGCTCTGCTTCCGTACAATATATTCTCGCAGTCATTGTCCCGGTCGTGATACATACGCTTTATGATTCCTGCATAGCTACTAACAAGCTTTTGGAAGATAACGATGAGACGATACAGGGGATAGGAGCTGTTCTTGCCGTTACTGCGTGTGTCGGTATGTTTGTACTTCAGTTCATCATTCTCGGCAGGACAAAGAAAAATGCAGGAAAGTATTGTGAAATGCTTTTATTAGAGCAAAGAGATAAACACCTGTGACTTTATGGACACGCTCTTAATCCTGATCCAGCCGCTGACGCTCCACCAGTTCGGCGAAATATCCGTTCTCCCGTATCAGCTCTTCGTAATTACCCTCTTCGGTGATACAGCCTCCGTCCATCACCAGAATACGGTCACAGCTGCGAATGGTGGAAAGTCTGTGAGCAATCACGATGCGAGTGCAGTGCAGATTGTCCAGAGCTTCCGATACCTGACGCTGTGTCTTGTTGTCGAGGGCGCTGGTAGCTTCGTCAAAAATAAGGATCTTAGGTTTCGGTGCAACGGCGCGTGCAATCATCAGGCGCTGCTTCTGTCCTCCGGAGATCCCGCCCTGTCCCTCCGAGATCATGGTCTGCATTCCCATGGGCATCTCCCTTATATCATCGGCGATCCCGGCGATCTCGGCAGCTTCCCATGCATCATCCTGTGACAGATTCGGTGCCGAGATCACTATATTGGAATAAATATCCCCCTGAAATAATTGTCCGTTCTGGATCACCACGCCGATCTGTTTTCGGACGGAACATGGATCAACGCTGTTAAAATCGTATTGATCGTAAAATACCGTACCTTTCTCCGGCTTTTCAAAACCCAATAACAATCGCACCAGCGTGGATTTTCCGCAGCCTGTGCGACCGACGATCGCCACATACTCACCCGCCTTGATCTTCAGATTCAGATCTTCAAGAACATAAGGAGTGTTTTCCTCATACCGGAAGGATACATGGTTTATCTCGATGCTTCCGCTCAGGCGGCTCACCGGTTCTTTTTCCGCTGCCACCTCCGGCACAGCAGTCAGGATCGGTTCCGCCATTTCCAGTACCGGTCTGATGCCGGCAACGGAGATCGCGATACCCGCCAGAGCCGAGAACGCGCCCATCACGCGTCCGTACGCGGCGCTGAACGCGTAATACTCGCTTTCGCCGATACCCGTTTTTATTGCCAGAAAATACAGAACTATCGTACCTATGAGGGAAATGGCGGTGATTAGCACGCCGTTCAGCTTCAGAAAAACCGGCGGATCGTGTTCCAGCTTTGCTTCCTTTGCGTACAGCCGCGCCCAGCGGGCAAATACGCGCTTTTCAGCACCCGACAGGCGAATTTTCTGCACCGCGTTCAGAACCGCGTAGCTCATACCGGATTCCTCAGCGGACAGCTTCATCTGCTTTCTTGTAATGCCGATCTGAACCAGCGAAGCAGCCACACCGAGTATCACGGTCGAAAGTATGATCAGTATGGACGGCCATACCAGCGACGGAGCAAAAGAAAAGATCTGCGAAATATATAAAAGCGACATCAGGCTGGACAAACCGACCGAAAAGATATTGTTAAGCATCATGCTGCACAGCGAGTTGACGGACGAAGCGTGGCTCGCAAGCTCGCCGGAGGCAAACCTTCTGAAAAAACTCACAGGCAGGGCGAGGATCCTCATCATTACGGAAGCCTCCACGCTCTGCGACATCTTGGTATTTATCCGCCTCACCAGAAGAGAACGCATAAGCCCCACAAGCTGCGCGGCAAAAGCCGAGCACAGCAGGAATACTCCCATACCGATCATCAGGTTCATTCGTTTATCCTGAAGAACCGTGCCTGTGATCAGGTGATAGACTCTGGGCTCTATCATTCCCACCAGCGTCATAGCCAGCGTCGCCAGAACTATAAGAACGAGATCGCCCTTTGAGACGCAGCTTTTCATATAGAGCAGCAGATCGGGGATACCCAGACGTTTCATAGGCATAGGACGGTAAAAGCACAGCGCCTCACGCTCAAAAAGACGGGCATTCCTTCGTGTTACCTTCCGCCGTTTCCCCGTTTCCGGATCCCTGTAATAATATCCGAACAGCCCGGATGGCATCAGCGCCACGATCTGACCGTTTTCCCGCACATACCCCAGCATCGGACCGTAGGCATCATTCTGCCAGCCCTCCTCCAGATCGACCTCCCTCACCATCAGTCCGGAAGGCCGCAGGACGGCTTCTATCCTGTCTGTCAGACTCTGTGCGTCGTCCGGTATCTCGACGGGCTTCTGCCGATAGTATCTCAGGATGTCGTCCAGCGCTGCCTTGGCTGTGAAACGGCTGTCCTCTAGGTGAGCGGTTTCCCATTTACCCAGCACCGCACTCATCATATCGACAAAAGAATCCTCCAATACCTCCTGATCCTTTTCCATGCGCTGCCGTATCTGTTCATCAAACCATCCCATACTGCTGCTCCCTTCGGCTGAAATTACCCATCATTCACTGGTCACAAGCTCCGTATAAGCGCCGCCTTTGGCAAGAAGCTCTTCGTGAGTGCCGCGCTCCACGATATTTCCTTTGTCCAGAACTATGATCTCATCGCAGTCCCGGATAGTGGAAAGGCGATGCGCCACCACGATACAGGAAATGCCACGGTCTTTGATCGCTTTCGTCAGATCATATTCCGTCTTCGCGTCCAGCGCGCTGGTGGCTTCGTCCATAATGATGACGGACGGATCCTGTGCCAGCACTCTGGCGATCTCCAGACGCTGACGCTGCCCGCCGGACAGATCCTTTCCGTTTTCGGTCAGTCTGCCCTGATATCCGCCATGCCGCCTCAGAATGTCGTCATGTATCTGCGCGTCACGGGCAGCCAATATCACTTCATAGTCGGCAATTGTTTCGTCCCACATTCTGATATTGTTGGCGATCGTATCTTCAAACAGTACGATGTCCTGATCCACCATGGCGACCGAGCCTGTGAACACACCGCGGTCAATGTCCGCGATCGGCTTTCCGTCAAACAGGATCTCTCCGCTCCACGGCTCATACAATCCTGTGATCAATTTACTTACGGTGGATTTTCCGCATCCGCTGGCTCCGACTATGGCAATGCGCTGTCCGGGCTTCATATACATCGAAAAATCGGAGATCACGGGCTCGGAAAGCCGTGAATAGCCGAAGGTAAGTCCGGTGATACGGATCTCGCCCTTGAGCTTCTCATAGCTTTTTCCCGCTTCCACAGGCGCTTCCCGCGACATCACCGGATCGTCCGGATACTCCATTACGTCCTCGATGCGCTCCATCTCCGTGCGCATTTCCTGAATGGTCTGACCTGCGCTGATGAGTGTCATTGCCGGATTCATAAAGGAAGAAAGCAGTCCCTGAAAGGTGGCGATCATACCCAGAGTGAAGCTGCCCTCCATTGCCAGCCGCACTCCCAGAAACAACACCAGATAATTGGATGCTGTGCCGATGATCTGCGGTATCAGACCGATACGGTCGTTTAATGTGAAAAATCGGACATTCTGTGTAGTTACGGAAGCCTGATAGCCGCTCCACTTCCTGAAAAATCCGGCTTCCGCGCCGGCCGCTTTGATCGTTTCCGTCATACTGATGCCTGCCAGCGTCGTGGCGGCAAGCTTTCCGGAATCCCGCAGCTGCACGCGCTTCAGATTCACTCTCTTCGAGGACAGATAGCGTGCCACAAGCAGATTAAGTGCGAGTGAACCAAGCCCGACAGCCGTCATCACGGGGCTGTAGCGCAGCATTACGATCAGGTAGAACAACATCATTATCGTATTCAGCGCCAGAGGCGCAGCCGTGTTTACCAGCGTGCCGGCAATAGAGGCGTTGGTGCCTTTCCGCTGAAGGATATCTCCCGACATACGCTGTGAGAAAAACTCCATAGGCAGGCGAAGCACCTTCCACATAAATGACGCGTTGCCTTCAATTGCCATTTTCCCGTTGATCTTCAAAGAATAGACCGTCTTCGTCCACTCCACGATCAGCTGGAACGCTGCCAGCGCAGCCATTGCTATGATGAACGGGATCAGCCATTCGGGTGCTTTCCGTGTCAGGAGACGGTCATAGAATATCCGCGACATAGCGGGGTTGATGATGCCAAACAAAGAAGCTATCACGGAAGTCAGCGTCACGAACGCAACGGCAGTTCCGGCTCCCTTGAGCCGCCCGCGGGCATAGGTCAGGGTGCTTTTCCGTCTTCCGGACGGTGTAAAGCCATCTTCCGGCGCAAAGGTCAGGCAAAGGCCGGTAAACGACCGGTCGAACTGCTCCATACTTACCGTCACTTTTCCGCGAGCCGGATCGTTAAGCACTGCCTTGTCGCCCCGAAAGCCGTTCAGCACCACAAAATGATTGAAATCCCAATGAATGATGCAGGGAAAAGTCGCGGCTTTTTTCAGACCCTCGATCTCCATTTTGTACCCGTGTGATTCCAGTCCGTAATGCTTTCCCGCCAGAAAGATGTTTTTCATTTTCGAGCCGTCTCTGGAAACGCCGCAGTCCAGACGTACCTGCTCAAGCGGCACCCATTTGCCGTAATACGCCAGGATCATCGCAAGGCAGGCAGCACCGCACTCCAGCGCTTCCATCTGCATAATGACAGGCACTTTGGCAACACCGCTTTTAAGCGGCTGCTTTATCTTTGCTTTCTCCTTCATTCTGTTGTTCCTTCCGTGTTCAGTTCAGCAGAAAGCTGATAGGTGTCGTGCTTTCTGTCACGATCTCCGCGTCATAAGTGCCGTATTCAAGGCTTGCTTCCGCATTGTCCAGAACCGCGTCCGCGATAGCGATCACATAAGGTTCGGCACCACCGACGGTGGCAAGCCGCCCTTCGGCATACTCCTCGCCGTCATCCTCCCACCAGAGCCGCACCCGCGTGTCATGACCCTCCAGAAGCTGCTGAAGGCTTATATCAGTGCAGGTCCACAAGCCGTCGCCGTACCTGAGATAGTACAGATCCTCCGGGGTGATGTCGTCCGTGTCTTCCCCGATGCTCATAAGATAGCGACCCTCCGGGAAGTCCGCGCTGCTGTCCGGACTGATATCAAGCAGGATACGCGTGTTGGAATGGATACTGCGGATATGCCCCGTTTCGCCCGCGATGCGCACGGGCATACCGACAGCGAAGTGATCCATCTGATCGTAGGGGATCTCACCTGTTATATATTCCACCCCAAAATACTGCATCTTCAGCTGATAGGTGCTTTCCATCGTGCCGGTAACCGCATAAATAATAAAGCCTGCCAGCAGCACGATTATCGCGCCCAGCAGCATCCATAATCTGGGGTTTGTGACACGCAGGTAATCCCGCATCTGTTCGGGGGACGTGATCCTGTCCATGCTTTTCTCTCTGAACAATGCTTCCTTAGCCATCTTTAACAACTCCTCGCGTTTCGCTGTGCCATGAGCTATACATCCCGTTACTGCTGTTGCGCGTCATCACGGGTCTGTGTGAGCGTCAGACCCAGCCATCCAGATTAGACAGGCAGCTCTTGTACCAATCCTGTGATTTCACGGTCTTAGCGCACCGTGCCGCTCCGTCGCCGTTGAAATCATAGGAATTAATAACCAGATCACACTTATCGGTAAACCAGCAGGATTCCATATCCTTGAACGTACTCTCACAGACACCCGGATAGAGGTGAAAGCCTCCCGCGACCTGATCCATATCGCCCTCTGTCAGTTCCCGGATGCCGCCGGCAACTGCGTCGTTTTCGGCGGCACGTTCACACCTTAGCTCCTCCATAGCAGCGCTGAGCTCCTCCGCCGTCACATCAAAGCCGACGGCGCGAGCCACCTGCGCATATACCCCGGGAGCTTCCGCCTCCGCGGCAGCCCTGCCCTTCAGCAGCTCTCTTGCACGCTCGTTCGTTTCCAATCCTTCCAGAAATTTCCTTGCCTGTTCCGTTGCCATATAAAATCCTCCTTATTGCCCGGAGCTATGCCTTTTCGGTATCCCGTATGCCAATACGAACCATGCCTGCTCCCGAGCCGTATATCACATCTTCTTTGCCCGGTCAGCAGGATACTTCGCTGATAGAAGATCCTTTGTCCGTCCGATCCTTTCTGACGGGCGGGTTCCGTTTCAGATACGCTTCAAACGCGGGCTGCGCGGCATCACGGATACGCTGATCCCAGCCGTTCTCAAAAAACTCACACAAGTAGGGATCGATGCCGTAATAATCATCTCCCGCGATCAGCGCGGAATTCCGGCAGCCGCCGGTACAGCGGTCAACGAACCTGCAGCTCCTGCACTTTTCGTTCCTGTCGCGTATATCCTTCACGGTAGCGTATTCATACCTGATGAGATCGGAATCCGTAAGGATCTCGCTGAGGGACATTTCCCTCAGACTCGGGAACCGATCCGCGAAGCCGCAGTCCGCCATACCCATACAGGGACAGACCAGCCCGTCCGCGCCTATGTAGAAGGAATGAGCAAGCACACCGCAGGAAAGTGCCTCTTTCTCGTCATTTTCATCACATTTCCGCTCATTGTAGATGCTCCAGTGATCCTCGCCGGGGGTGTACATAAATGCTCCGCTCAGCATGATAGAAACGGGGGCATCGTCTTCAAAGTACTGCGGTATGTAGGCTTCAAACATCTCCTGCTCCTCGGCGTGGCTGAGCTGGAGATCCTTCACCTCGTCCTTCGCCCATTCGCCCAGATTCATCATACTGCCGCACTTCACACCGCTCACACCCAGTGAGGCGAGAAGATTGACGGATTCCCTGATAGTGTGGGCGTTTTTCTTGTGCGTACACATGGAAACAGATGTTCTGTATCCGCGTTCGTGCAGCAGCCGGAGCGCGTTCAGCGTCCTCTCTTCCGCTCCGGGAACGCCGCGGAGGAAATCGTGCCAGCCCACGCCGTCAAAGCTGAGCTGGAAGCGGGGGTGCATATTTCTCTCCTCCAGCGCGTCCAGCAGCTTTTCATCTGCCAGCCAGCCGTTGGTATAGATGACATTCACGTCGATCTCCCGTTCCTGCAGCGCATCCAGGATACTCAGAAAATCAGATCTTATAAGGGGTTCCCCGCCTGTAAGTCCCACCCGGAATACCCCACATTCCGCCAGCATATCCGCCACACGGATGATCTCCTCATACGAGGGACTCCCGTGCTTTCCCGAGGGCGCGGACATAAAGCAATGCGCGCACCTGAAATTGCACTCTCCGGTGATCGACCAGTGCGCATCCCGACGATACCGGGCGGGATAGGTTTTGTAGCGCTGCTCCGGGAGCAGGAAATCAAGCCAGCCTGCCGCGCGGATGATGCCCACGGCTTGCAGCTTCTCCATAAATTCCCTCTGCTTATCCGGCAGTGCGTCGGTGTCGATCTCATGAGCTGCGTCGCATTGCAGAAGCAGCCTGTAAAGATCCGGCGCAAAAAACTGCGCCTCATGCTTCTTCGCGTCATACAAGCCCGTGGGCAGCTTATGCCAGCCCCGCAGGCGATAACGCGGATCGATAATGTATTTCATCGAATCTATCCCCCGTTTTCACAGCCGAGCCTGCTCAGCCCTCCACATAATAGCTGTATTTCCGGCAGGATGCCGCATCCGTCATGAGGTTCATATCCTGGCACGAGGTGTTCTGATAATACTCCTTCGCGCACCAGACACCCGTCTCTTTGCTGTACTCATAACCGTGATAGAACGCATCGCAGCCCATCTCATGGCCGTCCGGTGCGTCATCCCCATGCCAGAATGCGCCTCCTGCCGCGCCATCCATGTCCGTCTCGCCGTTCAGTTCCACGACCTCCGCGCTGCTTTTTTTGCTCTGTGCGCGAAGCTCTTTTTCCGCCGCAAGAAGCTCATCCTCGGTCACTTCAAAGCCCAGCTCCGCCGCAAGAGTAACCGCCTGAGCGGGATCCTTATCCGCAAGGCGTGCTTTCAATGTCTCGTCCGAAAGAACCTTTTTCAGAAATTCTGCTGCTGTGTTATTGTTTGCCATTTTATTTTCCTCCTTAATACGATTGCATCTCTCAAGCCTTATCTGACCGGACTTCTGCCGCCGTTCATACAATGCTTCACATTCTGCTCATATCATCAGGATTTGCTCTTATTCTTCTCTTCCTCTATCTTTTTTATTTTTTCAGGCGTTAACGCGCCGTAGCCGGGAACCAGAACATAATCAAAGTGAAAGTCGTTGGTACACCACTCGTTAGTTTCCTTGCTGTATTCATAACTGTGATAGAATAAAGCGCAGCCCATTTCATGCCCGTCGGATGCCGTGTCCCCTCTCCAGAACGAGCCGCCGGCAGCCCTGTCCATATCCTCCGTATCCAGCTCCACGACCTCCGCGCTGCTTTTTTTGCTCTGTGCGCGAAGCTCTTTTTCCGCCGCAAGAAGCTCATCCTCGGTCACTTCAAAGCCCAGCTCCGCCGCGACTGCCGCCGCCTGTGCGGGGGCTTTACCCGCAAGACGCACCTTCAGCGCCTCGTCCGAAATAACTTTTTTCAGAAATTCTGCCGCTTTGTTATTGTTTGCCATTGTATTTTTCTCCTATACTCATATTGATTTCCGATACTGATGTAGCGGTGTAAAACTCGTTGTCCGAATGAAAGCGGTCTGCCCTGACGACACGTCCCATATTTACCTGCGTTTTTCGGTTCCGCAGCCCGGACGGATATGATGATCTACTTCTTTTTTTTATTACCGTGTGTCCGGTTGCTATATACGGGAGAATTGATATATATCACGTCACTGATGATACAGGAATCATTGCTCCAGCACAAGCTGCCCGCCTCTACGGTCGCAGCGCAGCCTTGTTCCGCCCAATCTCTGGCACCTCCGGCAGCCCTGTCCATATCCTCCAGATCCAGCTCCACGACCTGCGCATCGCTTGGTGCGCTTTGTGCGCGAAGCTCTTTTTCCGCCGCGATGAGCTCCTCCGCGGTCGCTTCATAACCCAGCTCCGCCGCGACTTCCGCCGCCTGAGCGGGAGTTTTGTCCGCAAGACGCACCTTCAGCGCCTCGTCCGAAATTACCTTGTTCAGGAATTCTTTTGCTGCATTGTTGTTTGCCATTGTGTTTTCCTCCTGTAATCATATTGGTTTCCGGTAATATTTTAGCAAGTATAATTTAACACATAAAATTATAGAACATATTTTGCAAAAAGTCTATTACCAAACTGGTAATATAAAAAATGTAACGGACAGCTTGCTACTGCCTGCCAAATTATTACCAGAATGGTAATAGACTTTTTATATGATATCCGCTATAATGTTATTTGCTAAGAGAATGTTTGAAAAAAGCCAAATGCGATGATACAGGCAAAAAGGAGGTTTTCATAAGGCTATGAAACAAGCAGCAGATTTTTTGAAAACAGCGATAGCAGACAAGGCGCTTGCCGATCAGTTGCGGGAAATATCGGTGGAAGAAGTGGTGGCTTTTGCCCAAAACAGGGCTTTGAAGTAACTGACGAGGTGTGTTCATAGCACAAAAGTAAAAGCACACTTCCGTAATGAAATGTGCTTATTTTTAAAAAGTATATTATTCAATTTATAAATCTATTTTAAAGCTGTCTTTTCCGTTTACGACATAATAAACAGCGTGATCCTCGGGTTTCACATAAATATCGAGAGACTTTATTTTTCCTCTGATCTTTCCCTTGCTGTCGGCTGCAACAGATTCTCTAATCTTCTCTATATCATACTCTCCGCCGCCGTACTGCAAAATAAATGATGACGCGGATGCCGGAGCGGTATCGTTTTTCTTCACTGATTTTTTAGTTGCAGGAGCTTTCTTCTCCGCTTTTGGTGCGGCTGATCTCCGTGTGTATTTTCTCCTTGGCTTTTCTTCTGCAATAACGGGAGCGGAAACAACTGAAGCAACTTCTTTATTCTCATTAGGCTTAGCGTCCGCAGTAACAGAGGATTCTGCTTTTTTAGCTGTTGCCGTAGTCTTCCGAGTATATTTTCTTTTAGGCTTATCTTCCTTTGCAGAAGTCTTTTCCTTTGTTTCCGTCTTTATGATCGGAGCAGGAACTTCTTTGACAGGTTCAGCAGCAACCTTTTTATCAGCTTCGAGTGCGGCTTCTTTGACCGCAGTCTTACGGGTGTATTTTCTTTTCGGCTTCTCGGTGACAGATACTGCTTTTTCTGCGGCTTTAATTGCAGGAACAGCGGCAACGCTCTTTTCTTCGGTGATTTTCTTTCTTGGCATTTGTGGAGTCCTCCTGATGATATTATATTTCGGCAGCGAATGAGCTGCAAATGTCAAAATTCAGTTTTCTTGTATAACAGACGAGTTTGTCCGGCTTCTTCAAATCCTGCCTTTTGATACAGATCCCAAAGCGCGGGATCTTTTTCGGCAGTAGGATATGTTATAGGCTCGTTATCCTTTTGCAGTAAATTATCAAGCTCGTTATCCGTTATCTTCATTCGCATGATCTTATCCGTTTTATGAACTGCATCGTCTATCATAGCAGGATCGACCATTACTGCAATATCATGCCTGGGTTCTTCAACCGTTTTATCTGTATTTTCAAGCGGTAGCGGGTAATATGTCAGCATACTTGGTCTGACATTGTACAGCTTAAATATCATATCCGGTAAATTTTCGAGGATTCTTACTTTCAGATCGAAAATATCAAATTTTTTCTCCATTTCGATCTCGTGAATATAATAAATATCATTCAATAGATCAAAATCGTTTTGAATTATTTTTGAACTCATAAGCGATGATGCAACAAACGACAGATCGCCGGACATATCATCACAGGCGAGCCAAAAGTTATAACCGTCCTGAGTGAGCTGACAGCCGAGTATCAGCGTTCCCATGATCTCTCCGAGATAGACTGCGTTTTCGCCGCTGCCGTTATAAATATTTTCGATTGCATCTTCCGATAATGATTCGGGTATCCCATAAAGATGAATTATGTCGGTGCGGAAATACTTGTCGATATCGTCATCGAGTTCGAAATAATATCTTGCGCGATAATCTACTGTTGCGTAAATATCATGAAATTTCATTTGTAATAATTGATTCCTTGCAGTAAAAATATTGTTATTTTATAAATCAATTATACATTCATTATACCGTATTGTCAACAAAATTTTAAAAATAAATTCTCCCGAATCGCATATTTTTTACGGTTCGGGAGTTATATCATTCTTCATCATCGACAATAAAAGTCTGCTTTTGTTTCTGTGTCTTGATTTTGTTCTGCGGCGGCATACGCTTCTGTGGCATAGCTGTGGGCATCGGCTCGTAGTCTATTATCCCGTACTTTTCAACGATAGACCTTTCGATCTCCGCGATATCGCAGTACGACACCTTTCGCTCAGATTTTTCGGGAATGGAGTATTTGTTCTCAAACTTTATGCCCCACTTGAAGAACAGTTTCAACACTGTCTGCATCGGGTGACAACCGGTTTTCATTACAACAAAATGACCTTTCGGCATAGACTTTAATTCATCTACGGTCATCAGCGGACGTTCGATCATTTGCAGTTGACGGTTATTGCCGTCACGTCCTGCAGTACGGGTGAGCGTTCCTGAGAGAACCGTCTGCTTACCGAGATTTGCGGACATGGCTTCGGCTGTCTTACTGTTGGGTGCAAACGAACCGAACAGCGTGCATTGACAGTTATCAACGATGATTTCCGCACCCTCTTTGCCGTAGGTTTTCTCGAACTGCGCAAGCGATTGGATTATTGCAACAATGGATATCTTCCGGGAACGAGCCGCCGAGAACACCATTTCCAGACCGTCTATCTTGGGCAGCGTTCCCAGCTCGTCCATATAGAACATTACACGCTTGTCGAGCTGACCGCCTTTCTCGTCTGCTACCGTGAGCATTTCACGATAGAGCTGCTGAAACAGTAACGATATGAGGAAGAATTTCGTCGGATCTTCCTCCGGCAAGACCATGTATATTGCGGACTTTTCTTTGCAAAACTTTTCAACATCTATCGAGGAGTCAAAACAGAGAAGCTGCTCGAGCTCACTGTCGAGAAACGCGTTCAGACGGGACATTGCCGTTGACATAACGCTGTTCATTGCCTGGTCGGAAGAATTCAATGCCGCACCCGCGAACCACCGCGCCTTATGCTCGCTCGGAAGTCTGTCCATGAGCAGCTTGAATTTCATCTTGCCCTTAACATTTGACGGCGCAAGCAAGTCCTGAATAAGTTTGAACACGCTGATAATGTGCCTCTTTTCGGGAGGGCTGAATTCCGAAATTATCAATATCACGGCGGTTATCAGCCCCTCCGCGGCTTCGTAGAAGAATGCGTTTTGCCCCATGCTTGTGGTATCGCCGCCTGCGCTGATAATTGTTTTTGCTGTTATTTTTGCATATTTCTCGGCTTTCGCCTTGTGTTCGAGCTTGTGATCTTTCTTGTACATATCCATGTATTTGTTGACAAGGTACAGCATATTGTAACCGCTGCTCCGTGTCGGATTTCGCAGGTCGATCACGGAAATGTTGTAGCCGTAATATTTTTCGGCAATTGTCGCTGTATTACGATAGAGGTCGCCCTTGCTGTCCGAGGTCACGAACGACATTCCCGCCGCGCAGCAATATTCTATGTTCGGATAGAGGAAGTTCGCCGTCTTGCCGACACCGGACGCGCCAATCATAAGTGTATGGATATCCGCATCATCGACCAGCGCAGTCATTTGTCCGACCGATTCCTGGCAGCCTACTATCAGACCGTCGGCAGTCGGAAGGTTCTCTCCCTTGCGCCACAGCTCGGGAGTATATGGAATGTGCTTGTATGTCTTTTCCACCTCCGCTTTGGTCGCAAAACGAGCAGTACCGTGCTGACCGTTACCGACCTGTTTCAGCGGAAAAGATTTCATTGTCGCCATATTGCCGAAAACGGCAATGCCGCCCATAACGAGCAGCATTCCGCCTCCGACCAAAATCAAAATAACTATCGGTGACAAGCCAATCACTCACATTCCGAGGGACATAGTTTCGCCCTCGCTCTCGTCTATATCTTCACGCTCGGAATCATCCAAATCCTCGGAATCGTCAAGATCTGCGTCCTCGGATTCATCTTCGTCGAGTTCCTCGCCCTCGGATTCTTCCTCTCGCTCATCGGGAGCCGCCTGTTCCTCGGCAACACCGCTGCGCAGAGCCATATCATGCTCAAGCTCCGTTGTTATCAGACCTATGACGAATTCCTTCTGCGTCATGTTGTGTCTGTTCAGATAATCCTTGATCTGCTGAAAAAGTTCCTCCGGCACCTGAAATGCCATTGTTCTCATATTTCCCATGTCCTTTACCTCCTGCGTAATTTTCGGGTGAAGCTCGTCGTCTAAAGCCTTTGAGACGAACTCTGCCATTGTTAAACCGTGTTCCTCAACGAACGCCTTGACCTGTGCATGAAGCTCCGCGTCAATTTTTACCGTAATGCCTTTCTTCTCATTCTCCGGCATCTTCCAAACTCCTTTCCATCATCTTCCGAATAGCATTTATGACTATTTCTTCTGCCGAAACGCCCCGCTCCGCAGCCTGCTGTTCAAGCAGTTCGGCGTACTGCGGCGGGACTTCGATCTCTACATAGATATTTCTGTCCACGATTGTTCCTCCGTTTCGATCACATTTTCATCGGGTGCTTCCTGCAGGAGCAGCTCAGTCTGACATTTGAAAGCGATGACAGCGACATCGAACAGCTTTTTTGCAAGCTCCCGCATTTCCTCTGCCGTGCAGGCTGTGTTATCTCGAAGCTCTTTCGATATATCACGAATAGCGATCCTCAGATCATCGACCTTGTTTTCCAACTTGCTCTTGTCGGTATATGCCCTATAGCTGTCTATCGCCTTTATTTTCAGCAATTCAAACATTTCTTCCGCGTCTTTAGGTTCAGCAAACATTATCGACAGTTGAGCTGATGCCGACAGAGCCGCCTCACCTGCGTAAAGATAATCTCCGCGCCGGAATACCGTTTGCAGAATATATGCAGTTCTGCTCATATCATGTGAACGAAACCGTCTGTTTCGTAGCAGCCTATTGTACATTTCTTTTCGTTTGTGCGGAACAGCAGGAAGCGGTTCTATCCCGTGCATAGCTTTCAAGTCCTCGTTCCAGTCTTTGTACTGCGAACATTCACGGAATATATTTTCGTATCCGTTCTCGAACAGAATATCACGAAGCCTTTCAGCGGCATCTATCCCGCCCTCATCGTTGTCGGTGCATAGCGCGATACTGTCAAGCTGTGTGTGCGATCTCAGCGCATTCAGCACTGCGCTCTCATACACACCGTTCATAGCTATGTAGCTGCTGTCCTGCCAATTCTGCGGACGCAGCGTTATGAATGACAGCATATCTATCGGTGCCTCAAACACATACAGAGTGTCGTTCTTACCGAAGTGGGAAAAGCTGAACCTCGTGTCGGATCCCTCGACCGTGATTCGGAACGTACTGCCAAAGGACAGCGTTGACCGGGCATGAGCCTGTTTCGGAACACCGTTTTCGTCTATTCCCACGAACACGACATTGTGATGTGCCTTGTCCTCGTAGATCGTACCCTTATGTGCGAAGAATGAAATGACCTCCGGCGCAATAAACCTCTGCTTTGTAAGATAGGCGTATGCTCGGCGCATATTGTCATTGGTTTCGGGAAGCTTGAACGGTTTTCGTTCCTGTTCCTTCTTCGGAGCGAGCTTTATTGTTGTCCTTGTGGGATTCGCTCTGTTGTTGTAGCCGCCGAGCAGAGAGATCATCGCGTCCTGATATGTCATTCCGTAAAACTCACGCATGAATTTTACCGGACCGCCGCCGACCTGATTCTTGTGATCGTACCAATGGTTTCCGCGTATCATGATGCTGTCGTGGACACCGCTGCCGTCCGTATATATCAGCTTGTAGTCATGCCCTAACCGTTTAAGCTGCTCACCTCGGCTTTGCAGAAACGAAACAAGATCGACAGAGGAAACTCTCAGCTTATCATCGTCCGTGAATGGAATAAACTCTGCCAATAAAATCACTTTTCCTTTCCGTGTTAAAATAATTATTCAGTTGGGTACTTAGCTTTCTCGGTTCATGATGAACCTACCCTACGACCACCGAGAAGACAGACTTCCCCCTCGGAGTAGGGTTCTTGTTTTTTCAAGGTGGTCGGGTAATGTAGTACATATTCGAGGAGTTGCCGCCTCGCACTCTGTACCGCCGTTCGTGCCTGATAAAATCGGCAGACTCAAGGTCGGCAAGAGCGCGTTTGACTGTACTCTTGCTGATCTTCAAGTCTGCCGCTATCGTAGACACGGATGGAAAGCATTTCCCGTCCTTATCGGCGCGGTCGCAGAGATACAAGTACACCGCGACTGCCCGATGCTGCAAATCATAGTAATAAATATCTTTTCTTGTTAACGCAATATATCACCCCTGTTTTATCGTATGATCTTCCTTGATTCCGAGAGACTGTTTCTTTCTGTGAATTGCCGCGCGGAGCTTTTTATCCGTGTGCATTCGCTGGCTGGAATCCTCGCGGTTGTAGCTGTCATTCAGCAGTCGGGCTAACGCCGACAGCATACTCATGAACGCATTCTGCACACGGGATTGCTCAAACCTTTCAATGTTTTCGAGCATATGTATGGAATACTCATTTCCCGCATCTGCCGACCTCGTCAGCCAGTATAACGCAAGTTCCTTGTTTTGTGGAATCTCACGCCCGAACAAATATAACTTTCCGAGAGCATAAGACGCTATACTCAGTTTGTCGGCTGCTTTATGCAGCAGCTCCACAGCTCTCGGAACATTCTGCGGTATGTCTCCGTTCAAATACAGTTTCGCAAGGCGATACATAGCGTACTCGTTGCCATGCGCGGCGGCTCTGTTCAAGTATTCTTCCGCAAGGTCGAACCGCCTGACGGAATCATCGAGGTATAGTTTTCCGAGAGCATATTCCGCGAAGTCAAGTTCATGCTCCGCCGCGTTCTTCAGATACTTCTCCGCAGGCACAAGGTCTTTAGCCGCGTACCGTCCGTCAAGGTATATTTTGCCGAGTGCGTATTGTGCGTAAGGATTATCACCACAGGTATGGAACAGCTTTATCGCCAGCTCCGGATTCGGATATACATACTCACCCTTGAGGAACAGCTTGCCGAGATAATAACGGGCGTTCTCATTTGTTACCGCAGCTTCATCGAGCATAGCGATTCCTCGGTCGGTGTCCTTCGGAACTGTCTTTCCCTCAACGAGCAGCTTTCCATACTCACACATAGCGTGTGCGTTCTTCAGCTCCGCACCCCTGCGAAGGTACTCGGCACCGGCGTTCTTATCAGCTTCACACCCGATGCCGTTCATGGCCATTATTCCCAGCTTATACAACAGGTCGCCGTCCTTTGTGTTTTCTTCCATAGAGCGGAAGCCCTCGTATGCTTTCTTGTAGTATTCTTCTGCTTGCTCAGCGTTCTTTTCGGTGCCTGTGCCGTTCTGCAGCATTCTCGCTGTCATATACGCCGCATAAGGATTTTTCTTATCCGCGGACTGCTTGTACCACTCAAACGCTTTCGTCACATCTTTATCCACGCCTTTACCGTAGTTGTAGAGATTGCCGAGCGCGAACATAGCGTAAGGATTTCCGGCTGTAGCGGAGCTTTGAAACCATTTGAACGCCTCGGTATAGTTCTGCTCCGTACCCTGACCGTAATTGTACATCGCACCTATGCGGTACTGAAAGAACGGTTTCATCTTATCGGCAGTCTGCTCGACCTCGATGAAACCCTCGAGCGCAGTCTTGTAATAATGCTTGGCGATATCCTTATTATCCTCACCGAGAAAGCCGCGAGCGTACATCTTTGCAAGCTCATATATTGCAAGCACATTGCCGTCATCGGCTTCGGGCTTCAGCAGCTCGTATGCTTTAGCGTAATCGGAATCTTCTGACCATATCAGAGTGCGGGCTTCGCGGTATTCGTCAATCCACTTCGCATAGTACCCACCGTTGATTGCAAGAGGTGTTTCTTCTGACGGAGTAACCATATCCTCGTCCGGCAATTCGTCATCGGTAGGTTCTGCGTTCATCTCCGGCTCCGGCAGAACATCTTCTTCACGGATATCGCACTCGGCAGAGCCAAGTGTATGCGACATCTCAAGCACCGCATTTATCACGCTGTTCTTGACAGGTTTATACACGTCGTTTTCGTGGAGCGGAGGGAACTGCTTGACCGCGTTGGTATATGTAGCGTATTTCGCCTGCTCCAACCGACACCACTCATCGTACATCTTCTTGATAGCAGGATCGGCGGCAAGCATTGCAACAATATCATCGACAGTCTTTTTGACCTGCGGCTGCAAGTACCCATACACCTTTTTGCCTTTCGCATTTTCAAGCTGACGGGACAGCTTCAGTATCAGCGCTTCAAGCTGCGGATCGACAAGGTGATTCTGTATCTCAGCGGACAGCTCCTGCATCTTACGCTTTGCCTCGGCACGGAGATCATCACGCACAGCGGTCTGCTTATGATATATTTCATTCAGCTCGTCCTTGAATATCAGATTTGCGAACGCGCTTTTCAGCATTTCGATTCCATGCTCGGTCATGTAACCCTCGGTCGGGTCAGTCGAGTATACCAGCAGATGAATGTGAGGATGGTGAGCCGTGTTGTGGAATGCCGCGTACCACCGGAGGTGATTGAGTTTTATCTTATGAGCCTGTGCTATCTTTTCAAGACTTTTCAGCACAAGGTTCTGCCATGCCTGCGGTGTCGTGTACCCGAGCCTTTCAGCATCCTCGCGCTTTAGTGACACGACATTCGTCCACACGTTCCCGTCATGGTTTGAGACGATAGCCTTAGCCTCGTTCAGATCGACCTCGCCCTTGTCGGCGGAGAACAATCCATGCTTGCCGATCTTCTCAACGCCGGGACGTTCGGAAATATATTTGACGAGCATCTCACGGTCGGTGAGTCTGTCAGCGTTGCGTTCGAGTATCTCGGTTATCAGCTCCGAGGCATTTTCTTTTGTCGCGCTGCTCTTGTAGTCGGCGTACTCATGAGAGGAGCGTTCCGAGGGAAACATTTCAAGCAGCTTTGTGACAAGCTCCGTCTGACTTTTGGTGACCGGGATACCACGTTCCTGCGGTGAGTACATCTCCACTGATTCTCTCGTAGCAATATACTTGACGAGACCGCCGCGCTTTCCGGTCGTTCCGGGCTTGAGGTAGCGGCTCGACACTATTATTCTCGGCATCAGTCATCCTTCTGAAAGCGTACCGCACTCTCATAGTTTATGATACCGTTTATGCGGCGCACCTCGTCCACGCACATACGGTGAAGACTGTCAACTGTCTCGTCATCTATATCGCTGGTCGCAGCTATCATGTGAGATATCTTTCCCAGCTCCACCGCGATCTTGAAAAGGTTTCGGCTGATACGCTGCTCCGATATTTCAACGGTCGCCTCTACCATACGGTTTACAACAGGCGCAAGGTAGTTCGTCAGCGTTCCGGCTGTCAGATAGTCAATGTAGAAGTTTACGGCGTTCTCGATGAACTCATTGCGTGTGGTGCTTCCGTCCTTCTTGTACATCTCATTTACCGCTTTCATGCACTCCGGAGAGATGTGAAAAGCGTACTTTATCTTTTTTGACCCCACCTCGTATGCCTTAACATCGGCGTTTTCTGCCGTTCTCACGGGATTTGACCCCCGATTTTTGCTGCTGCTCATATTTTGACCCCTTTTTCACAACTTGCTTTATCCCTTAACGGCGGGCTTTGCCCGACGATGTTGACGGGCGAGGCGGCGCATAGACGCCAGCCTTTTTTCCTGCATAAAAATCATAGCCCCCAAACCACCCCTCACGGCTGCTCCTGAGACCGTCGAAACCGTCCGAAAACCGACTCAGTCATCGGCTTTTCCGAAACGCCGTCAGAAACGGCTCAAATTTGCGTCCAGACCTCTTGGTGGTATCCGTTCCCTACCTGCGCCCGAAAATCGCACACGGAGCGAAACAGGGCGGTAAAAAGCGGCGAGGGCAGTTTTCCTGCACCTACATTCCCATATTCGGAGAGATATCGGTGCTTATGTCGTAGAGCAGCTCACGGATATTGTCGTACTGATCGTACAAAACATTGTTCTCGATATCCGCCAGCACATATTCTCCGGCTCTCTCTATCTGCGATGCCGCAGCATTGATGTCCGCGAGGCTCTCGTCCCGAGAGAACAGCGGTATCAAATGCCTTCCGAAATCGCTGTCGGACGAGAGCGAGACCTTTATCCTGTTGTCATGCGGACGGATCTCGGTAGGCAATAATTTGACACCGATCCGCTCAAGGCTGTCGAGGATCTCACTCGGCATCTGCGGCAGGTCGAGGACAACGGAGCCGCCTTTCGACTGTATCGTTGCCTGAAATATCATGTCGTTCACACTCCTTTCTGCAAGCAAAAATGCCCTCGGGGAGTCACCCCAAAAGGCATTTCGGCTTGCGATATTTTATTTAATTCATGCGCCTGTGTCCTCGGAAACCGAAGCATTTCTCGGTTTGACGGCAGGCTGCTGTTTGCTCATCATGTCAATAAAATCGCGTACATTCTGAGGCACGGTCTTGGTGTACATCTGCTCGGCGAACCGCGTCAGTTCTTCCTCCACGGTAGTGCCTTTCTGCTCCGTATACATCTTGAGAGCAGAGAGCTTCTCGTTGTCCATTGTGATCGTGATGTTTTTCTTCATGTGAATCCTCCGTATCGTCGCCTTCAAAACCCGAAAACGAATGCCTGTATGCTATCCTCTACCTCATCCTGAGTTATGTTTTCGGGGACTGCAAACTGTTTTACATACTTATCGCAAAGCTCGTCGGGAAGCGAATCGAAATCATATTCGCCATCTTTCACACACTCTCCGCAAATAAAGAACGGACCGGCTATAATATCCTCCGCGAATCTGCGGTTACCTTCCATTCCTATGAGCTTGGCTTCCTCATTTGCAACGATGAGAGCGTCGTTCAGAAAATACACGGCTTCGATATTACCGCCCACAACTTTCTGCATACTTTTGAGGTCAGAGCCTATTTCAGTTATGTATGCGGGCTTTCCGGGTTCGACCATGACTACTTTCATTTTGTTTTCTGCCACTATTCCACCTCCCGTCAGAAGAATGAAAGCTGCATGGATTCCTCGGGTTCTTCCGCACTCTCGGCGAGAGCTTCCTGCTCGGGAATCTCATCAGCTTCACATTCTTCATCTTCATATTCTTCATCGCCACCATCAGTTTCCCGTGTCAGAACACTCTCCGACACGGGCTGCGACAGTTCATTTGCAAGGCGCTGAAACGAATCCAGCACCCACTCGGGGTTCCGGTATCTTCTCATTGACACAAGATCGTCCTCGGCTATGTAGCTTTTCAGATTCCGAACATATCCGAGGACTGCACCCACGCACAGAGCCTGCCGCTGCTTATCGGTGAGACCGTCAATGTTTTCCCGAATGAATTTCAAGTTATCGTCGGCTTCTATGATCTGTAACGCTTCTGCGGCATCGGAGCGTATCTGTTCCGGGTTTGCCATATATTCAAAGGACATCTCCGGCGGGGTTTCCCGATAATAGATGTCGGGATACTCGCCTGAATCGTATTTATCTTCCATTTGGTTCTTGTAATATATGATGTGGTTACGTTCAAGATTCATGTTCACTCCGTCCGACCAGAACGGATCCTGACCACCGTATTCGTTCAGATCATCCCAGCGGTCAAAGCTGTCCTGAAGCGATATTGTCAGCGGATCGTCGCCGCTCAATCCAAACAAAAGCTGACCGCCGGTATCTATGTTTCGTCTGCTCACATCGACATCACCGTGTCCTGCGTTTCCGTCTGTTCTATGTCACTGTGACGGATAACGAAGCCGTAATCTGTCTCCACCGCGCCGATCTGCTCCGCTTTCATAACGCCGTAGTCATAGTAATTAATGTAGCCCTCAAGGCTGTCGAGCAGCTCCTTATCACTGATATTTCCGGGGTTGGTTTCATAGATATATCTTCCGTAGTCCTCGGTGCTGAACAATTCCAACAGCTCGTAGCTGTCAATATTGTGAACAATATTCAGCATTTCGGACATCGAATGAGTATCTGTGGATTCCAGAACAGCGGCGAAGACCTTGAGCGGGTGAGCATCCGAGTGCTCCTGCATACGCTGCTCACACGCCCATTCAACTATCTCGTTCAATCCCGACAGGGTCATATCCTTGCAAGTGGTAACGAGCTGCAGATATTTCAAGTCGGTGTATGCTTTTGTGACCTTTATCCTGTCGATATCGTCTATGTTGAGCTGCTTTTTTAACTCCGTGATATTGCTTTCCTGAAGCGGCAGCTTTACGGTAAAATCACCGCCGCGGCATTCACATCGAGCTGACATTACAGGAGCTTTTTTGATGTTTTCCTGACCGGAGTGGGAAAGAAGAATGTCATGCCAAAGCTTTTCACGAGCGAACGAATCCTTGATCTCATCTTCCAATTCGGCTGCAAGGTTCATATCATCGACGCTGACAGTAGTATCGTCAAGGTCGAAGCCGAGGGCATTCGGATTGAATTTATACCCTATCTCACGCTTGTCAAAATCAAGCGTTATCAAGAACGAATAGTCATCGTCTATCCCGAATCGGTCAGCCTTCTGACAGAAGCTGCTGTCGGATATCTCGCTGAACAGCTTAACTCCCGTGCAGGTTTCGGGGAACATCTCGTTTGCCGTCATTATCGGAAGCAGGTCGGCAGCCTCACACCGCCCGACGAGGGAGTTACTGCTCATGGTTTCAGACAGCGAATCGGCGGTGTTGAACACTATCAGCGGATAGGAGAACCCGCCCGCGAGCCTGCTTGTGAAATATCTTTCTCTGCGATTTTCTATGACGCAGTAGAGAGCGTTATTATCCATTGATTCTTCCTTTCGTATTTGTTACATTGTTTGCTCCTGCCCCCGAACAGGCTGAATGCTGTCATGCTCTATAACATATCCATGCTCGGTCTTTATCGCTCCGTCAGCCTCCAGCCGCATTTTTCCGTATTCCTCAAAGTCAATGTATTTCTCAACCGATTCTGCGAATTCCGAGTAGGTCATATCGTTATTACCGCCATATAAATACTCATAGCCGTATTCATAAGCATCGTCCACCGGAATAACCTCATAGCGGTCAAGGTTTTGGGCGATCTCTATAGCTTCCTCCACACTTACGGGGTGATCTCTCATTTTGGAATACAATATCGCTGTGAACACCTCTGTAGGGTTAGGATCCGTATCCTGCTCACACGCCCACATTACCCACTCCGCAAATTCACTGAGCTTCTCTATATCCGTGTCGTGTTCAACATGAACATTGCATAATTTTTCGATACCTTGAGTTGCGTGCCAGCCGTAGAGATATCCGTCCGACAGCTTTTCCATCTGTAAGTCTTTCAGAAGACATTCCCGTTTTTCGTCGTCAAGAGGGAGCATAACACTTTCTTCCTCTCCGGCGTAACACACATATACATACATCCATTGATTTTCTATTTTTGGCAATGTGCTGTACCATCCCTTCATTTTTTAATTGACGTTCCGCAAAATAAGTGATATACTTATTGCAGGATCACAACATCTGCATTGACGGTGTTTCGTCAAGCTCGAAACCGTCCTCGCTGTAGATGTAGCCGTATTCTGTTTCTATCGCTCCATCTTCATCCATAAGATCACGACCGTAACGGTCAAAATCAATGTAGTCCTCTATGGTTTCCGAGAAACAGTCGGTCAAATCACTGCGGCTGTTGTAGCCGTAAAGAGCCTCGTGTCCGTATTCTTCGGCGCTGTAGACCTCCACCAACTCAATATTGCTCAGATTATCGACTATATTGCTGATGCCGTAAATTGTGCGTGGGCAGTAAGCCTGAACAGCGGCGGCGAACTTTTTCAGTTCGTCCTCGTCAGCGCTCTCAGCCCAATCCGCAATGCTGTTAAGCTCCGTGAAATTCTGCTCAGAGATTTCCGCAATGCTGTTGAGATATCGGTTGTTGATGTCCACGCTTATATTGCAGTAATCGAGATCGTTCACGCCGAGGTTTACCTTCGCGGTATCTATACCGTCCTCGTCCATCGGCAGACCTGAGATAAAATGCTTTCCGTTGTATTCGAGCTTTACGCTCATAATGTAGTTCTTGGCGGGCTTCGGCGGCTCGGCAAACGCGTTCCGGAATTCACACTCACGGTCGGCGGCATCGGCGCAGTCCATGCTCAATAGCTTTATGACCTTCGGATCGTTGACCGAGATATGTATATCCTGCACATTCGTATGCACAAGGTTCCGGTTGATCTCAATACCTACTGTCTTGCGGTCGTAATCAAGCGTTATCGAATATCCGAAATCCAGACCCTTGCGGAAGTTTTCAAAATGCTCTCTTGCAAGATCTACGGGCAGCGGCGTCATAAGATATTCGTTCTTGTTTTCGGGATAAAATTTATTGTCCGTGGACATCAGCGGCAGGACATCTTTTGCCCATACAGTGTCCTGAAAGCCGCTGTTTCTGATGATCTCGGCTATGCTTTGAGCCTTGTCGTAGATGTGGAACGGGAACGACAATCCACCTGAATTATATGAGTGGAAATATGTCGTTGTGCTGCTCTCGATCACTGTGTACAGAGCCTTTGTGTTTGTTCCTTCGGGCATATTATCCGCGCTCCTTTCCGTCGGCTATCCAGCGACCGGTGTTGTCGTAGATGTGACCTTCGCTGTCAATGGTAAGTGTCTTTTTTTGCGAGAGTGCAAGGGAAATCATCTTGCAGTCCTCCGCGCATACACCCATGTGTGTCATGGGGTTGAAGTCCTTTCTGTCAAATCGCAATGGCGATTCCTCCTTCTTTCTGTTCGATATTTTCGTGAGCAAGTCTTTTAAATTCACAGTCGATATACTCCCTTGCAAAAAACTCTGCGTTCTCCGTGCTGTCATCGGGCAGTTCAAATCCGACAGCGGCACAGAACTCGTCTGTCATATCCTGCATTTCCTCATCGGAATAGATGCGGTAGCGGCTGCCGAAACACAGCTTTATACTGCCGTCCTTATCCTCGCGTTCGATTCCGGTTTCGGGAGTTATCTCCACGAACATTCCTCTGTACTTCATTAGTTGTCACCTCCGGTCAAGTATTTATAAACATTCTCCACACCTATTTTTACATTTTCAGTCACCTCCAAGTCGGGAAAGTTTTCCGATATATTCTCGTATGCATCATCTATTTCCGAATACGAAATACCCTCAAAGCACTCGCAGAACAGTTCCATATCGAATTCGACATCGTCCTCGGAAGGCTGCGCGCCGAATTGCAGACAATAAAAAACAGCCTTGACCATGTTCGCATCGTAGTCGGCTGCATTCTCTTTCTCCGCAATTATTTCATCTATGTTTGCGAGGCTGTCACGCATTTCCTCTATCGCCTGAGACTGTTCATCGGTGAAGCTGCTCGGTATCGCCACATTTTTGAAACTGCAATCAAGCAGCGATACATTGGCGCTGGTGGTTCCTGACAATATCGAGATAAACACAAGAATGATCATTATTATCGGCAACAGGATCGCCGTGATCAGCACAAGGACAAGCTCGCGTCCTTTCTCATTGGAGAGTACCGCTCCGGCTACCTTTGTTATTATTGCTCCCGCCGCCATATCACATCTCCTGAGACTGGATATCGTTCATGTCGGGATCCTCGTCCTCGTCGCAGTCCTCATCGTAGTCATATTCCTCATTTCCGCTCTCGGAAATATCTCGGGATTGCTGTATAATGCGCGTTGTGTACTGATCGTAAGCTCTGTTCCATGCAGCTCTTAAAGGCGCAGTATCCATACCGTTTGCCTCGTAACCGGCTTCGATACCCTGATAGTATTCACGGGTCGGAGGCTGCGGCTCGCCGTAATTCATGATGTACACCATTCCGTTGAATTCCTTGTCACCGATCTTAACGGGGATTATTTCCTTGCGGTACATATGGGGGAATCCCTCGTAGCGGTCAAGATTTTTTTCATCTTCGGGCTTCAGTTGCCACACAAGCACGGGAACCTTGCTGTCCTGCTTGGGAACAATAGTTGCGACCCTGCGGAACTCAAGCTCGTAATTCTCAACGAACCCCGGCGAGACCTTTTCGGCAGTCGGACATCTGTATGCCATTTGCCCGAGATTAATATTACTGCCGTATGCGATGTATAAAGTTTTCTTTGACATATTTCTCCTTTACATGGTCATTGTCATTGACATTGATTCTTCTTCCTGTTCGGAATACTGCTGTTCTTCGGATTCCTCATATTGCTCCTGAACCGGTTCATTTTCATGAGCTGCACGCAGCCGTTCACGCTGTGCCAAAGCCTGTGACGGGTCTTTCCAAGCAATGCAGCCGTCAAGGTTTTCGAGCAGAAACATTCGGGCGGTCTTGAATTCATCACCGATCATTCCGAGCCGCAGCAGCCACGTTCGGAAAGTATATTTTTCGTTGGTGCTTTGCGTTTTTCGATATGACGCACAGCTTTGAGTGAGCGCTTGATTGCAGATCGCAAGGCTTAACTGTATATATGTTTTTATTTTTCCAGCGTGGGTTGTGGAATTATATACCCTCCATTCGATAGTGCCTTTCGAGAACAACGAATGTAAGTTTAAGGCTCGATACCTTGTTGGATGGTAGTGAGTATTACTGCCGTCATGACCCTGATACCATATGTCCTGTATCTTGTTAAGAGTTTTGGGTTTCTTCTTATTCAGCTCCTGCAGGAATTCTTCATCGACCTTTTTGCAGTATCTGTGTTCACGGGCGGGATTGACTTTAAGAGCTTTGTATATCAGATCCTCTTTTGAGCGCATTATATTTGTCAGATTACGAAGTGACCGGGCATCGAACAGTGCACCGTTGACATGAATATGAATACCGCAGCTCTTATCAGCAATTGCGCCGTTGTGCCTGAGTTCTCTGACTATTTGCTGAATTACGGGTATATCATCGTAGGTGCATATGGGTGTCACGAATTCTACGGAATATTCTCTGCCTTTTGGGTTGCCGTGCCGATCTTTACAATCGATGCTGCCGTCATATACAAATTTCCATGTTCGGTTGCTGTTATCACGCACAGTATATGGATCATACGCTCCGCCGACATGAGTGAATGTGGTATGAAAATATTCCGCAAGCGTTTGGGCTGCATCTTGTCGTGTCAGTCCGGTAAGCTCTATTTCGACCCCAAACTTTTGATCCTGTATCGTAGTATTTCACCTCCCGAAGAAAGAGCCGCCGATCTCTCGACAGCTCTTTCGGAAATATTTATCTTCCACCCGCAGACCCGAACAGCGCAGCCTTATGCGGCGGAGCGGTCACACAGAGACAGTAGCGCTCGTTGCCGCATTTGTACAAACACACTCCGCGCTGTGGGTAGCGTATGATCGCGTACTCGGAGTTTTCGAGCTGCAATGTGTCTGTGTAGAATTTGGCATCGACCGCTCCGGCATAGAATATGAACTGATGTGTTGGTATCGAGAATAGCGGCTTTGTCAGCTCCTTGATGTGTTCCTGACAGAAATCCTCAAGGTTCTGCGATGCCAGTATAACTGAGGATTCCTTTTTACGAACACGCTTCATAAAGTTCCTGATGTACTCCACCGCCGTTAGATTGGACAAGAACAGGTAGAACTCGTCAAGACTCGCAACAGTATTTCCTTTGGTCAGCAGTTCGTTCGACATATATGACAGCACGTTGAACAGCAGAGCGTTGCGGATATTCTTTGAAGCCTGCAGCAGTCCCTTGACACCGAATGTCACGAATTTGCCGTCTGTTATATTCGTGTAGCCATTGAAGAACTTGCTTTCCGCACCCATGCACAGGGAATGAAGCCCGAGGCATATATTCTGCAAGGTTTTCTCGTCATACAGATTTTTCTTCTTCGCATCATAATTCTTGTACTCGCTTTCAAGCAGAGCATACAAGTCCGATAATATCGGATAATCTGTCGGTGTGTATTTTGAAAAATCGCTGTTATCGGAGATCCCGAATTTCTCATAAAGTTTCAGCAGCATGATCTCTATCGTGTCGATCTCTCTGTCTGTGAAATCCTTGTAACAGCGGAAGAAGTCACGCAGGAACGATATATGCTGACTGAGTTTGGTCTTTGCCTTGAATGCCTCGGGGACTTCTTCGCCGTCATCCGAGCTGCCGTCGTCCCATGATTTTGGTTCAAGCACATTGATGATGTACTGTCCGTCCATAAGGTCAATGAAACAGCCGCCGAGATTGGCGGTCAACTCCTTGTATTCAAGCTCGGGGTCAAGGCAGATTATGCTCTTTCCGCTCTCGCGGAGATTGCAGAGTATCAGCTTCAACAGATACGATTTGCCCTGACCGGAGTTTCCGAGGATAAGGACATTGGCGTTAGTCTTGTCGGACGCTCGTTTATCGAAATCAACGATAATATTCGAGCCGAACTTATCCCGCCCGAGGTAGAAGCCGTTCTCGTCTGTCTTACCGCTGAATGACAGCGGGTAGAGATTCGCTGTTGACGATGCTGGGAGAACACGCTCGAACTGCTCCTTGAACACATTCCTGCCGGACGGCATCACACAGGTAAATCCCGATTGCTGGCGGAGCATGAGCTTATCGACATTCAGCTTTGAGCGCACAAGCTCCGTCTGCACCTCTGTCTGCATATTCCGCAGGTTGTCAAGACTGTCGGCGATGATCTCAATGTACACCGCGACATGGAGCAAGGGCTCACGATTCCGGTGCATATCCGCTACAAGCTGAGTCACATCCTGCAGGTTGTTTTCTGCGGTAACGGTCTGCTGAAGGTCATTGGTCGATGTCCTCTGTAAGCGGTTCTTATTGGCGGCATTGGCGATAATACGCTTTTCTTCGGTCGCGGTCACATGGCGGGTATAGATGTGAAGCGTCACACCGTCTTTCTCTCCGAGATAGCGAAGTATCGCCTGTTCCGAGGTCGATGTGGGGTATTCCCGCAGCGCCCACACACAGCGGAATGTGTTTCCGCAGATGTAATAATCGGTGAAAAACTTTATCACCGAGGGTGCGATCATATCCACAAAATCCTTGCTGTTGCGGGTCGCAAAGTGTGTTTCCTTGATATTGGGTTTCTTCTTCGTCATAAGCACCTCACATTGAAAGCGTCTGATCGTTCTGCGGGGCATCTTCCACGGTCAGTTCGTAACCGCGAGCGCCCCAGAAGCTGACATATATTTCCGGGCTGTCACGGTCGCCTGTTTTTATTTCCTGCTGCTCAAAGCCTTCGCCCCAGCCATCGCTATACTGTCCTGTCAGGTATTCACGGAGTTCATGCAGTTCATGATTGTCGAGTTCTCCGCGAACACGAAGAGTAGTAACCCCTTTCAGTTCGCCGTCTATGACCTCCACGGACGGAAAAGCGGAATATACCTTGCTGCTTATGGAAGTAGGCTTATCGTACCAATGCATAAGTCCGCGCTCCCGTTCTTCGTCCATAATGTATGCAGCGATTCTGCCATTGATAAGATCGGCATATTCAACAGCCTGCCGAGCGGACAGATCATACTGATCATCGTATTCGGGTTCATTTATTGAAACCTTGAGGGGAGATATGAGGCGGACGGTTTTAAGTTCTTCCTGTCCGAATGCCACAAAGCCGTTGCCGGAATTTATGGTCAGCCCAGCAAACTCCGGGCGGCTCTGCGTAAGCTGCTTGGCGCAGTCTATGACGCACTCGGCGATTCCGGGGTCAGACATAAACTGCTCGTATGAAAGGCAATAATCGTCTGCGCCTTTCATTTCCTCGATAATATCGCCAAGTGCGTTTGCAACGGCAGTTTCAAGTTTGTTATCACTCATATTCGCATCTCCTTTACTGCTGCAGCGCAAGACCCTCGCCCTGCGACTGATCCCATTCTTCTTCGGGTATAAGCTGAAAGTCATCGGAATTCCCGAAACCGACATATATTCGATCTTCGCCGTAATACAGTCCTTTGTCATAGAAACGCTTGCCCCATTCCTGCGAATACTGTTCGGTTATGAAGTCTTTGAGCGTTTCCATATCCTGCTCATCAAGCGGCTTAATGAGCTTAACTGTAGTAACACCGACAAGTTCACTGCCCATTTCCTCTACTTTAGGGAAAACAGAATACACCTTGTCTGTAAGCGTTCTGTCCGAACAATGCTCCATAAGTCCGTAATGGATAGAAAGCATCATATCCGCATCAATCTCGTTGTTTATGAATGTTGCGTATTCCAATGCTTTCTCCGGTTCTACCGGTGCTAACGTGACAAGCAGGTCTGTATCTACACGGAGCGGGCTGATAAAGCGCAGAGTATCGTATTTATCGCCGTCTATCGTGATGATCCTGTCATTGCACGACAGCCTTATATCGGCAAACTCGGTCTGTTCCTTTAAAAGCTCACCGGCAAGTTCAAGAAGGCACTCGTCTATTTCGGGAGTATCAAACACCGCGTCTATCGGTATCCTGTAATTCGGTTCCGCCCTGGACTCGGCGGCAAGAAAATCGAGATTTTTCTCCAATGCCGCATACAGCTTTTCGGAAGCTTCCGAAAGTCTCAGCTGCTGTCCCGCAACAATATCCCCCGCATGGGGAATGTACTGCGAATATCTCGCGTAGTCGTACCCCTCGGATTCCACCAGGAAGCCGTCGCCCTGTTTTTCCGCGATAAAAAGAACACAGTGCATCGCTTCGCTGTCCGCGAACATAGAACCTTTATGCAGTGCTATGTACGGATTGTCCCTGCACGGAAATGTCGCCATTTCCAAAAAATCAGCGTCCGGAATAGGAACTATTTCTTCAACAACGCAAAGGTTGTTCGCCTGTTTGTACGAATCAGCTTTGTATTTCATTGTGACATTCAGCTTTATCTTATCACTCATTTATGAGCCACCTTTCTCCGTCAATGTCCTCAAATTTCTCATTTGTGGTGTTCTGCTCGAAATACACCGCAAGGAGCGTCTTGATGCCGTTATTATCGAATCTTGATACCGTGAAGCCGTTTTCGAGAACGATCTTTTCCACACGGTTGAGATGCGCGAACAGCTCCTTTTCCTTCATGTTCCGCGTCCTGATAAGGAGCAGGAATTCCCGGGCAGTCGCTGTCTGCGCCTGAATGTGGTCGAGATGGACAGCGTCCTTTTCGAGCAGTTCCCGAACAGAGGGATTTTCCTCTGCCGCTATCCGCTTTTTAATGAATGCCTTGTTGCTTTCAAAGCTTTCACGGCTGTTCATGCACACAAGCTCCACCTCGGTCACGCCCTTGAGGACGGACATCAGAGCATATATTTTTACTCCGAGGGCTTCTTCGGACAGCACCGAGATATTGCTCGGCTTTATGCTGAAAAAAACGAGTTCCGTATTGGAACCCGTTTTCAGCGAGTATTCGGTTATACCCTCAATGCCGATGAGCTGCCTTGTTGCGAGCTTTTTGCGCTCGGCAAGCTGCTGCTTTTTCTTTGTCTGCAATTATTCTTCTCCTTTCCGCATTTGCCAACGGTATTCCTGCTGTTCGATAAAGAAGTAGTTTACCGCGTACCGCAGGAAATCGAGGATAGATGTATCGTCGAACCGTATGGCAAGGAATGCGTAAGCTATCGTTATTACCAGCGGTATCGTGAAGCCTGTTTCCGCAAGCGCCACTACCGATATTATTGCACCGATGCCGATCTTGACAAGATCCTGAAGCCGCCAGAGAAACAGCATAGGTGCGCTTTTCAGATTGTCGGGGTAAATGTAATTTGTCATGCTGTCTCTCCTTACTTTGCGACCATTTTTACAAGATGCACTGCCGACTGTGCCGTGTTTATCACCATGTTCACATTGGGTCTTGCCGCCGTTTCAAGCCCGAAATTGCCCGCTATCCTCGGTATCTCTCCGGCTGCGAGCATTATGCCGAGACCGAGCAGCCATGTGTCCTTGAACAGTATCAGTCCCGCTATCAGCATCGTTGATTGCAGGAATGATGTGAGGCACAGCGCAATGACCTGTTTCATCCACATAATAAGACCGTCTGTATAGCCCCTCGGAACGCTGAACATGTACAGACTGCCTATTGCCATCTGTATCAGCAGTATGCCGCCGCGTTTGAGCGAAGCGAGGAACACCTTGACCACCGCATACGCCATCATGACGATTATGATGATAGCGAGCAGCGGACCGAAAAGCTTCACGCTTATGACATCGAGCGCGATATCCACATAGCTTTTGACCGCATCGACCTGAATGTAGCCGGTCATATCCGAGTTCATTCCGATTTGCATCGAGAGGGACAGAGCATACAGTCTTACGGGCAGTACCGTGAACAGGCTGACTGCGAAGAAGCCCTTGAGCGTGTTCAGCGCGAGGGCTTTCGGGTCACCGCGCCCATTCTGATATTCGATAGCGAACTCGAATATCGCCACCACGAACCCGACCGCGAACAGCGCCCAGCCGAGCTTCGAGAACAGCGCCACTATCTGCTGTATCCACGGTTGGCTGAACAGATCGACACCCATTTGGTTTATCGTGCCGAAGAAATCGCCTATGACCTTTACGATCTGTTGGTATATCCAGTCGAGCAGCATATTCATCAGCTGATCGACCGAGAAATCAAGTAAAAACAATGTTTCACCTACCTGTGAACCCCGATTTTTGTCGGGGATTTATTTTGCAAAAAACTCTTGCAAGATACTAAAGTTTGTGATATACTATTTATGTCACACTTTTACCTCAAAATAGAATAATCATCTCCAAATAAGCACATTTTTACTTCGGTAAAAATGCAGGCTTTTCTTCTGTGTGCTTTTTGGAGTATCATTGAGGTAAATTGTGTGACGACAATCAATGTCTGCATTTTTCGTGTGCGGCATTAATTGTCGCACACTTTTTGTTTATCGGAGTAAAAGATTATGAAGAAAGAATACACCGCCGCTATCGTGTCGGTTCCTGTCGAGCAGCTTCGCTACAAGTACAACGAAGCCGAGGATATTGTTATCGGGCTTAAACAGAAGCTTTCGACCATATTTCAAGAGGTCGCCCGTGATACCGAATTTACCGTTATGTCGAACGGCGACTTCGGTGTTCCGCTTTGGAGCCTTGAGATTGCTCTTGCAGTACGGGGTCTCGGTCAGTCCGTCAAGATCGGAGTCGTTGTACCGTGCGATCTGCAGGACGAGGGCTGGGCGGAGGATTGGCGCGACCGCTATTACAAGGTGATCGAGACAGCCGATTCCGCGCCCGCTCTCCCGCCTGAATACACAGACCTTTGCGAAACCGACAAGGACTTGTATGAAGCTGCCGACAGATACATGATAGATAATTGCGATATCGTCATTGCCGTAACAGCCGGCGAGGAGATCCCTGATGCAGTCGGATACGCTCTGAACAAGGATCGCCCCGTAATATATATCGACTCTGATACACTTGAAGTGACGCAGTGATCACATTCCCATTCCCATACCCTCATTCATCTGCGGTTCCACAAACATTTCGAGGTAATCATCCGCTGCCTGCGCAAGCGCATTGTAGTGCGCATCTGTAGGCTTGAAGCCGTACCATTCCGGGTTTCTGTCTATCCAGATATGAGGCTTTCGGATATCACCTCCGACACGAATGTTGCCGATAACATCTTCAAGCTTTATCCTCTGCGTGTCGATAACGCCCTCTTTGCGGTTGAACAGGGTCAGCTTGAGTGCGCTGTAATGATCCGCTATACCCTCGGTCATAAACTCCATTTTTCCCGTAACATCATCGGAGAGCCTGAACACACAGGCTCTCCCGACATACTTAGGCTCGCCGACAAATTCACACAGGTCGGCGATCTTTTTTAATTCCGATGTAAAAAAGTTCATTGTCGCCATATCCGTTATACCCCCGCAACTGTCCAGACGTAGGTTGGAGCTGTCAGAGTGAAGATAAGGCAAGCGAAAAGTATCGCCGGACCTGTCCACTCGAAGTGCCCACTTTTCCGGTAATCAAAATATGCGAGGCCCAGTTTAGCAAAGAAAAATACCGCAAGGATAACGTCAATTATCGGGAACACAACATTGTTGACAACGTCCTTGATCTGCCCCGATGCAGTATTCCATGTACCCTCTATCGCCTGTGATACGCTGCCGCCGTCAGCAAACGCCGTGACAGAGAATGCCGCCGTGAAGACTGTCATCACAAGCAGGAAAATTGCGGTTTTAATGATCCTTTTTTTCTTCGTCATATTTTCGTCCTTTCTCAGTAGGTTTTGGCAATGTGCCAGTCATCATAGACATTGCCCTTGATCGTTACGCTGTCGGTGAGGTTCACAGACAGCATTCCCGCGGGGGTCCAGCAGTCGATCACCCAGGTGTAGGGTGTGTAGCTGCCGTCCGGATACCACACGGGAGTGAAGTGAGTCTTGTTCTCGTAAGTGCTGTACTCGTTCTTCTTGAACTCATACCCGCCAGACACCTTTTCGAGCAAGCGCCAGTATTTCTTGTACTTGAATTCCGGAAAGTAAGTGACAGCATTCTGAATGTCGGTATGTTCACCGGAGCCGCTGACGGTCGCAGTCACACGCTCATTGATTCCGTAGCCGGATTTCATCGTTCTTCCGGTCTTGGTGGGATTTTTCTCGTCCGGTGTTATGGTCATATTCGCGTTCAGCGAAGCGGAGTACATATTCTGATCGAAGCTCCAATCACCTTTATCTTCCCAATGTCCGTGATCCTCCCAATGACCGCCCACAATTTTTCCGTCCGCTATATGGGGATACCAGACCCAATTGGATATCCATACCCAATCCGGCACCCAATAAGCGTAATATCTTGACCATGCAGCAGTTGTACACTGTGCCTTATTCGGAGGACTGACAGGTGAAAATGTGTCGTTGCGGTCGGTGGCTTTCGGGTCGGGAGGCGGGTTCTCGTCAAGATCAACGATGTTGGCTATGATCGTGCCTTTGCTTGTTTCAGCGCCGCCGATGACCGTGACCTTTATCGTTATCTTCTGCGGAGTGGTCGGGGTATGCCATTTTACCCAAACAAGCTGTGACGCTCCGTCCGGATACACGATGTTGTTTACGGTGTACGAGGTGTTCTTTATCTCGAATATAACTGTCACGGGATTGTCGGGAGTGTGCTTGCCGCCGGAAACGGTGACAGAAGTGTAAACATCGGTATCGACACGGTATTCGTAATCCGATGTATCGACCTCGACTTCTTCCTCCGGCTCTTTGAAGGACACAATGCCGACACCGAGATAGTTGATAATATCGCTGTCCGTTGCTCTCGATGTTGTCGAACCCGACCACGCAGTATATCCGAGATCGTCGTCCTCGAGGAACATTGCCAGCGGCAGATTCTTATGTGACAGAGGGCCGAACTTGTTTATGAGGTCACCGCCGGTCTGAATATTCAGAAGAGCAGCTTCTGTGGCAGTCATCGCATACCTAACGCCATTGAAAGTGATATATACTACAGGCTCTATCATCAGTTTGTAATCTCCGTTTATGAGATCATCGAATTTAAAACCGAGGTCGGAAGCTATCGCCCTGACCACCTGCTCATCTGTGAAATAGCTGCGTATCTCATCTATGTTTGAAACATAGTACTCGCCGTCACCGACGATCTTCGGCAGAGATTGAGCAGGATTCTTGTATGTGTATGAACCGGTGCTCAGAGAGAGCGCAGTGCCGCCGGTATAGTCACGCTTGCTGTTTTTTCCGAAATGAAATTGTATGTCGTTCGGGTGCTGGTTAGTGTAGTCGATAGACGAAGATTTTTCTTCTCCGGTCTTGGAATCGACTATCGTGACACGAACACCGTCATCGGTCTGATACCAGAAGTTTGATGATGTACCGCTTTGCAGACCGCCACCGCCGTTTTCGATGTTCGGGTCGCCTACCGAGCCGTCTGCATAAACAGGAACGCTCTGCAAACCAATGAACACGGCAAGCAGAGCGGACGCTATGATCTTTTTTATTCTTTTCATGGGACTCCTTTCTTGTGGATAAAATCTTTCTGAAACGGTTGACTTTTCTTTTTTTCAGAGGTATAATAAACCGAACCGCACACAGCACATAGGGAAGTTGAGATGAGAAAATGTCAAAGCTGATAAAGGATTATTTCTGGACAAAATTATCCGATATTAAGGTTTCGGAGAATCTTACACAAGATCAAAAATATACTCGTTTACAATACCTCGGTTTTGTCGGAAATATGAAGCTTTACGAAAGCGTAAATAAACACCCTGGCAAGTTTTTCGCATACATAGATAACGGAATGAAGTATTATCGCACAAGCTGCGGAGAGCTTGTTAAAAACGGTAACAGCATTACTGTTATCACAGATCATGCCAAGTACACATTTGACATTATTTATCCAGATTATTATGATTGACCGTCGGTTTTTGACGATTCTATCTCCACCGCATGACTGTATATCAGCCAGTCCGTCAGACATTCAAGCGAACAGAAGCACAGCCCTGTCGCTATGTGGCTGTAGTAATTCTCGCCGTTCTCTATCTCCTTGTAGCAATTCTCACAATACATACATACCTCACAAACCGAATGCCCGCAGGTTTTGTCCCGCGGGCGTTCATGTAACCGTTATCCTTATCCGAAGTAGCCTATCTTGTTGCCGTTGCAGTACATTTCATCGTTCGTGGAGCCTTCACCGCCGCCGCCCTCATTGACTACCCAGCCGAAGCCTATGGCATAAATCATATTACCGCTTGTTTCGCCGTTCTTCGGCGTAGTCGGGGGAGCAGTCGTTACAATGACCGTTGTCTGTTCGGCATTGTATGTCGGCTCGGTGTCAGCGTTCGTGAGTGCCGCCTCGTCAGATACCTCGGGAGCGGGAGGCTCTGTCACAGGCTTTGTCGCTTCCTCGAAACTCTGATCTACCACCACCATGCTCTTGGTGGTGTAAGCCGCTGTGGTGGCTGCTGTATCTGTCACCATACCACCGCTCGGATAGGTATAGTTTCCGGCAGTCGTAGTCGTTACTGCCACTACGATGATGTCATCGTTTGCGGCTGTCGTATCATCTGTACCGCTGCCCTCGGCAGGTCTTGTGGTATCAGCCGAGCCCGTGGGAGCCGTAGTTTCCGCATTTTCTTCCTCTGCGATTAACGGAGCAGTCGTGCTTATCTGCACACCGACCTTGTCGGAGCCGGGCGCGTCATGCGATACGATCTTGCTGTTGTCCGTGTCGATGAACTGTGAGCCTATCACGCAAATCATCGCTATGCAAGCCGCAGATACCGTGCCTATGAGGGCATTTCTTTTTCCGTTCTTTGTCATAATGATCACACCTTTCTGTTTTCTTGAAGGTTTCTTTAAGTGCGCCTCGTCCGTGAGGCGCTTTGTGAAGCCTTCCTATGACATCCTTGTCATTTCGTGCTGCCTGTTCTTATTACACACCACAATACCATATATGGTTTTGGCAAGTCCAGCCCAAAACCGAAAAATCTACCTTACCACCTAAAACTTGGGCATATATTTGGACTTAACCAACAAATCCACTTTCATCGGCGGGAGTATATCACCGCCAAAGGACAGCGGAACTTCAAGCGTTATCCTCGATGTTGCCTGAAATTCCTGAATGCCGTCGGTGCTGCTCGGCGCAAACGGCGAGTTGTCTATGTGGACGTTCAGACCGTAAACAGCGTATTCCACGCCGTCGCCCGTTACCGAGCAGTATTTTCCGTTCTTGTATTCAAGTCCGAGCAGGTTTGACAGTCTGCCGTATATGTTTCCGCTCGTCATGCGCTCATTCCAAGCGCCTTTTGTGTATCTGTACCCGCCCGCATACCCCTCCCGGATACACGGATAAACATTCGCCCAATTGCTGACCGAGGCGGAGATCACGGCAGACTGAACAGCGTCCTTGACACCCGATGCAATTGTCATCAGCCTGATGTATTGACTGATGACCACAAACAGCATAACGCCGATCATTGCGACAACGACTACCCACGGACCGGAGAAGCCTTTCTTGCTCTTTAAGCGATGCAGGAATTTCCTCATTTCCAGTACACCTCGCTTTTGCCCGAGGCCGCCGCTTTCAGCTCCACAGGGAAGCTGCCGAACGGACCGAACCCTATGTCTTTGGTGGTGGTAAGCGTGACCGTGAATTCCTGATTGAGCTGCACCTTACCTGAACGCGACCATGTTATTGTCGGGTGCAGTCCGGTCTTTTCCGAAAGTACAGCCGCTCTCGCGGTAGTCTCCGAGCCGATCTGACCGGCTATCTCAGCTTCACGGACAAGCTCGTCCGCAAAGTTGTCGAGCTGAATCTTTGCCACGAACACGGGAACAGCCGCCAGCATCAGCGCCATTATCATCACGAATACAAGCACGATAATGCATACGTCTATGTAACCCTCGCCGCGCTTGCATTTTACGATTTTTCTTATTCTTTCCATTCGCACCTACCTTTACATCATCGTGCCGAGTGCGTCAATAAGCTGCATTCCCATTACCACGAGATATGTCAGCAGAAATGTCATCAGCATTGCAAGGCTGAATATGCGTATTTTCGGCGGTATCTTCTGTGCCTCGTTCTTGAGCCGCTGCAGCTCCATTAACTTGAAATCGTGAGCGAGCATTTTGAAATATACCGCGCTGTCGTCACCTCTGATGACCGATACCAGACCGCGAACAACATCGGAGAGCTGTGAGGAGCCTATACGAGATTCAAAACGGGTCAGCGCCGCCTCATAGCTTGATGAGCGCATATCCGCAGTAGTGACATCCAGCTCATACGAGAACACCTCGCCTGCGTGCTTTTTGTAGTTTTCCATTATGGAGAGTATGTCACGGGAGGTTTTAAGCTCCTGTTCGACCGTTGCCACAAAGCGGGGAAGTTCTCCCTCTATGGCTGCACGCTTCTTTCTCATCTGCTCGTCTGCTTTGCCAATCTCTTTAAAATAAACCGTCACCGCAAGGATTATCACCAGCGGCACGATCATGGGGAAGATAAACGCACACGGGATTATGAGCAACCCGACACCGAGAGCCTTTAACAGCGAATACGCCCTGAATGTTTCCGGTGTCATCTTTATATCCGCTGACGCAAGCGTCTTTTCCATGCGTATGCGCTTGTACTTATCCATTGGAATGAGCTTGCCTATGCGAACCGCCGCATCGACCAGCACAGCGTCTATTGTCTTGGATATCTTCTTGTCGGTCTTACCGACCGACATTACTGCCTTCGATGTTTTCAGATACGGTATTTTCAGCACATCTGCCATAAGGAAGAACAGACCTACCGCAAGTGCGACACCGCTTACTGCAAGTAAAATAACCATAAGTCCGTCCCCCTTATCTCTTGTACTCTATCGGCTTTGTCAACTTAATGACTATCGCCGTTGAAATAAATATTGCAACCGCCGAGACTGCAAGAACTATCTGTCCGAGCGTTGTTTCCATAAGGCTTGTATACCACGCTTTGTTAAGCATATACAACAGCGGAATATTACCGACAACGAGGAACACCATTGTGATGAACTCCTTGCGCGGTCCGGTTATCATGTATTCGAGATCTGCGTTAACCACACGCATATCCGAAAACTTGTTGACGGTCGGAGTGAGCGTGGATTTGAGCGAGCGGTCGTTCATACAGAGGATCAGCTCGTCTATCCATTCGTGGAACACCTCATTGTCGATCTTCTTTTTCATTGCCAGCAGAGCCGCTTCTACATCGGGATTGGACAGCTTTATGCTCGACAGGAATTCCTCGAACACGGTCTTGACCGGCGCGTTCAGATAGTGGATATTTTCTTCTATCGAGGTTATAATGTCCTCGTTGCGGAGGTACGCCGTAGTTATGATCGACAGCGCAGTTTCAAGCTCCGCAGCTATATCTTTCTTGTAGTTTGAAGCTGTGGTCTTGATGTACCAGAACGGCACGAACATGAGTCCTATCGCCATTACCGGGGCAAGGAACACATTTCCGATCAGAATGGAAACGCACAGTCCTATCGCCGCCAGTCCGAGAGAGCAAACACACAGCATCGAGAACATATTCGTGCGGTTGGTAAGCCTGAGTATCTCCTGTGCCTCCATGATCTCACGGCGGAAGAAGTTCGGCTTTTTGCGCTGTGTTGCCTCGTTTATCTGCGATTTCAGAGTATTCGGCTTTGCGGTAAGGAATCCGAACAGCCCGTCCGTGAATTCCAGCGGCGTTATGCCGAACAGCAGGAAAAATCCCACAACCAAGCCTATAAATGCAATTAAATATACCGCGTTCATTTATGCTCTCCTTTCCGTAAAAATCTGTTCAATTCCTCGACCGAAGCGCCGTTTTCAAGCATTCTGCGCTGTAAGGACGGTGACGGATCCTCGACCTTGATATGCTCGCCTTTAATGATGAACTTGCCGTCCTCAACACGGTTCTCGCTGATCTTGTAACGGTAGAGCGTATGGTATTCACGCTCTCCGTCCGGCTTTATCTCACATTCCATGATCTCCATGATACGGCGCTGCTTGTTTTCAAGCTGCTTTGCGTACACGACTATTGGGAACGCCTCGGTGACAAGGTTCAGAATGACGGTGTCATCGACATTCGGGTATTTACGCTTGCACAACGTCACCATTCTGCGCCATGTAGCCTCACAGGAATTCGAGTGTATTGTAGTAATTACCGTGTGTCCTGTTCGAGCCGCTTCCTGAGCGGAATCTGCCTCGCTGGAACGCATCTCGCCGACAACAATGTAATCGGGGTGGAAACGCAGGGACATATCAAGCAAGTTATCCTGCGTTATCGACTTTTTCTCATCTTCGCTTTCTCTTGTGATAGTGTGAATGACCTTGTTTATTATCTTTCCGTTCTCGTCACGCTCAACAAGGTCAAGCTCACGGGAACCCGCTTCAATAGTGAAAATACGCTTGTTGTGCGGAATAGTTGTGAGCAGCCAGCCTGTGAGCGTTGTTTTACCTGACGAGGTCGCACCCGCGACAGTTGTGGAAGCTCCGTAGCGAACGACGAATGAAAGAAAATCCATCATTTCTTCTGTGGCTGTACCGTGCTTGATAAAATCTTCTTTTGTCAAATGCTGGGAGTTTACGATTCTTATTGAAGCGGCAACACCGACATCTTCATCGACCAGCGGGGTTTTCAGTACCGCAATACGGATATTTTTCGACAAATGACCGAGTATCGCCGGAGAAGTGTTATCCAACACCATTCCGGAAACGTGCAGCATTCTTCTGACGATATTTATTGCATGGTCGGGGCTTTCAAATTTCTCGTCGATCTTGACCGTTTCGCCGGAGGAATACTGCACCTCGATATCGTCCCATGAGTTGATGTTTATTTCTTCAATGCCAGTTCCGAAGATATATTTCGTGAGAAACGAAAACTCTGCCATTTCGGTGTAGAGCTTGTCAATAAGCTCCTGCTGCGTCATGTCCGCGACCGTCAGACGGTGGTCAAGAAGGTACTTTCCGATGTACCGCTTGACCTGTGCCTTGACTTCCTCGTTGCCCGTGCCTATGTTGTTTATGCCGTCAACTACCAACGCCGAGTATTTGCTCGAAACGTAGGACTGGACTTCTTCGAGAACCTCCGAAAACTGCTTGGTATCGCTTGATCTGTAGAATAAGTTCTGTGTGTTCGTATTTGCTGTTAATGCCATAGTCATCACCCTAACTCAAATATTTCGTTGGATATCTTCGCCACCGATTTACGAAAGTCCTTGCTGTCCTTTGCGGAGAGCGCTCCGAACAGGTTTCCGGCGAGGAACTGCTGATGCACTTCCTCGGAATGCGGTATCTTGAATGATACACCGCCTACGACCTGCTCGATGTTCTCATCAGCCTGAAACGCGTCTATATTGCTTGCCGCCTTGTACTGCTTGTTGACATTGAACTTATTGTCGAGCAGCACCGGCATCTGCGATGACAGGTAGCTTATGGATTTAAGGTCGCAGGACACAAGGCGAAGTACAGCGTCCGAGTCGATCAGCGCCACCGCCGACAGAATGTCATTTGTGATATTGCTCGTGCAGTCGATTACGATGTAGTCAGCCATACGGCGAAGCTCGTTCAGAAGCTCTTTTGCCTGTGTTTCCGTGTACGGCGCGTAAGTGAATGCGTTCTCGCCTTTGAGCATTCCGAGCATGGTGAGATACTCGTTTTTCTTGTGGAGTATCGCATTCTGCTTGATGATGCTGCCCGTGACCTCGGCGGAGGCGAGTATCGTTCCGAGCGACACCTCTGCTTCAAGGTCTGAGGACGGGCAGATGTACGGGAGCGGCGGTGCGGACATATCCGCGAGAACGAGAATGACATTCTTTTTCTGCGCGGCGATATATCGGGCGATCTTCACGCTCATTATAGTCTTGCCAGAGGAAGGACTCCCCCAGACCGCGAGTATCTGATTATCCTTACGGTCGGGCGGCAGCTCAAAGCAGTCGCTCTCGGCAATGTCGAACTCCATGTCGAGTTCCTCGTCCTCATCGCCATGTTTCATAAGCTTATTCAGAAATGATGCCATCGTCCGTCACCTCCGTGGTTTCATCTATGATAACAGTTTCCTCGTCAGCCTCGCTTTCTTCCTCGTTCACAATGTCCAGGATATCAAGCTCTGCCGTTGTTTCGGCTTCCTCTGTTTCATCGGGAACATCGGGTTCACTGCCGAACAGCTCGGCTGTTGTTTCCGGTTTCACATCCGATTCTGTTTCCGCAGGCTTCTCGGTTACTGTAATCTCAGCCTTATCCTGCAGTATCTTCTCCTGCGCTTCAAGGAACTTGTCCGCGTTTTCCTGTGTTCCGCGGTAAACAAGGGAAATGTGGATCTCGCCCTCAGCTTCAAGTTCCGCAAGCACTATTGCCTGTGACGGAGATACCATAAGTGTGACCGTTTCGGGCAGGTCGGTTTCTTCTTCGCCGTCGGCACGGTATTCGGTTACCTTTTCGTCATTTCCGCGCTTATCCGTAGCCGCCACGACCTGAACATACTGGAGTTCGTCCGGTACGACAGTCTCGCCCTTTTCCTGATAATCCACCGCGATTATGGACACGATATCGCCGGACATGAGTTTGCCGGAGAGTCCCTTTGCAAACGTGGGGAGAGTCACCGACATAACGCGTTTTGAGCCGTTCAGCCCATACAGATACACATTTTCGGTCGCGGGAGTATCACTGATCTTGGTCGAAAGAACATACTCGTCTTTGAGCAGCTCCACAGCGGCGTACTTGCCGACAACATCTTCCGGCTTGGTTATGACATTCGAGGGCAGATTGTACGCTCCGACCTCAACAGTCTCGATATCCTTGCTTGTGATCTCCGTACCGACCTTAATGTCGTTCTTGATACGCACTATCTTGGTGAGATTCGCTGCCGAAGCATTGAAAAGCGGTGTTATCACGAAGCAGATAACGAGGGCAATGGCGATGCAGAGAACGCCGAGGACAGTTCTGTTTTTAAGAAATTTCATATATCATTTATCCTTTCGTTGAATAAATCTGTTAAACAAAAATAGTTAATATATATCCTAATGTTATGAAAGGCAAAAACGGCAGCGCTGTGTCTGCCGTTTTGTGCCTTAACTTTTGTATTATTACTGATATTCCGTAGAATACCAGCATTGACAGCTCCGCTGCGAACAGCAGCAGGAGTGTTTTCCAGAGTCCGAGTGACAGGCTGATTGCGGCGACCGCTTTAACATCTCCACCGCCGATCTTGGTGAATAACGCACCCACAAAGAACATCGCCGCGGGCAGCAGCCCCCACAGATTTTCGGGGTGAAAATCTATGAAGGCTGCGACTGCTATCGCAAACGATATTTCATTCGGTATTATCCGGTCTTTGAGGTCGCAGTACACCTCGATACCGAGCAGCACAGCGATCACCGCAAACTGTATAACCGCCATTAGCCCTTGAAGTCGAACATATCCTTGACGCGCTGGGTAACTGTGGGCATGATCGTGTCACCGAACAGGCTGTAAAGACCTGCGAGGAGAAGTGCGCCGATAACTACGGCGATGAGTATCTTCACGCCGCTGTCAACGTAGTTCTCGCCGCGTGCGCAAGCCGCAACTGCGGTCATTCTCGCAATTGCAAGCCTTACTCTGCGGATAGTGCCGGAGAAAGCGTTCTTTACGGTCATTGCCGCATTCTTGAAAAAGTTCCTGATGTTCTTGAAAATGTTCATAGTTTTTCTTTCCTTTCGTAATTTACATGGTTGTTGTGCTTACATTGAAATATCCGGTGCAGGCTCGTCATAAACGGGCGGCTCATACTGAGTTGACTGCTTCTGTATCTGCTTGATAGCGAGTTTGTACGCTTCGATGACCGCCTCTGTAAGCTCCTTGCGGAATTCCGGGGTCGTGGGGAAGCAGATATCGGTGTACTTGCCGTCGTTTCCCTTGTATGACGGCATATTGATGAAGAGTCCGTTCTTGCCGTCCATGACCTTGACGCCGCGAATGCCGAAGCACTCGTCGAGCGTGACAGATGCGTTCGCCTTGACAGCTCCTGTTGTGTTGATCTTGTTGATCCTTACGGTAATATCCATTTTTCTTTTCCTTTCGATTCTAATTTGATGAGTCGCAGATGTAGATCACTACGCAGACGATCAGAATAACGACAATGACCGCAGCTACGGTTTCCATAGCTGCGGCATCATCGGGATTCGGTTCGATCTCGGGAAGCTGCGTCTGCGCGGTGCCTGTTAAGTTCTGCTCAAATGCCGCCGCCTGACTCCGCGGAACGGGACTGCTGAATATCAGGCACAGCACGAGCAGTATCGCTGAGATCTTCAGTTTCACGGTTTACCTCCGGCGAGAGTTCCTATTAGCCCTTAAAGTCGAACATATCCTGTACGCGCTGGGTAACGGTAGGCATGATAGTATCTCCGAAGAGAGAGTAAAGACCGGCAAGGAGGAGTGCGCCGATAACTACGGCGATAAGGATCTTCACGCCGCTGTCAACATAGTTCTCGCCGCGGTTGCAGGCTGCGACCGCCCAGATAGCGACTGCTCTTGCCTTTGCCTGTGCTGCCTTGTTTGTGATCTTTTCCTTGACATTCTTGAAAAACTTCATGATTTTTTCTTTCCTTTCGTAAATAAATGTATAGTTGTTTTCCGGACATCCGTGCGTTTTGGCGGACGATGCTGCTCAAAGTCTGATATCTGCGGCACTTGTCAGCTCTGACCGCTTTTCCGAGGGTGTCCGGGCGGTATATATATCAATAAGCCGTCAGCGGCTTATGTACCCAGAGATCTCGGGGCGCTCACACATCGGTACTATACCGTGTGCTTTCAGAAGATTGTACAGGAAGAGCCTGCCTTTCTGAGTCCAGGTAGTGTACGATTTGGTCTTATTTTCGTTGATGATGAAAGTCTTTGTCTGCGTGTACCCCTTGTCAGCGTAGTCCTGATAGAGTATCCAAGTCCCGCAGCGCTTGAACTGTATCTCCATCTCGGAGAGAAGACGGTTCAGCGTGACCGCCGACATTCCGTAGTCCTTTGCAATCTGCGTTATCGGGAGCGACTCGGAGCTTGCGAGGATAGCATCGTAATACTTAGCCTTGACGAACAGTACCGCGTTCTCGGCAGTCAATTTCTTGTTCTTCGCCTGTTCCTCGGCAAGCGTTTCAAGCACGATGATGAGGTTCTTCGGCTCGATCAGCGTCTTGTATATAGCCTCGGGTGTAGCATATCCGCCGGTCTTGCGTATAGAGGGAATAACCTCGCTCGTTACCCAGCGCTTGAACACCTTCGCGTTCGGAAGTTTACTGGAGAGTATCAGCGAGTAGAGACCGGATTCGTTTATTATTGAAAGTCCTCTTGTCGGAATTTCAAAGGTCGTGTTTTCCGACCTTTGCATAACCATGCGGTCTTCAGTGTCTACATGAGATGAAATAGCGTCTTTGGTATTGCTATATCCGAGTGCTTCGGCAACATCTCTGCCTACAAACCACGGTTCGCCGTCGATAAGCGTAGTGCGTATCTTTCCAAACTGCTCATTTGTGAACTCAATTATCTGATTTTCATTCATCGTACTCGTCCCCCTCGATAATCACGACCCTGCCGTTGTCGGCGTACATCTGATAGTTTTCGGTGTCGATTCCCGCCTCGTCGAGCAGGTCTGCGGGAACATTGATGCCGTCCTCGTTGTCATCATCGTATCTGCTGACCACAAGGGAGTCGCAGTCGAGATCAACGGACACGATCACATCATCGCCGGGGCAAGCCGACATAAGGTTGAGAATGTCAAGAGGCACCTTTATATTGCCTTTCTTGGTAAGTCTTGTCTGAAATGTTATCATTGCATTTCCTCCATAAATTCGTTGTCATCAAAGAAACTGATCTGTTTTGGCGGACTCTTTTTCCGCTCGTCCATGTCGTAGTTGGCGATCAGCAGTTCACCGAACATACTGCCGCCGGCGAACCGCTGTCTGATGTTGTTGAGCCGCTCGTAAGCGTACATCTGACAGCCGTCGTACAAGCTGCGTATTTCCTCGCAGTCGTTGTACGAAACAAGGAACTTTCCGCTTATTCCCGCAAGTGCGTTCCGGAGCCGTTCGTGGTCGGCTCTTGTGAAGCCTACGTTTTCGTAATAGCTCTCGGTCGCGTAGTAGGGCGGGTCGCAGTAGAAAAAGCTCACCTCGCTGTCCTGGGCGGAGATGAGCTTCTCAAAGTCTCTGTTTTCGATTATGACTCTCTGCAATCGGCGCGAAGCCTGTTCTATCAGCGGGAAATTGCTCCACATGGAGTGGGGTCTGCCGCCGAAGCTGTCACAGCCGCTTGCGTAGCTGTACCGGATAAGCTGATAGAACTCCGCGGCTCTCTGAACATCGCCGATCTCGGCTTTCTCGCTGATTATATGCTTGATACGGTCGAAGTCCTCCCGGCTGTTCAGAACGAACCGGAGCCGTTCGATAAGCTCCGCGCTTTTGTCACGGACGCAGGTGTACAGATTTGAGATGTTGCTGTTGAAGTCGTTGAACACCTCGAAGTCGTTACCGGGCGGCTTTGCGAAGAGTATCCAGCCGCCGCCTCCGAACACTTCGATGTACTTTTCGTAGTACAGCGGGAATTTCGGGATTATTATGTCTCGGCTGCTTTTCTTGCCGCCTATCCAGCTCATAAAGCTGTTAATATCATCACCCCCATTCTGTCCGAGACCTGCAAAAACAGGCTTGACCGAAAGGGGGAAGATGTGCTATATTATATTTAATGGTATCGCCTGTCCTTGCAGGCAATACGGTTATTTACATAGTTTGCTCGAATCCGAAGGCTCGACCGAGAAGTTCCTCGCCGATCTCGGTATCATCGGGAAACATCTCGCAGTATTCCGAGAACAGCTTTTCCGTTGCGAACTTGCAGTCGTTCAGATACTCATATTCTTCGGTCCTGTCACAGGTTTCCTTGTCCATGTGATATACCGTTCCGGTGTAGAAATTCCGACAGCTTTTCGGATCCCATTGATATTTGCGCCGCCGTTCCGTCGTAATGACAACGGCGATGCTCGAATAAGTGAATGACGGGTCGCGCCCCTCGAATGTGTATCTCGGTGTGCCGTCAAACGGGTCACAGCCCTTTACCCACTTTTTCGTCGGTTTTTCGCTCATGCCAGAGTCACCTCTGACATCCGCTGCGTTTCGTTCTGTTCGCTCATAAACTCGTCAATGGTCATTGAGTCGCCGAGATAGTTGTAATCATCGGCTTTGATCTGAACGCCCTTGTCAGCGCCCTCGATAGGATCTTTGACGAGGACAGTTCCCCAATGGTTCACGAGAACAAAGTCCTTTAACTCATTGATGTTTCCGTCACAAGCGTCCCGCAGGTCGTAGGCATAGAGCCCGTCCGGGATAGTTGTGCGGTCGAGCCGCGAATTCGTGAACAGAGCGTCCTGACCGAGAATGAAGAAGCTTTCATATTCCTCGGACTGTGCATTTACTCCTGTCATATATACCTCGCTTTTTATCAAGTCGTATCAAGTCCGATCAACTCCGCAGCCGCCTTGATCTTCTTCGCTATTGCGGTTATGACCGGGACTGTGACTGAGTTTCCCGCCATTCGGTATAGGTGGGTGTTCGCCTGAGTTGTCGTGTAGGCGAGATAGAACTGATCGTCCTCGAAACCTTGCAGCCGCCAGCACTCAAGTGGGGTGAGACGGCGTATGTACCCTTTGTGGAGTACACCGTGCCTGTCCTGCGCCGTGATCGTGAACATCGGCTCATTCGGCTCCTTGATACGCCTGCCGTTCTGCCAAACGTGTTCCTTGAACGGGTTGATCACCGCGCACGGCTCATCGGATTCAAAGAACACACCCGAATGTTCGCCGCGCCTTTTGCTGATGCCCGAATCCTGTCTTGCAGTTACGCATCTTGCGTTATCGGTGAGAACGGGCTGCGGATTAAGGTCTATGAAGTAAAGTCCTGTTTTTCCTCCTCCGCCGCCGGAGCCTGCGCATTGTGTGCAAGCTGCTCCCTCGGGATCGTAAACTCTTGATCCTTGCGGTCCGGGAAGGACGAGCTTAAGAGCTTGCGCATCGCCGCCTCTGACAGGGAATATTCTGCCGGCACATTCTTCTCGAGTATATCCGACAATGTAGAGCCGCCGCCTTTGTTGCGGCACACCGAATTCGGCGCTGTTAAGCACCATCCATTCAAATGAATACCCCAGGTCGGAAAATGTTTCAAGGATGACTTTGAAATCTTTCCCCTTGTTAATCGATAGCAGTCCGGGTACATTTTCAAGGAGAAAAAACGCAGGTCGCTTGGCTTCAATGAGTCTTGCAATTTCAAGGAACAAAGTACCTCTTGGGTCTTTGAATGAAGCTCGTCGCCCAGCGCAACTATAGGGCTGGCAAGGGAATCCTGCAGTAATGAGATCAAAGTCTCCAATTTCTGCCGGATCGATTGCTCTTGCGTCACTAAAATACACCTCACCTTCCGTGTTGTACATTGCTTTGTAGGCGGCTTCCGCGTGCTTGTCGATCTCGCAGTTGCCGATACACTTGAATCCTCCGGCTTTTTCAAGTCCCGAACGGAACCCGCCGATCCCGGAGAACATATCAAAAAATCTGATTGCTTTGACCATCTCCTGTCAAGTATCTGTCTGCAGCTGTCACAAATGTCGCTGCAGTAGTTCGGGTTTTCTTCCATACCCGTTCCCGCCGAGATACTTGGCGATGTATGAATGCTTGACCCTTTCAGCCATTCCGAAATGGCTTTTGCTTGTTTTTCGACCGTTGTCGGTTTCCTTATCAACTTTACAAGAAGCTTTATAAGTTTCTTCTTTTTCATGTGTTTACCTCGTACTTTCAAATAAAATATATAAATTTCATCGACCAAGATATCTTGGAGAACGGTGCGAGGTTATTCCTCGCATATCTTCGCTATGTGTTCGCAGAGCCTGTCCGGTATCATGCTTCGCTGGACGCTGCCCCTGAGACCTTGAGTTCCGGTCTTGCTGCCGCGCGGTGCCGGTTCGTGACACGGGTCGCCGTTATGACAGGGCGGCAGGAACTTTGGGTCGGGATGGTTGGTCCAGATGTCTGTGGGCTTCATTCGATTATCGCCGTACTGACAGTAGGTGACCGTATATCGCGGAAGAGCCTGCATCCAGGTCATCTTCCTCATACCGCCGCGCGGATTCTCGATAAACCAATACTTCGGTGCAAGCTGCCGAATAAGGGCGAGAACGTGCGTATCCACTTTATCGCAGAACTTTGCGTAATCGCTGACAGGGTCGAGATTTCCGGTTTCTTCGTTCTTCCATCTGTGATGCGATATCGCCGCAATGCTGAATGTTGTGCAATCCGGCGATGCCCATATCACGTCCGGTCGCCCGAAGTTGTCGATTATCTCCTGAGCTGTCAGCTCGGATATGTCCTTGTACAGCGAAATGTTCTTGAAGTCCTTGTTCCACTCCACCGAGAAAACCTCATGACCGCGCTTATCAAAAGCACGACCGATAGAGCGGGTACCTGCGAACAATTCCAATACCTTTAAGCCGATCATCACCTCCCCGCAAAAAAAATACCGCGGCAGTTACATTGACTGCTGCGGCTGCTCGGTTTCTCCGCTGTCGCTGATCTCCCCCTCGGTAAGATCTTCGATTTCCTCATCGGACAGATGCTCGTAGATTCCGGTTTCCTCGTTGAACACCATTTGGCGGTCTGCCAGCAGATCTTCACCTCGGATATCCGCCGCCATTTCATAAGCCTCTTTCGAGAACGCCGCAGGGATATTTTCATAAACCTGCTCACCGTTTTTCAGCTCGACCTCGCCAACATTGTTACCGAAGTCCTGATCTGCCCAAGAATACTGAAATGTGACATCGGGGAACATTCTCGAAAGCTGCTCAACAATAGGCGAAGCCCTTGACCACGCTGTCTCAAAACAAAATGTGTTATTGTCGAACGGCTCAAACCGTCTGCCCTCGGAGTTGGTGTTCCACATCTTATTCCGCCAGTCGAGCCAAGTCTTGAAGCCGTATTTCTCGTAGTTGCGATATGCCGCCCTTCCGAGAGTCCAGACTCTGTCGCTTATGCCGCGTCTGTAGTTGAGGAACGCATTTTCGGCTCTCGCGGGGATGTTCATCGGGTCGAGCGGTCTGTTTCCGAGTCCGATCTTGTAAACCTCAACAAAATCGGAGTAGAGCTTGAAGCCGTCATGTGTGTCGGTACATTCGGGGATATCAAGCTCCGGCGGCATCCGTATCACCTTGCTGAAATCTACGCTGCCAAGACCTTCGTCCGGGAACTGCACCGCACGGACAAGCTCGTCTATCCGCGACTGCTCACCGGTCATGACCACACGGTTCGTTACATAATTTGGCATTTTCTCACCTCTTTCGCTGTGTGCTGAAATATGTATGAAATCGGTCATTCAGACCGCTTTCGGCTGTTCCTGAAACTTGGTTGTGTCAACTATACCGTACCCGTTGTTCTCAATAAGCATGGCTGTGAATACATTGCTTATCGTCCGGTCGTTGACCAGAGTGCTGTCGCAAAGCTCGCTGACCGTGATCTCCGCTTTGTCGGTATAAACCTCCTTCGCTGCCTTGAATGTGGCATAGGTCGCGGTATCCACCGAGCCGATATGCATCTTACCGAAGTTCACGGCATCTCTGCTGATGTGCCGCCGTGTATTTTTCCAAAGTATCGGATCGGAGGACAAAAGAAAAACCGCAGCTACATAGTTACGGCTGCAGTGGGCGGGACTTAGCGTATTTCTGTAAAAAAATCTTCTGAAACGGTCATAATGCCGTTCGTCAACAAATGTCGGTTTCATTGATATTCCTTTCATTCTTTTTTCGAGTTTTGCACAGTCGAAGCTGTCGAGCAGTATCCGCAATGCCAGTTTTACGGCGGCGCTGCTGTATTGATTTCTGCTGTTACATCGGACATACGAGTCTCTATGGCGAGGTATCTCGGTCATCTGCCGCTCGAGACTCTGCAAGTATGGTGTTTCTGTAAATAACATTGGTCGCTCCTTCCTTTGAAAATTTCATACACATTGACGAACTTTTAATGCTTTTGCAATTGAAATTTTCTGTTTTTACCGAAATTTTTGCAACAAAAAAGAGCCTGCAAGTTCAGATGTGATATACTCACATCCGAGCTTACAGGCTCTTTGCTACCATATTTAATTTAGATCATTTGGGATTCTGTCGAGATATTCGGCTTGTTTGCCGTGATTGAAGCTGCCGAACTTGCCAATCATACAGCCGCCAATGCTCACTGTCATATCCTGCGGCGGGTCGGCGTATTGATATGTGATGTCTGCAAAATCTCCGTCAAGCTCTATCCTGACTGCTGTCAGTATCATATTCGGTTTATTATTTTTTCCTCGTTCGATATATGCTTGCCGCTCGGCGGGGGAGATGTCACCGCCGATGACTGTGACCTTGATATTTTCCATTGACTTTCAGCTCCGATCCCGGTCGTGTATGAGACCTTTTCGATTTTATCATATCGGTCGAAAAAAGTCAATCGATTCATTGCTTTTAACAATCTTTGGCGGAAAACTTTGTGTATATCATAGAAAATGCGCTCGATTTGCGGTCTGTGGAGTTTCCTTCCTGACCTTCGTGCGCTTTCTGTAAATTTGTTAAATTGTCACGAAATTTTGATTGAAAATTTTATACCCGTGGGGGTTCAAATCCTGTCAGTGCCTATTTGACCTCAAAAAATATCTACGGAAACGGGATTTTGAAATCCCAATAAAAATCGCCCACAAATGGCTTAACCAAGCCTTTTGTGGGCAAAATATCTAAAGTGTTCACTTTAGTTGGTGGGAGCGGGTGGATTCGGACCACCGAAGCAAAGATGCAACAGATTTACAGTCTGCCCCCTTTGGCCACTCGGGAACACTCCCTCATATAAGTTTCCGTTACCGGAAACGATCCTGCCCATCGGCAGAACATTTTATATCAAATGCGTTTCCGCATATTGACATATTTTTTATGCCGGCGATTTACCGGCATAAATTGGAGCTGGTGGACGGATTCGAACCCCCGACCTGCTGATTACAAATCAGCTGCTCTACCAGCTGAGCTACACCAGCGAAGCAGTCTTTCGTAAACTGCTTGATTATTATATCACGATATATGAGTTTTGTCAAGCATTTTTTAAAAAAATTTTTTAAAAATTTTCAAAAAGTGCTTAAAGTCCCTTTTCAGACCCAATAATCGACGGAATCAGCCTCTATTACAATATGTTCTTTACCGGTCCCGGCTGCAAAAGAAAGGTCAAGCTTCTGGATACTGCCGGAAGCAGTGATATGTTTTTTCAGAACGGGGATATCATCGCCGGCATCTCCTTCCCTTGAAATGCGAAAAGCACGGACACCGCTGAAAAAGACATCGCAGGTGCGCCGGTTCTTCAGCCCGAGCACTATATGCGCCGACCCTGCTCCGGAATAATCGCATGAACAGCCGAAAAGCATAGCGCCGGAAAAATCGTTCTCCCTGAAAAGCCTATCTACGGTCTTTTCTCCTGCGACCCGGTCAGTCTCGGATATGAACTGCTCAAGTTCCTCGTCTGTGCAGCTGAATGGGCTCAGATAGCATTTTGCAAGCATTATCCGGCTTGCGTGATCTGCGGACATAAAGGAACTGTCGCCTCGTGCAGTCATGACTGCAGTTCGCCACTGGCCGCGGAAACCTTGTGAAGTCTTAACACGGCGAAGCTCCTCATACGCGTCCGCACCGATCAGCTTGTTGTCTCTGTGCTTTGCGAGTTCATCGTAGATACGGTTTGCAAGCCCTGCAAACGTCGGATCACCGGAAAGGGGATCGTCTGCGGTTCTGCCGAATTTGGCAGCAAGCACAGCCTTATGCAGAGCCGAAAGCTCATTAAAATCGTCTATCTTCAACATATCGGCGCTCCTTGATATGAATTGAGTTTATTATAGCATATCCGCCGGGAAAATGCAAGAAATATTGACTTTATACTCAGAAAGTGTTATAATAACGCAGTAACTTTACTGCAAAAGAGGGATAATTACGGATAAACAGCCTATCTGCGCCGCAATACACGATATGTCCGGCTTCGGGCGCTGTTCGCTCGCAGTCATAACACCGGTGATCTCGGCAATGGGGATCCAGTGCGTACCGGTGCCGACAGCTATACTTTCGACTCACACAGGCGGCTTCGACGATTTCGTTTTCCGCGACATGACGGATTTTATATCACCCTGCTGCAAGCACTACAAGAAGCTTGGCATTGACTTTGACACGATCTACAGCGGTTTTCTCGGCTCCGACGCACAGGTGGACAGCTGCATCGAATTCTTTGAGTCATTCCCGAACGCAAAGCGCGTAGTTGACCCGGTAATGGGTGATGACGGCGAATGCTACAAGACATACACTCCGCGGCTCATAGAACGCATGAAAGAGCTTGTCCGTCACGCAGACATCATAACCCCGAACCTCACCGAGGCTGCGCTTTTGCTGGATATGCCGTATTCAGAGCGCCTCTCCGAGGCGCGGGCGCGGGATATGCTGGAGCTCCTATGCACGATGTCGGGATCCGCAGTCATCACCGGAGTGAAGTTTGTCACCGGCGAGCACGCAAACATATGCATGAACGGTCAGACCGGAGAATACGCGGTCGTCCGCTGGGACCCGCTCCCTGCCTCCTACCCCGGTACCGGCGACATCTTTGCGTCTGTCATGACCGGCAGAATGATGCTCGGCGACAGGTTTGAAGATGCAGTCCGCACTGCCTCGGTATTCGTACACGACGCAGTCAAGGCTACCATGGACAACGGCAAACCCCGCAGGAACGGCGTTGAATTCGAGCGTGTGCTCGGTACTCTCATGATGTGACCTCAGCGCGTCTGCGGACGCGCGTGTGGGGCTCTGCCCCACACCCCGGCGGGCTCCGCCCTGCGCCCTCAGCGCGTCTGCGGACGCGCGTGTGGGGCTCTGCCCCACGCCCCGCGGGGGAGAGAGAAAACCATTTTTTGGAAAAAAAGGCTTTTCTCTCTCCCCTCGACCCCTCTCTCTTTCCAAAAAAACTTTAGT
>JAGBMA010000041.1 GCA_017635095.1 Ruminiclostridium sp. | reverse complement strand
TTTGAGAGAAAAAGAGCTATCCACGCCGTCTACTGCGTCAAACCTCCTAACCGGGCGCCAGCCCGGCTTCGTCGGCTTTCCTTGTATCCGACGCAGCTATCTCATTTTCTCTTTTCAAAGCGGTTTTTAGAGGTACCCTTGAGAATATTGAAAAAAGATGGGGAAGATAAAAACAGAAAGTGACAGGTAAAAACATACAAGTTTTCAGAGGTGTCTATGGAAGGATTCAAAGATAAGGTCGCTGTCGTGACCGGCGGTGCAAATGGAATAGGGAAGTGTATTGCGGAGGAGTTCCGTAAAGCCGGAGCACTTGTCTGCATTATAGATAAAGCAAGCGGAGACCACTTTGTCGGTGATATTTCTGACAAGACGGTACTGGAAAGCTTCGTTGAAAGTGTAATAAATCAGCACGGTCACATCGATTATCTTATAAACAACGCTCTGCCGCTTATGAAAGGCATTGACGAGTGCAGCTATGAGGAGTTCCGGTATGCGCTTGACGTTGGCGTAACGGCTCCGTTCTATCTTTCAAAGCTGTTTATGCCGCATTTCAATAAAGGCGGTTCTATAATCAACATATCGTCCTCGCGCGACAGAATGAGCCAGCCGCAGACCGAAAGCTACACTGCCGCTAAGGGCGGTATAGCCGCGCTCACTCATGCTCTTGCCGTAAGTCTTGCGGGAAAAGTCCGCGTCAATTCTATATCTCCAGGGTGGATAGATACGGAATATCGGATATATAACGGTGCGGACGCTGTACAACAGCCAAGCGCACGTGTAGGAAACCCGCTCGACATAGCCAATGCAGTGCTGTTCTTATGCTCTGACAAAGCAGGATTTATTGACGGTGAGAACATCTGCATCGACGGCGGAATGACAAAGCAGATGATCTATCACGGAGATAACGGCTGGAAGCTGGAGGAGTCTTTATGACATTTCATGATATATATGCCGTTGCCGACACCCGTCCGAGATGCTATTTCAGCTTTGAGGACGAAGAAGAACAGTACTTCGAGCACGGTTTTATACACCTTTACGGTATCCCGGACGACCTTTCCGAGAGCGATGTCGAGAACATATACAACGGCGGCAGCGATAAATCCATATATATCGGAGAGATAATAGGCACTCTGATACGCGAACCCGACCTGCCAAAACGTTGGGAGAGCGGCGATACCACGCCGTCAAAGTGCGTTTCCTGCAATGGCTGCTATCGTTCCTACGGTCATAAATGCGTGTTCAAAAGAGGTTAAAGATGAGCGGGATAAAACAAGTTACAGTCTGCATTTCCGGCACTGTAAACGGCGAACCGATGCTGAAAGAATATACGGGAGAGTACGAATATCGTGACGGCACTCACAACATCGCATACACCGACTACACCGGAAACATCATCACAAAATGCGCGTTGCAGGCATCCGGTACAGAAATGCTTCTGCACCGGACAGGCGGCTTTTCCGGCGACCTCTGGTTTGATATGCAGACCGACAGGATAGTGAAATATGACGCGTTTTCGGCAAGCAGGGGATTTATGCTGCACACCGACGAATACAGCCTGACAGAGGAACAGGACGGAGTCTGCATTTCCGTGAAATATGTGATGTACGACGGCTCGGAGCAGGATATGATCTGCGGAGAACTGCGCATTGAGATAACGGAGAAAGTAAATGAGTAAAGGAAGATCGGAAGCGTTCAGCGACGGTGTGCCGGCGATCATAATCACAATATAGTATCTTCTTCAATTAAATGATGTAGTAGTCATGATAGTCCTTCCAGACTTCTTTGTCTGTGATGATGCCTGCGAACAGTCCCCAGTGCTTCTGATATATGCTCAGCGCGTCGGGAACATCATCGGTGGTGTAGTCAAAATCCCATGTGGAAGGTATCGGCACATCATAGGTCTTGCTGTAAAGCTCGTCGTCGGGCTTATCCGCGAGCTGCATAAACGGGCTCTGATATCCTGTGATGTCGTAATTCATTATGTCGTGAGGATTTACCATATTTCTGTCTCCTTAATATGAAAGTTCAACTCTTACATTATAATATACAATTGAGCAGATGTCAGGGGAGATACGGAGCTTTTCTGCCATTTTCAAAAAAATATTGATTAATTTTTTAAATTGATATATAATGAATGAAAATCATCGTGCAAGGAAGGGAGTGACGCCGCAGTGACCGATGAAGAGCTATACAGCAGATATCTTGCCGGGGACACAGCCTCATACGACGAGCTTCTGATACGGCTTGGAAACGGGCTTATCGTGTATATAAACGGCTATCTCCATAATCTACAGGATTCGGAAGATCTTATGATAGAAGCATTTGCAAGAATAATGGCAAAAAGACCGCATATCCGCGGCAGCTTCAAGGCATATCTGTACAGAACAGCAAGAAATCTCGCATTCCGCTTTTATTCCTCGGCAAGCCGGACAAAGACATTCAGCATCGAAGATGTAGGCGGTGAGATCACGGACGGTTCATTCCCGGAGATACAGTATCTCGATTCCGAGCGGAAACGGCTTCTTCACCTGTGTCTTGACCGGATAGACCCGAAGCTTAAAGAAGCGCTCTGGCTGATATACTTTGATGAGATGAGCTATGCCGATGCAGCTGCGGTAATGGGTGTTACGAAAAAAAGGATAGACAAGCTGCTGCAAAAGGGAAAAGAAATGCTCCGCGCGGAGCTTGAAAAGGAGGGGATAACGAATGCTTACGAATAAGGAGCGAACGGACGAGATGCACAGACGCGCCGCAAGGCTGGAAAGGGAGAGGCGGGTGCGCATTGCCCGCATATCCGGTACTTCGGGCGCGGCGATATCTCTTGTGCTTATAGTCGCTTTTTCGGTGTTTATGTCCGGATCCGGTGAAACTCTCCGGACTGCCGCCGCCGAAAGCATGAGGGGCAGTATATTCTCCGGCAGCGGTGCTCTCGGCTACATTATAGTCGGGCTTTTAGCCTTTATTCTCGGCATAGCTGTCACTGTTTTCTGCTTCAGGCTGAAAAAATGGCAGGAGGACGAAAAGGACAGCAAACAGGAGGACCCCGATGATCGAGACGATCGTTAACGCGGTACAACTCATAGTCACCGCACTGGCGGCCGGTTTTGCCGCTTACAGGTTCGTTACCTCACGCCACAGAGCGTGGCTCATGTTCGGTTTCGCGTCCGGGGTCAGTTTCCTCAGTAATCTGTACTGGCAGCTTTACCTCATTTTCTACGGCGAAACACCGCATTTCTCCTATATCCCGGATGTCAGCTGGTACGCGTCCTATGTGTTTCTGCTCATGCTTATGCACGAGGTAAGGAGTGTGCCGCTTCCGGTATTCACAAGACCCCGCAGCCGCCTGTTATGGTTGGTGCCGGTATTCACAGCGGGAATGGGTGTGTTTTATATGCAGTGGGGCGACCCTATCGGGAACATTATCGCGGCGGTGCTCATGTGCCTGCTGATATGGCAGTCCATAAACGATCTTATCGCGCTTAAAGATGAAGTCTGCAAAAAGAAGCGGCTTCTGTACATCACTGTCCTCATATACTGCGTCAGTGAATACGGCGCATGGACAGCGTCGTGCTACTGGATAGGCGATACGCTTCTCAATCCGTATATATGGTTCGACGCGCTCCTGTCCGTGACATTTATCTTATTGACGATAGCGGTTGAAAGGGCGGTGAGACGATGAACTATATCGAAAATATATTCGTCTGCATAACCGCGCCGCTTATTGTGGCAATGTTCTTTCTGCGCGGAAAGACGCTCCGTATGATGATCTTCATGCTCGCGGGAATGGGTATGTGTCTGCTGTCGGCGTACATAAGCACATTTCTTGCCGCATTGCAGGGCGCGGATATCTTCACCGCTTCCCTTGAGATATCGCCGCTTGTCGAGGAGGTCATGAAACTCCTGCCCGTGCTGTTTTACCTCATAGTGTTCGGAGCGGACGCCGATGACGCGGCAGATGCAGTACTTATGACAGCCGCAGGCTTTGCGACATTCGAGAACATCTGCTACCTCATACAGAACGGAGCCGACGATCTCTTCGGGCTTGCCGTGCGCGGGTTCGGAACGGGAGCCATGCACATAGTCTGCGGAAGTATCGCCGGACTTGGGATAATGCACCTGTGGAAGCGGAAATGGATCCGGGCGGCGGGAACGCTGGCGCTGCTGTCGGCAGCTTCCGTATTCCACGGCACCTACAATATCCTTGTGTCGCAGACCGGAGCGATAGTTTACATCGGTTATTCTATACCGCTTGTGACCGCGGCGGTGATAATTGCTGCAAAAGTCCGGTCGAGCAGAAAAATTTAAGGCAGTTCGGTAATAATGCACAAATTATCTTCTGAAAGTTTGTACATTATTTTTCTGCAAAAATCGGGGGAATTTTCCGTTTTTATGTATCTATATAAGTAGAAGGATATTTTTACATAAAAAGGAGGTCCACTATGAGAGATCACAGAGAACGGCTCGCCCTACTGCACAGGCGGACGGACGAGATACGGCTCAGCCGGGACGCAGCATCGCTTTTTATGCAGGGCGCAGGCTGTGCGGTGCTGTTTATCCTGCTTGCGTTGACAGTCGGAATGTACTCCGGCGGCGCGGAGCCGGTGAGCCTGTACACGGGCGCATCGCTTCTTGACGAGAACGCGGGCGGCTATGTGCTTGTGGCGGTGATCGCGTTCATGGCAGGCGCGGCGGTCACAGCATACCTCATAAAGCGCAGGAATATCACGAAAAACCGGACGACAGAAAAGGAGAACAACAATGAAAGCAACTAAACACCGCATTTTAAGCGTATTACTCTCGCTGTGCGTAGTCATTTCGTGCATGGCGGGGCTTTCCGCGACTGTGAGTGCAGCCTCGAGCGGTACTTGGGGTAGTTTATCTTGGTCGCTCGACAATGAGGGGACACTCACAATAAGCGGTACAGGAGATATGCCGAATGATCTTCCTCCGTGGATAGTGAATAACAAAACTGCTGACATTAAAAATATCATTATACAAAGCGGTGTTACAAGCATCCGTCATCAAGCCTTTGTGAACTGTAGGGCACTCACAAGCGTGATAATACCGTTAAGTGTAACAAGTATAGGTGGTGCGGCTTTTTTTAGCTGTACATCTCTATCCAAGATAAACTACGGCGGAACTACGTCACAATGGGCGGAATTATCGACGGGCGCAAGCGTTCAGGCGGGGTGTAAAGTGTATTGCTCCGATAACAACTTCACCACCCTCCAATCCCTCATCAACAGCACGGAGAACGGCGGTACTCTCAAACTCTACAGGGATTATTTCGCGCTTGCCACAGAATCCGATCTGGTGATATTGTCGGGCAAGACCATAACTCTCGACCTTAACGGTCATACCATAGACAGGAACCTTTCTTCCGCGGCTGCGAACGGCTATGTTATTTGCAACAATGGTACCCTGACAATAAAAGACACCGGCACCGGCGGCAGGATAACCGGCGGCTGGACGACCGGGGACGGCGGCGGTATCTATATTGTTGGTTCGTTAACTTTAAACGGCGGCTCCATAACCGGCAATAAAGCGGGAAGAGGCGGCGGCGGTATTCATAACACCGGCACTCTGACTGTAAACGGCGGTACGATAACCGGAAATACGGCGTATTACGGCGGCGGCGTGCAAAATATCGGCACTTTCAATATGACAGGAGGTACTATCACCGGGAACACAGCAGAAGCTATGTTGGGCGGCGGCGGTATTCATAACACCGGCACTCTGACTGTAAACGGCGGCTCCATAACCGACAACAGATCAACAACCGGTGGTGGTGTGGTTAATGACGGTACTTTCAATATGACCGGAGGTGCGATCACAGGGAACACGTCATCAAACGGCGGAGGTGTGCAAAATATCGGCATTTTCAATATGACCGGTGGTACTATCACCGGGAACATAGCAGAAAATTTTAGAGGCGGCGGTGTAGTTAATGATAGTAATGGGTTTAATATCGGCAGCGGTGCAGTAATAAACATAACCGGAAATAAAGGCATCAATGGTGTCGCAGGCAACGTTTATCTTTATGACACTAAAATAACAGTTCAGAGCGTTCCCACAGACGGTTCTCAAATAGGAATATCCACCAAAACAGTCCCCACAGCTTCTGCTCCCGTGACGATAACAGACGACTGCAAGAGTGATATATCGTATCTGACGAGCGACAGCAGCGATTACATCGTTGCGCAGAGCGGCGACGCGGCGGTGCTTGCAGTACCGGTGACCGTGACATTCAACGCGAACGGCGGAAGCGGCACTATGCCCGATCAGACAGTTCCGGGCAGTATAGAAACTGCCTTGAATGAAAACACATTCACCCGCGCCAATTGCCGTTTCAGCGGCTGGAACGCGGCGGCAGACGGCAGCGGCGACCGGTATGCAGATAAAGCAAATGTAACGCTTGATTCCGATAAAACGCTCTATGCTCAGTGGACGGAAAAAATATCATACACTGTCACATTCAAGGTAGTGAACGGCTCATGGGACGACGGGACCACCGCAAACAAGACCGTGATACTGAGCCGCTGGGCTGACGAGGACCTGGCGCTTACGCTTAAGAACGCGGACATTCCCGCAGTCGGTTCAAAGCCGGATAACGGCTTTACGGCAGGAAGCTGGAACGCTGTTCCGACTGCCAATACAGTGATAAGCGGAGACAAGACCTATACATACACTTACAATAAAGCTCCAACGCCTACGCCCACTCCAACGCCCACTCCCACTCCCACTCCCAC
>JAGBMA010000004.1 GCA_017635095.1 Ruminiclostridium sp. | reverse complement strand
TTTCAGATGTTGTTTAAATGCGCCTGCGGTGCATTTAAACAACGGACACATTCCTTGATGTCAAGCTCATTTCGTCCTTCGGACGAACAAAAGTGCATGGAAAATCCTAAAATATATAAATTTTCCTTGCACTTTTGCAGCAAATAAATTGCTTCAAGCTGCGCTACGAAGCAATTTATTGCCTGATGAGCAGACATTAATAGTGCACGGAAGGTGATACCATGAAAAGAAAACTTGCGCCGCTCACAGCCCTTATCCTGCTGCTCTGCGGCTGTACCGATATAAGCGGCACCGCGCCCGCCGCACCCCTTCCCTCCCGGGAAGCGGAATACGCTGTCGAAGCCGCAGCCTACGAGGAAGATGCATACGGACCGGAGACTGCGCCGGAAGCGCCGGAAACGGAAGCTCTGCCGGAACTCATGGAAACGGAAGCTGTTACCGAACCCGCGGAAACGGAGAAACCGCCCGAGGAAACCGCCCCGGATATCCCCGAGACTGTGCCCGCGGAGACCTCCCGAAGCGTCACTCTCGTCTGCGCCGGCGATAACCTCATACATACCCCGATCTACCGCATAGCCCACGAGACCGCCGGCGGGAACGGATATGAATTCTCCCCCGCCTACGAGCATCTCGGCACTCTGATAAGCGAGGCCGACCTTGCGATACTTAACCAGGAAACGATACTCTCCGATGACTTCGAGCCGTCCTCATGGCCGTTCTTCTGCACTCCCACGGATATGGCGCGGGACATGACCGAGCTGGGATTCGACGCGTTCTCGATCGCCAACAACCACGTTCTCGACAAGGGCGAGGAGGGGCTGCGCTCCACCCTCGGTTTCTGGAAGTCGCAGTACCCCGATGTTCCGGTCTATGGCGCTTATCTGAACGAAGAGGACATGAACGATATCCGCACCATGACCGTGAACGGGGTGAAGTTCGCGTTCCTGGGCTATATGGAGCACACAAACGGGCTTTATCTCCCCTCGTCGTCGGAATGCAGGATAACATACCTATCCGACGAGGAGACTATGGAGCGTCAGATACGCGAAGCCCGTGAGATTGCCGACTGCGTGATCGTAAGCGCTCATTTCGGCATCGAAGTCACCAACACCGTCACCGACCAGCAGCGCACCCTTTCGCAGAAATTCGCCGACTGGGGCGCGGATATAATCATCGGGACCCAGCCGCATACAATACAGAGTATGCAGTATCTCGACGCTTCCGACGGCCGCAGGGCGTTCGTGTTCTACTGTCTCGGCAACCTCATCTCCACAATGGACAACCCTCTGTCAATGGCGGAGATGCTGGGCAGGATAACAGTCACGAAAGATACCGCCACCGGTGCGGTCACCCTGTCCGACCCGTGCGCGGTGCCTTTGGTGAACTATTACGACAGCTCCTACACATATGTTGGGGTATATCCCCTCTCAGAATACACTCCCGAGCTTGCGGCAACACACTGTCTGAGCGGTGCGACATACGATTTTATACTGCGCCTTTTCAGAGAGAATATTCCCGAGGAGTTTATGGAAGAGCAGTATCGCGGGCTGATCTATACATAAAACGACCGCCGTTCAGTTACAGACTGTACAGCGGTCAGTCTGTCAAAAAGGCACTTTTTGACAGACGTCCTCGCGGACAGCGCCGGGGCTGCGCGCCCCCGTCCCGCGCCGGCGTGACGCCGGACCCAATACCGTATCACGGAGATGCGAACATATTCATAAAACATGATACTTTATCGACAAACTGAACCGCCATGCAGTCTGTGACTGTACGGCGGTCTTGTCTGTTTTATTTGTCCACGAGCTTTGCGAGGAGCGGGGAATAATGCTCCCGGAAAGCCGCAAATTCACCGGCTTCGATAGCGGAACGTATCTTCTCCATGAGTGTGTTGTAGAAGTAGAGGTTGTGGGTGACCGCAAGACGTCCGCCGAGCTGTTCGCCCGCCTTGAAGAGGTGGCGTATATACGCTCGTGAGAAGTTTCTGCAGGTAGGACAGTCGCACTCCTCGTCCAGCGGTCTGTCGTCGGTGGTGTAGCATTCGTTCTTCGCGTGCATCATGCCTTTCCATGTGAAGATCGTGGCGTGACGCGCGTTCCTGCTCGGCATAACGCAGTCGAACATATCTATCCCGCGGGCTACCGCCTCGATGATATTTGAGGGAGTGCCAACTCCCATGAGGTAGCGGGGCTTTTCGTAAGGGGCGTAAGGGACGACTTCGTCGAGGATATGATACATGACGTCGGTAGGTTCGCCCACTGCAAGACCGCCAATGGCATAGCCGTCAAGATCGAGTGCCGCTATCTCCTTCATATGCTTCACGCGCAGGTCGTCGTAAGTAGCTCCCTGGTTTATCGCGAAAAGGAACTGCTTTTTGTTTATCGTCTCCGGCAGCCCGTTGAGTCTGGCCATTTCTTCCTTGCAGCGCACGAGCCAGCGTGTGGTGCGCTCTGTGGAGTCCTTCGCGTAGCTGTACTCGGAGGGGTTTTCGACGCATTCGTCGAACGCCATTGCAATGGTGGAAGCGAGGTGAGACTGGATCCTCATGCTTTCCTCGGGTCCCATGAAGATCTTGCGGCCATCAACGTGAGAGCTGAAATATACTCCCTCTTCCTTTATCTTCCTGAGCCCGGCGAGCGAGAACACCTGGAACCCACCGCTGTCGGTGAGAATGGGCTTGTCCCAGTTCATGAACTTGTGCAGTCCGCCCATCTTGTATATGACATCGTCGCCGGGGCGGACATGAAGGTGATAGGTGTTGCAAAGCTCCACCTGTGTCTTGAGCCCTTTGAGGTCGATCGACGAAATACCGCCCTTTATCGCGGCGCAGGTCCCGACGTTCATGAAGAAAGGCGACTCGATAACGCCGTGAGGTGTCGTAAATCTACCGCGGCGCGCTTTTCCCTCGGTGCCGAGTATCTCAAAGCGTGAATTTTCCATAATATCTCCTGTTGTATATGTATTTGTGCAGTTTATTTAATGTCTGCTCATCAGCCAATAACTACCAAAAGGCGGTTATTGAGGACACATTATTTATCGAAATGTTCAGAGGCTTCCCTGAGCAGCTCGATAATGGGCAGATGCTGAGGACAGACGCCCTCGCACTGGCCGCAGGCTATGCAGTCCGACGCTCTTGCGAACGGCGCGATGCTGCTGTTGTAGAAGTTCTTTGCCCGCCAGTCGTCGTTGTATCTGCGTGAGGTGTTGACCGCACCGAAGATATCGGGTATCTTTATCCCCTGCGGACAGCCGTCGCAGCAGTACCTGCAGGCGGTACAGCCGATAGTCGGCGTTCCGAGCATTATCTGTCCTGCTTCCTTAATGATGCCCTGTTCCCTGTCGGAAAGCGGCGTGAAATTCGTGAAAGTACCGACGTTATCGGATATCTGGCTCTCGTTGGACATACCGGAGAGAATGGTCATCACACCGGGCAGCGAGCCTACGAAGCGAAGTGCCCACGAAGCCGCGGAAGCACCGGGTCTTTCCGCCCTGAACAGGTCGAGTATCTCCGGCGACGGATCCGCGAGTGAGCCGCCTTTTACCGGCTCCATGATGACCATTGGTATCCCGCGGTCACGAAGTATCTCATAAAGCTTCCCGGAAGCGATCACCGGATTTTCCCAGTCCGCGTAGTTGAGCTGGATCTGAACGAACTCCACCTCCGGGTGATCGTCAAGCACCTTTTCGAGCAGCGCGGGAGTGCCGTGGAACGAGAAGCCGAAGTGCTTTATCTTCCCCTCCCTCTTTTTCTGCAGTCCCCACTCGAAGCAGTCGAGCCGCTCGTAAGTTTCATAGTTGCTGCCCTCTTCTATTGAGTGGAGCAGGTAGAAGTCGAAGTACTCCACTCCGGCGCGTTCGCGCTGTTCATCGAATATCCTGTCTCTGTCCTCCGGGACCTTCATGTTCCACGCCGGGAGCTTTGTGGCAAGGTAAAAACTGTCCCGGGGATAGCGCTTCACCACGCATTCCCTCGCAGCTACCTCCGACTTACCGCCGTGATAGACGTAGGCGGTGTCGAAGTAGTTGAGACCTGCCGCCATGTATTTGTCCACCATGCGGCAGACCGTATCATAGTCAATGCTTCCGTTCTTCTCCGGAAGTCTCATGAGACCGAAACCGAGTTTTGGCATTTTTGCAAGATCGACAGACATATCCGTACTCCTTTTCATTAGTAATTATCCGTTTATCCAGTCCTTATGACTGCTCTTATATCATTTTACCACAAAATCCCGGAATACGCAATGCAAATTTGCAAAAATAGTATGAGTTTTTGCATCATGGGGCTGAAAATGTATAAAAGCTATTGATTTTTCGGGACGCTGATGATATAATATTCTTTACGCTTTGGCGTAAAATAAGGTGTATATTGATATTGGAGGATAAGTAAAGTGAAAAAAAACATTGATCTTTTTCTGCGTTCCGTGCTCACCGGCATGATGATCGGTCTCGGCGGCATAGTGAACCTTTCCTGCGACAACAGATACATAGGCTCGTTCCTCTTTGCCACCGGACTTTTCGTGATACTCACCTTCGGGTTCACGCTCTTCACCGGAAAAGTCGGATACGCGGTAGAGAACAAGCTCTCATACCTGATCGACCTGCTCATTATCTGGTTCGGTAACCTCGTCGGCACCATGTTCGACGGCTTCGTTATACAGCTCACACGCGTGGGCGGCGCGATCTCCGAGAAAGCTGCGGGGCTCTGTGAGACCAAGCTTGCGGATAACCTGCTCAGCATATTTGTACTCGCTTTCTTCTGCGGAATGCTGATGTTTATTGCAGCCGACGGCTACAAAAACCTTACCAACCCCGTGGCACAGATGCTCGCCGTGATCCTGCCGGTAATGGTGTTCATACTCTGCGGATTTGAGCACTGCGTGGCGAATATGTTCTATTTCACCGCCGGAAATATGTGGAGCGCCCAGTCTTTCCTGTACCTTGTCGTCATGTCCCTCGGAAACGCCGCGGGCGGCATCACCATACCTCTTGCAAGAAAAGCATTCGTAAAGTAAGTTTTATCGGGATATCGGAGCTGAAGTGGATAAATTCGTATTAAGATCACCTTATAAGCCTACCGGGGATCAGCCCCAGGCTATAGACAAGCTCGTTGAGAGCATAGAGCGCGGAGAAAAGGAACAGGTGCTCCTCGGAGTCACCGGCTCGGGCAAAACGTTCACAATGGCGAATATAATCGAGCGCGTGAACCGCCCCACCCTTATCCTCGCCCACAACAAGATACTTGCTGCACAGCTCTGCACCGAGTTCCGGGAGTTTTTCCCCGACAACGCGGTGGAGTATTTTGTGTCGTACTACGACTATTACCAGCCGGAAGCATATATCCCCTCCACCGACTCATACATCGAAAAGGACAGCGCCATCAACGACGACATAGACCGCCTCCGCCATTCCGCCACGTTCTCCCTCGCAGAGCGCCGCGATGTCATAATCGTGTCCTCGGTATCCTGCATATACAGCCTCGGAAGCCCGGAGGAATACCGCTCCAACACAGTCTCTCTCCGCAAGGGCACCGAGATCGGACGCGACGAGCTCGTGAAGAAGCTCATTACGATGCAGTATGAGCGCAACGACATAAACTTTATCCGAAACAAGTTCCGTGTCCGCGGCGATACAGTGGAGATCTTCCCCGCCGGTGCAACTCAGGAGAACGCCATACGCGTCGAGTTCTTCGGCGACGAGGTTGACCGCATATCCGAGTTTGAGGTCGTTACCGGCATAGCAAAGCGCGAACTCACTCATGTCGCGATATTCCCCGCTTCTCACTATATCGTCGGCCGGGATAAGCTCGAAGCCGCCCTCAGGGACATAGAAGAGGAAATGGAGCAGCAGGTGGAGAAGTTCACCGCCGAGCACAAGCTCATTGAAGCCCAGCGTATCGCCGAGCGCACGAAGTACGATATGGAGATGCTCCGTGAGATCGGTATGTGCAAGGGCATCGAGAACTACTCCCGCGTGCTTGCGAGACGGGCTCCGGGAAGCACCCCTATCACCCTCATCGACCACTTCCCGAAAGACTTCCTGCTCATGGTGGACGAGAGCCATGTCACGCTCCCGCAGGTCAGAGGAATGTTCGGCGGAGATTCCGCCCGCAAGAAGAACCTCATCGACTACGGGTTCCGCCTTCCGAGCGCATACGACAACCGCCCCATGAACTTCGACGAGTTCTACTCGAAGATAAACCAGGCCGTATATGTTTCCGCAACTCCCGGACCTTTCGAGCGCGAACACGCTACCGTCATTGCGGAACAGATAATCCGGCCTACGGGACTTGTGGATCCGGAAGTCATAGTAAAGCCCACCGACGGCCAGATGGAAGATCTCGTTTCCGAGATAAACGGACGCATTGCCCGCAATGAACGCGTACTTGTGACGACGCTCACAAAAAAGAATGCGGAAGATCTGACAAAGTACCTGGAAAAGCTTGAGCTCAAAGTCCGTTATATGCACCACGATATCGACACCATCGAGCGTATGGAGATAGTGCGTGACCTGAGACTCGGCGAGTTCGACGTGCTTGTGGGGATAAACCTGCTCCGCGAGGGTCTCGATATACCGGAAGTGTCGCTTGTTGCAATACTCGACGCGGACAAGGAAGGTTTCCTCAGAAGCGAATCCTCGCTTATCCAGACCATAGGCCGTGCCGCAAGAAACGCGGGCGGACAGGTAATAATGTACGCCGATACCGTTACGGGCAGCATGGAGAATGCCATACGCGAAACGAACCGCCGCCGCGAGATCCAGATGAAATACAACGAAGATCATGGTATCGTTCCGAAAACTATCATCAAGGAAGTCCGCGACATCATAGATATATCCGCGAAGGAGGACAAGGCAGGAAAGAAGCCGATGTCAAAGCTTACCGCCAAGGAGAAGGAAAAGCTCATCGTCCAGTACACCTCCATGATGAAAGAAGCCGCGCGTATCCTCGATTTCGAGCAGGCTGCCTACTTCCGTGACAAGATAAAGGAACTGAAGGGAGAAAAATGACCGGCTCAAAGACCGGACGGAGATAATATGAGATTATATTACAAAGACGCAAAAAAGCTCGGAGACGAAGCTGTGAGAGCTGCGGTAAAGAACGGCGTATCGCCGTACCTTCCCGTGCTCGACAATTTCGATGAGATAAAACATTCCGCGGGAGAAGTCCATGTGGGACTTATGGAACTCCCGATAATACGCATACGGGGCAACAAGGAAATGGGGCGCAACAACGCCTTCGCCAACAACTTCATGCCCATTTTCGACGAAGCCTCCGAATTTGCAGCCAAGTGGACGAACCTCTATGATTCATACCTCGAAGAGGGCATACGCGACGCGATAAAATGCTACGAATATATGAACTGGTACTACGTCCAGGAGGGCAACAAGCGCGTATCGGTGTCAAAGTTCGGCGGAAGCGCGTTCATTCTCGCGGACGTGACAAGGATACTGCCCGCAAAGAACGACACGAAAGAGGTCAAGGTCTATTACGAATACCTGGACTTTCTGAATGTAACGAAGAATTATTATATCATACTGTCCGAGCCGGGCTCATACCTTAAGCTCGCGAACCTTCTCGGCCAGGATCTCAAGCACGAATGGCCGGAACAGCTCTGCTCCGACCTCAAGACCGCGTTCTTCAGCTTCGTGCGCATATACCGGAATGCGATCAAAGGTACGGACGAGATCACCATAAGCGACTCGTTCCTTGTGTATATCTCGATCTTCCCGATGAAGACGCTTTCCGAGGATCCGGAGGAACAGATCGTCAAGAATATAAAGCTTGCAAGAAACGAGCTTCTTACCGGCGGAAATTCGGATAAGATCGCGTTTCTCGATGCAGTTCCCGAGGGTGAGAAACCGGGAAGGATCGCCGGACTTTTCACCGGCGCAAAGAACTACTCCGCCACCTCCCCGCTCAGAGTCGGGTTCATCTACGACGCGGACGCGGAGGAGTCGAGATGGATTGGGAGCCACGAGCTCGGCAGATTCTACGTCGATAAGGTGACCGGCGACAACGTGGTAACAAAGAGCTACATTTCCGGAACCGCCGGCGACAGCATCGGAGATGCGCTCGAACAGGCTGTCGCAGACAAGAACGAGATAATCTTCACCGTCACGCCGTCAATGATGGACGAGACGCTCAAAGCCGCAGTCTATCACCCCGAGATAAAATTCCTGAACTGCTCTGTGGGCCAGTCTCACTCATCGGTACGCTGCTACCACGGAAAGCTCTACGAAGCATCGTTCCTTATGGGGATCCTTGCCGCAGACACCCTGCTTCTTGAAAGACCGCGGGGCGAGCGCCGCATAGGATATATCGTGCGCAATTCCGGCAACATGAGCGCCGCGGATCTGAACGCGTTCGCCATCGGCGTATCGCTTATCGACCCCGAGTGCAGAGTTGTGCTGAAATACGCCGGTGCGGACGTGACCGATTCCGATATAGACTGGGAAAAAGAGGGTATCACCATGTTCGCGGACTTCGAGTACTCCACGGCTGTGGGCATCTCCAACACCCCCGGCGTTTACAAGACCGAGAACGGAAAAAACGTGTTCATCGGAGTACCGTACTTCAACTGGGGCAAGTATTATGTGCAGATTGTCCAGACCGTAATGTCCGGAGCCTGGGACATGGACGAGGTCATAAAGCTGCACGCGACGGCGAATTACTGGTTCGGGCTTTCCACCGGAGTAGTGGATATAAGAACGCCGGAGCTTCCCTACCCGACCAAGAAGATGCTTTCGTTCTTTAAAAACGCTATTATGAACGGCGGACTCGATCCGTTCTCCGGAGAGGTCCATTCTCAGGACAACACCATACAGGAAAACCCGAACTCAAAGAACAGCCACATCTCCGCCTCCCTCGAAAAGATGACGGTCGGCAGGATAGTGTTCATGGACTGGCTGAATGAGAACATTGACGGTGAGCTCCCCTCCCGTCCCGAAGTGTGACAGGAGAGAAGCAATGAGGATCCTTGCTGTTGCAGACGAAGAATCGAGATCGCTGTGGGATTACTACTCACCCGAAAAGCTTGAAGGCGTAGATCTCATCATATCCTGCGGCGACCTTAACGCGCCGTATCTTGAATTTCTGGCTACAATGGTCACCTGCCCTGTTCTTTATGTCCCCGGCAATCACGACAGCCGGTACATCGAGACACCGCCGGGCGGCTGTGAATGCATAGACGGAAAGATATTCTGCTATAAAGGGGTGCGCATACTCGGATTAGGCGGCTCCATGAGATACCGGAACGGCCCGTTCATGTACACCGAGCGGGAGATGCGCCACCGTATCTGGCGCGCGAAAGCGTCTATCGTGAAGCATTCCGGCTTTGACATACTTGTGACCCATGCGCCGGTAAAAGGGTTCGGTGATATGCCCGACCTGCCCCACCGGGGGTTCGAGTGTTTCGATACGCTTCTGAACGAGTGCAGACCGAGGTATATGCTCCACGGTCACGTTCATTCCACATACGGCAAGTTCACCCGTGAGCGTGTCCACCCCTCGGGAACAAAGATAGTGAACTGCTTTGACAAGTATTACTTCGACTATGACGAGGACAACCCCAATGATACCCGCCGTATCGAGCTCATAAAGAGCCTGACGGCAAAATTTATATGACCTTATGCCGCAGTGTGCACAGTCACACCTGCGGCTTTTTGTCAAAATAAGCGCATTCGCTTGACATTATGCTTTGTTAATGATATACTTGAATAAAGTATAAAAATGCGTAAGCTGTACCGCATTATCCGGTACATAAACCTGTATGCAGAAAGGAATATACTATGTTTTGTGGAAAATGCGGAGCAAAGATAGATGACGGCTCAAAGTTCTGTGCCTCCTGCGGTGCTCCCGTTGAGATCACGGCAGCTGCCGCCGCTCCCGCCGTTGAAGCAGCCGCACAGCCCGTGCAGGAACCGACCGCTCCCGCCGTTGAAGCAGTTGCACAGCCCGTGCAGGAACCCGCCGCTCCCGCTGTCAATGCGTATGCACAGCCCGTGCAGGAACCGACCGCTCCCGCTGTTGAAGCAGCCGCACAGCCCGTGCAGGAACCGAGCGCTCCCGCCGTTGAAGCAGTTGCACAGCCCGTACAGGAACCCGCCGCTCCAGCCGTTGAAGC
>JAGBMA010000040.1 GCA_017635095.1 Ruminiclostridium sp. | reverse complement strand
GCACTTTTGTTCGTCTGAAGGACGAAATGAGCTTGACATCAAGGAATGTGTCCGTTGTTTAAATGCACCGCAGGAGCATTTAAACAACATCTGAAAATCTGTTTTGCAGATTTTCAGTCAATAACTGCCAAAAGGCAGTTATTGAGGACACATTTATTATACCACAAATTTCTCAAAATGTAAAGGCTATACCGCACAAATAGCTTACAGACATGAGTGCAGGGCACAGGCTGCGCGCTTTTTGCATATGTGAATACTGCATAATAAAGCACGGCATAGAGGCTGCTGCTTGTACATTATTTACAAATATTTGCATAAATGCAAAAAAAGTTCAATTTATCTGTCACTTTCCGGGCGGCTGCATCGTTTTATATTACAGAAGCACAAAATGTCACCCCCTACAACCTGGCATTAATGCTTGACCAACGGCTGCCTGCGTTCAGACCGGACGCGGGCGGCACTTCAAAATCAAAGCTACGGAAAGGAAGTTATAACATCATGAATTTCAAAAGACTTGGCGCAGGTTTCCTCGCTGCTGCATTATCCGCAACATCTGTCGGGATATATGCGTCCGCAGAGGAGGACGCCGCTATGAAACAGGCTCTTACTTATGTAAAGCAGCGTATCGATATCCCGAAGGAACTCACCGAGTTCTCCTACCGCACAAGCACCGAACAGAACAAGACCCGCTATACTTTCACATGGTCGGATAAGGAAGGAAAAGGCGAATATATCCAGGTATCTATCGTCGGCAAAGTCATAAAATCAGTGAATAAGTGGCGCAACTACGATGAGGACGAATGGAAGACCTCTTTTGCAAAGCTTTCGGACGAGAAGATACTCGAAGCTGCAAAGAAGTACATAAACGAACTCAATCCCTCCATTGCCGACAGAATAAGCATCGAGCCCGACGATACCCTCTCTATAACCCTCTGGGGCCCAAATGCGACACTCGGTTTCCACCGGGTCGAGAACGGCATACCCGTTTACAACCAGTCGGGCACCGTGACCGTGAACAAGAACACAGGCGAACTCATGTACTATTACCTGAACTGGGTGAACGGCGCTACATTCTCCGACGCGAAGGACGCTATATCCGTTAAGGACGCACAGAAGTCCTTCAAAAAGCTTTTCCCGCTTGAGAAAGTTTATACCCTCGAATACGACTGGGAGAACGACAAGTACACACCTCACCTTATCTATCGCCAGACAAGCTCCGGTCAGATCAACGCTTTCACCGGCGAACTCTCTACTTTCGACGATTACAAGAGCTATGGCGGAGACGCCGGAGATGATGACGCCGTAGCCATGGAGACAGATGATGCTGACGTGGACGCGAACCCCCATACCGGCGCAAGCAATAAGGCCGTAACGTTCAGCACCGAGGAGCTTGAAAAGCTCGAAAAGGAGAACTCGCTCATAAAAGCCGAAGATGCAATAAAAGACCTCCGGAAGATGGGCGTGTTCTATATCCCGCCCGAGAGCGATATCACATCTCAGAACTGCTCTTATAACGAGCAGCTCGGCGCATACATCAGAAACGTTACGTTCAGAGGAACGACCGACCGCTATGTTGACATAGACGGCACGGTAGAAGTGCCGCTTGACATATCGGAAAAACAGAAGTCGTACACTTTCTACGGAAACTTCGCGATAAATGCCGAGACCGGCGAACTGCTGAATTTCTACTGCGGTGCCCCCGATGTCGGCACCAACATGGACGAAAAGACGTATATCAGCAAGGCAAACAGCGTAATGGAGAAGCTTATCGGCGATAAGTGGGGCGCTAACTTCAAGGAAATGGAAGCTGTATGGAAGAACGCTACCTACAGCAAGTACGATCCCGAGACGGGAAAGCCCATAGGCGAACCCCGCTACACTTCAATGGATCTCAGATCCAACAGAGTGGCAAACGGTATCCTCTGCGTTGACGAGTCCGCAAGCCTTACTTTCGGCAACAACGGCTTCGTTACAAGCTACAGACTCAATTATCACGACGATATCGAGTATCCCGCGCCCGATAAGATCATAACTGTAAACAAGGCTTATTCGAGCTACTTCAAGCAGGTGGAGCTCGGGCTCAGATACCGCTGCGCTTATGATACACAGAACAAGAAGGTGGTTTCCGCCCTCGTTTATGATGCAACACCGAGACTCAATATCGACGCGTTCTCCGGCAAGCTAACCTACGCCAACGGCGCGGAATACGACCCCGTGCAGGAGACTGGCGAATATACCGACCTTGAGAACAGCAAGTACAAGGATATTGCAGAAAAGCTCAAAAAATACGGCATCGTTCTCATGGACAGTGACAACAAGCTCAATGAGAATGAGACGATAACCGCCGCGGATTTCAGACTTCTCATGAACTACATGAGCATAGGCGGCTATGATAACAGCATCAAGGACGATACGAAACTGACACGCCGCGTGGCAGCCTATATGCTGGTTGCAGGCAAGTACGGCAAGGAACTGCCGGAGATGACCGATATTTACAAGTCGAAGTTCAGCGATGTCAAGGACGGAAGCAAGTATGTCGGATATATCATGATCGCGGACGCTTCCGGACTTCTCCCCGGAAACGGCACGAAGTACTCGCCCAAAGCGGCACTTACAAGAGGAGCAGCCCTGAAAATGGTCTATGACTACCTCTCCAGATAACCAGCCACACCTCTCATAAAATATCTCTATCTCAACAGGCATCTGCGCAGGGACTAAGTTCTCTGCGCAGATGTCTTTTTATGCAGTCCGCGCTCCGCGGCGCGTACTCCGTGACAGAAAAGACCCGCGTACACTACTGCGTACACGGGTCTTTTCCGGTTTGGATATATTTTAGAGGTTAGTCTGAATTAATGGCGGTTTAATCCGATAAACCAATATTACCACAAATCGGGCATAATGTAAATAGAAAATATAATAAAATTTTTGTAAAGCCGCTGTTTTTCTATAAACGCTACAAATTCTTACCAACTAAAATATGCAATATGACGATAAAACCGTTCATATCGTCCCGAAATATGAAACGCGTCCGGGCTATGCATATTATCTGGACAAAGAGCATAAAATCAAATAAAAGATGTTTTACGAAAGGATATAAAGCTATGGTAATATACACTATGACAAAAAAGCAGATCCTCCGGATCGCAGCCGCAGTCCTCGCCGTGATCGCGGCTGTGCTCATCATCATCTTCGCGGTGTTCGGCTCGGTGACAGCCTCCGCAGACTCCGGGAAGAAGCCTGTCTGCAGTGTCGGACGCGGTGACAACAAAATAGCCCTCACGTTCAACTGCGCATGGGACGCGGGAGACATGGACGCGCTGTTTTCGGCTCTCGACGAGGGTAATGCAGCCGCAACATTCTTCGTGACCGGCGAGTTCTGTGACACCCACCCCGATGCTGTACGAAAAATGCGGGAAGAGGGGCACTCTGTACAGAACTGCACCGATACGAACATACATGTCAAAAATATGAACATCAACGATCTTATCGCCGATGCACGGTCTGCCGCGCAGAAAATAAAAGCCCTTACCGGCAAAGAGCCGACTCTTTACCGCGCACCCTTCGGCGACTACGACGACAAGACCCTCACCACGCTTGAGGGCATGGGCGTTATCCCGGTCCACTGGAGCGTTGACAGCAATGATCTTGACGATCCCGACGCGCTTTCGGTAAAGAAACGTGTTCTTGACAGCACCGCGTCGGGGTCGATCCTCCTATTCCACAATGACTGCCCGGTAACGGCGGAAGTGCTGCCCCAGCTCATTACCGCCCTCAGGCAGCAGGGGTTTGAGTTTGTCCGCGCCGAGGAACTCGTTTTCTCCGATAACTACGTCATAGACGAGAACGGTGTCCAGCAGTACCGTCCGGTCGTTTCAGCCGCCCTCCCCATAATCTACAGCGATGACAACGACTATCTTGATGCGGCTTTCGAGAAGCTCAGGCAGAATCTCACGCTGCAGGAAATATACGATCTGTCATCTGTGGGCAGAGTTGGACTTATAGACAAGATAAAAACGTTCATGAATGAGCAGGAACTGTACGCAGTGCGCGAGGCTACATACGAGGAACTTATGGACTGTTACCTTGTGCTCGTTTACGCGGCAGAGCATTACGGCTGCGGCGGAACATACACCGAGCCGCAGTATGAGGAGATACCACAGATCGTACCCCCGGAGGAAGATGATATCCCCGTTATCCCCGAGCAGTATAACGATGAACCTTACGACCCGGGAAAAGAAAGCAGCCCCGAAGATACGGACGAAGCAGAGATAATAAAATAGCATGAAAAAACCCGGCAGACTGATTTCGGAGTCTGCCGGGTCTTCTGTATCATCCGGCTTTTGGGAATGCCCGAGCGCCGTTAAGCTTCATCGGTGGGAGCTGCCGGCTCCGAGGGCTTTTCCTCAACCACTGCCTTAGGCATTTCGAGGGGTGAGCCGAGGTATTCCGGAAGCTTCATGCCCGCCTGGTCGAACATCTCGCCGAGGGGGGGGACGGACTTGAACAATCCGCTTATGAAGTCCGCAGTGGAGCTTTTTCCGTCCTTGCCGTTCGAGCCGCCGTCCCAGACAGTCACCTTATCTATCTTGATGTTCTTGATAGCATCTACCTGAATGCGCATGAGGTCTTCCATCTTGTCCGCGAGGATAAGTTTTACTGCATCGTCTGCGGTGCCCGCGGTATTGACGAGTTCACGCATACCTTCTGCCTGCTTCTGGAGTATCTCGCGCATACCGTTTGCCTGTGCTTCCATTTTCGCGTAGATAGCGTCCGCTTCACCCTTTGCCTTGCGGCGCATTACTTCCGCTTCCGCTTCCGCAGCGATCTGAGCCTGTTCCTTGGCGATCTGTGCCTTTACGATGACATCAGCCTGCTGGGTAGCCATTTCGAGCTGTGCACGTTCCTGCTCGGCGACTTTCTGTGCAGCATATGCCTCTTCGCGCGCTTTTGCAGCCTGTACCGCTTCTGCTGCGGTAGCGAGCTTCAGCGCTTCCGCTTCCTTCTCGCGTCTCATAGCGTCGGACTGAGCCACTGCGATCTTCGCCGCGTTCTCACCCTCGACAGCCTTCGCGTTTGCAGCCGCAACTTCGACACGCTGTTCGCGCAGAGCGTTAGCCTGACCGATCTCACCGTCTCTGCCGGTCTGGGCGATAGCTATCTTGGCATTGTTCTGTGCCTTTGCATCAGCTTCCGCTTCACGGAACCTTCTGGAAGCTTCGGACTGAGCGATCTCGACCTTAGCCGCGTTTTCACCGTCGATAGCGCTTGCATTTGCCGCAGCTACCTGGATACGCTGGTCGCGGTTCGCGTTCGCTTCACCTATAGCACCGTCGCGGTTCTTTTCCGCAACGGACTTCTTCGCGTCGTTGATAGCCTTAGCAGCCGCTTCTTTACCGAGAGCCTCGATATATCCGGACTCGTCACGGATATCGGTGACGTTTACGTTGATGAGGCGAAGACCGATCTTGCGGAGCTCGATCTCAACGTTCTTGGAAACTGCAATAAGGAACTTGTCACGGTCTGTGTTGATCTCCTCGATCTCCATGGTCGCGATAACGAGACGGAGCTGACCGAAGATTATGTCCTTTGCAAGCTCCTGCACCTGACCCATTTTAAGTCCGAGCAGTCTTTCCGCCGCGTTCTGCATTACGCCGGGCTCTGTGGAGATGCCGACGGTAAAGCTTGAGGGAACGTCAACACGGATATTCTGCTTCGAGAGGGCATTTCTCAGATCGACATTGATCGAGATAGGCGTAAGATCCATGTACTGGTAGGACTGGATTATCGGAACGATAAACGCCGCGCCGCCGTGAATGCATCGTGCGCTTCTTGCCTGGCCGGTCTTGTCGTTGCCGACTTTACCGTAGATAACGAGAATCTTGTCGGACGGGCATTTGCGGTAGCGGGAAAGAATGCCCGCGAAGAGCGCAAATACGATTATCACACCGACCACTATTGCTGCAATGATGATGGGATCCATAATAATTCCTCCTTATTTCAATGAGACAGCGTCTCAAGGTTTACATAAAACATAATTTCGGGGACAGACACGGCGTCCTCTTACGACCGGCCGCTGACGGCGGCATTTTCATTTATGCGGATATCACCGACCCACATTATATAAACTCCGAAAATATCCAGCTTTTCCTTCGCACAGCTCTTGAAAACTTCCTTGAACGCGTCCGTGCCGGCTTTGGCATCATACTTTCCGATAGCGTCGGACATTGCAGCCGCAAGCGCTTCTTCAAGCGTCTCCACGATGCTCTCATGCGGAACATTGTGGAACGTAGGCGCAAAGACCTGGAGCTTATCCTCGGGGAAGCATACCTTCACCGATGTGACCGCCCGGTAGCTCTTTCCGTCCGGGGCTTTTGCCTCCTCACAGCAGGCTTCCGTCTCGAAGGGCGCCTTTTTTATGTAGAAGAACTTAGCCCGTATAGAATAAGTATTTTCACCGTAGGACGGCTTTTTATGCGTGACGGAATAGATACCGTCGCGGTACTGGATACGGTAACAGTCGTTCCTGCTGTCCTCGTAATCGTGCTCGCGCGGCAGGAATATGAGCAGACACGCGACACCGCCGAGGACAACTGCGGCGACAAATACCCAGAATATAACATCAATGGCTTCAAATTCCATACATCACCGTTACACTTTCTCGACTACAAGCACATTGCCGCTTCTTATGTCGATGACTCTGACGGGAGTCCCGTCCGGGAGCGGTTCATTTCCGTCGGTTATCGCGTCAAATTCCACCAACCGCTCTCCGCTCGAAACATTCACCTTGCCCTTGCCGTCTCCGTCCGCCGGTATCACGAGATATACCGTTCCCGGTGCGCCAAGCAGGTTCTTGACATTAAGCGTACCGTTCTGTGCAAGCTTTTTCGATACCTGCATGACTTTTGCAACGCCGTACATTGCCGCAAGACCAAGGATAAGACCGACGATGACCGCTGCCACAGCGCTTTTCGACAGGGTATGGGTGACTATGCCCGCCCAGCCGAACACGCAGAAGAAGGTTATGACGCCCTGTACGGTGAAGAAGTTCAGCGTGCCGATATCACCGGAGCTGCTCCCGTCGCCGTAGTTCACGTCGGAGACATCTGTCTCGAACTCAGATCCGTCGGTGCCGGAAACGTCCGCGTCTATGCTCACGTCCACGTCCGTGCTCACATCGAAGTCGATGTCTGTGCTTCCGTCGAAGCCGGAGGTGTCGCTCGGATTCACGCCTGTACCGTCGTGACCGAAGCCGAACAGTATCATAATAGTCTGTATGAGCAGTATCGCGGTCGCCGGAAGTGCGATGCAGTACAACGCCTGCTCAAATCCTCCGAGGGTACTCCACCACTCTGTGAACCATTCCATATAAACACTTCCTTTCGTATGAACAAAAAGAACCGGTTATGTAAATTTTATTTACTACAATTATACCACATTTTCTGCCTTTGTCAATAAGCCCGTGAAGGATTTTTCAAAATCGTGATACTGCACAATAGCACAAATGCAATTTGAGCAAACTGCCGAAAATGAAAAATTATCCGTAAAGCTATTGCAATTTCGGAGGTTGTATGTTAAAATCGTAAGTAAATAATATTTACGTTTTGGGCTATAGTGTAAAAAGAAAGCAGGTGACCGCAAATGACGACAGAGGAATTCAGAGAAAAAGCCGGGGACGAGGAATGGGCTCCCGGATGGGATGAGATAGAAGCCGCTTTCGGGGAGATCTACGGCGCTCAGGAGCCTTCGCACTTCGGTACCCTGATCACAAGCCGTGCAATCTTCGGCGGGAACGAGTTTCTTGACGGCTACAGCGCGTACCGTTCCCCGAAAGGCTACAGCCATATCGTGACTTTCGGTATGAGCGAGCTTTATGCCGTTGAGGAAAAACTTGGCGGCAAATACAGTAAATGGGGCTACGAAATGACGATAAAGCTCATGGGCGAGGATCCGCAGAACTGTGTGTGGGCGATGAATATGCTGGGAAATCTTGCGCGCTATACCTTTAAAAGCGAGAACTGGTTCGAGCCCGGTGAATATGTCGGGCATCTGAAGGATCCACAGTCCATAAACCTCAGCAAGCCGGAAAGTATGATAACCTCACTTCTCGTCACCAATGACACGGAGATAAGGAGCAGACAGACCATTTACGGTGAGCTTGCCTTCCTGCAGCTCGTCGGTATCACAACGAATGAGCTCCGGGTTATAATGAATGACAAGTCCCTTGTACCGGTGCTGCTTGATGCTATCAGAGCGGATTATCCCGATCTTCAGACCGATATGGGACGAACAAAGGAGTATTTGCAGTAAGAAATGATCGGAAGATCACACGTTTACTAATGGAGGGAATGCTATGTATTTACTTACAACAGAATTTATCCCCGGTGAGGAGATCCAGGCCCTCGGGCTTGTAAAAGGCAGCACGATACAGACCGTCAACGCGTTCAAGGACATCGGCGCAAGCTTCAAGACCATCGTGGGCGGTGAGCTCAGGAACTACACCCAGATGATGGACGAAGCCCGCCGCATAGCTACGGACAGAATGGTATTCGAGGCGCAGTCCCTCGGTGCCGACGCGATCGTGGGCGTGCGCTACGCAACATCTGCAATAATGGCGAGCGCCGCGGAGGTAATGGCTTACGGTACTGCCGTAAAGATCATAAACAGGTAAACGCGCAGCCCGGAGAAGAACGCAGAAAGGCTCTGCAATATACATTGTGAAAGGAGGGGTGTGTCTTGGATCCTGTTGAACTCGGAAAAAGAATAAAGGAAGCAAGGCTCGCGCGGAAGATGACACAGGCGGACGTGGTCGGCGATTTCATTACGCGGAATATGCTGAGCCAGATAGAAAGCGGAACCGCAAATCCTTCCGTCAAAACGCTGACATACCTCGCGAAGGTGCTCCAGCTCCCGGTCAACTACCTGCTCCCGGACGAGCTTGAGACTTTTGATGACAGCGAGAACGCCGCCGATAAGGACATCGAAGCTCTCGTGAAGATGAAGAACGCGTTCAGGCGCGGTGATTACACCCAGGCCGCGGAACTTGCGCTCCCGCTCTCCGACAGCTCGAACATAGTTTACGACGAAGCCTGCGCAGTCCTCGCTATGTCGCATCTTGAACTCGCTAAGTCCGCAAAAGACCCGAAAGAGGGTATGCTTCACGCCAGCAAGGCGCAGTCTTACGCGGACAAGGGGATATTTGCCAAGCGTGAGGTAAAGGCTTCGGCAGTACTCCTCTATGATGAACTTTCGGAAAAACTGTAACCGACGTAAAAGGAGGCAGATCATATGAGTGCAAGAGGCGCACGAGGCCTGATATACACAATAATAAACGGGAAATTCCCGTTCCTGCTGCTCGGTGTTGTTCTTGGGATAATAGTCTTTGAGGGACTTCACATACTGTTCCTGCTTTTTGTTCTGCCGATGTTCGGACTGGAATGCGACATGATAACGGTCAGCTTTTTCTCGTTCAAGCGCGTGAACGGGAGCTGGCGAAAAGGCGACCAGCCTTACGCCCCGTTCGTGAGATATACGTTCACGGAGAAAGGGAGCACGGATGCTTCGGCATCGCATACGCGCTTTATTCTGTGCAGGCTGCTTGCAAAAGCGGTTTTATCCGCGGTCGTGACTGTGCTGTGTCTGCCGTCGTGGGGAGCGGTGCTGTCTGACCCGCCGCCGGATCAGCTTTCATTCAACCCGGAAACAGACTGGGCGTTCTTCGCGGTCTTCTTCTGCATCATCTCATGGTTTGCGGTGATCGGAGATGTGTCAGCCCTGATTTCCCACGCGGGAAACCCGAAAGACACCCTCGGCGGATATGTTCAGAAGATAAAGACAGCGCTGAGAAACGGAGCGGATATCACGGCTATGGATATTCCTCCGCTTAACGAGCTGCAATTCCCGGACGAGCCTTCGACTGCCGACACTCTTGCATATCTGTATTATTACAGTGTATCTCTGATAATGCGCGGCGACGAGCAAAAGCTTCCCGAGCCCATGCACAAAATGACCGATATGCTGCGTTCCGAGGATTTTATGGCGAACTGCATAAACTCTTACGGCTTGCTTATCTACTATTATTCATGGCTGGAGACGGACGAGGAGTATGCCCGGAAGTTTTACGACAAGGCAGGCACAGCTCTCGCGACGGATACCGGCGCCGGTTCAAAGCGGGCGCTCGCGTATTATTCCTATGCAATACTGCACGACACCAACAAGGCTCGGTACTATCTTGATAAGGCGAAAAAAATCGCCGCCGAGACTGAGAACAGACTTGAGCCCGGGCTCATACATGAGCTTGAAGAGGTGCTCGACAACGAGCTTTCCGGCGAGCTCCGATAATATTGCAAAACGAGGCAGACAGCGTTTATACGCCGCCTGCCTCTTGTTTCCCGCGCTTTTGCACGGAAATCAGTATATAAAAAGCGGAAAAGCCGGTTCTGGTCCCGGGACAAGGCCGCACCGGAGCTGTTCGCGAGCGCGTGAAGCACCCCCGACGGACGCGCTTCACGCGCTACTCCGGTGTTTTCCGCTTTTTTACATTATATGCTCGTTGTCACTCTTATGCGCGCGTCCTGCGCGCTTTTGGTGACAACTGCCGCTGCTTCCTGCAGCACCTACCTCTTATGCGCGCGTCCTGCGCGCTTTTGGTGACAACTGCCGCTGCTGTATGAAGCGTGTCCTGTGCAGGAAAAATATACCATGAGCGGAAAATTGTGACTTTTTTGCAAAAATCTCTTTTCTTTTTGTGCAATATGTGATATAATATATTTAATTATGTAATGCCGGATCAAACGGAGATGAAACAATGACCTTTGAGGAAAAGCTCGACAGAGCGCGCACAGGAAGCCGTGCAGCTTATGAATCACTTTGTCTGGGATCGCTGGACAAACTTTACGCTGCGGCTGTTATAGCGCTTAAAAATGAAAAGATCGCAAGAAGCGCGGTCATTTCTGCAATAAACGACGGATATGCGGGTATTTCCCGTATCCGTGACGAGAAACATCTTCGCTCATGGCTCGTTCATGAGCTTACCAAGAACGCTGTGGACAAGCTCAAGGAGCTTAAAGCCGAGGGCGTTTCACATACTGCAACAGGTGACTTTGCCGAGACAGGAAAACTCCCGGACGTGGAAAGGCTCGTTTTCGCGGTGCACTGTGTTTTCGGATACGGCGCAAGGGAGATCTCGGTGCTGACGGGTATGTCGGAGGAGACTGTAAATGATAAGGTCAATTCCGCCAAAAACCGTCTCGGTGCAGCTTACACGACGGTATGCTCCGCGGCGGAGAGCTTTGCCGCGCCCGCGTCTCTCCGCGAACGGTATATGGGATTTGACGAATCTGTTGCAAGGCTCGAACTCGCGGAAGCGGAAAGAGCCCTGATCGGGAAGCAGAAAAAAGAAGCTCCCGAAAAAGCGGAAACTGATGCTCGTGAGGTTCAGCCAACTCCCGAACTGCATCCCGGCCCCGAACTGCAGCCCGTCCCCGAAGCCCCGGCAGAGCCGGATATGCCTTCAGAGGAGCCGGAGAAGGTACCGGAGGAACCGGATGTATCCGAGACGGCTGATGCGGCGGAAACTGCACCGGAAAGCACGGAAGATGAAGAATCCGTGTTCACGGAGGAAGACGAGGTATCGGCGGAGAACGACCTGTACGATGAGGACGATGAAGAGGATCGGGACGATATGCCGGAAGATGTCTCCGAAGAGCCGGAGACCCGGATGCCCGGTGACGGATCCGAAAACGGCGGTACGAAACTCAACGCGGAGACTTTCATTGCCGTTGTCTCGGCGGAAAAAATGAAAGGAAGCGAGTTCCTTCGCCTTATCGGCAATACCCGCATCAGCAACAGCGCTTACCGTGAGATCGAACAGAACCCCCGTCTTACCAAAAAGCGGCTCATTACGCTTCTTGAAGAATCCCCGCTTACGGAAACGGATTACTATAAACTGCTGACGGCAGTGAAGAACCGCCGCCGGGTGCTCGACGCAAAGGAGGAGAACCGCCTTGCTCTCGAACGTGCAGGTCTTTATGACGGTTCCCGCCGCGAAAGGTACAGAAGAAAACGCCGCGAAAAGCCCAAGACCGAACTTGAGCTTGCGATAGGCATAGACCGCGATCAGCGCCCGTCCCGTTCCCCCGCATCAGATGAGAACTCTGCGGCTGAGGACGATTATGACTACAGACTCAGTGATTCCTCCGGCAGCTTTGCACAGCAGAAGATACTGAGCGAGCGCAGAAAGAATGAACAGCGCAGGAAAAATATGGATCTCGGGACGCTCGTGAACAGTACCCCGGATCACGGTACTGCTGTCGATCCCATGAGCCATGCCGCTCTGCACAGCATATCGGACGAAAGCAGCAGCGAGCCTGTCGATCCGTTTGCAGCTATCGGCGCCAACGATGCCGGAACCCCGTCAAAGCCCGACAGTTCCGACACTCAGCGGAGCGAACGGCGCGCGGACGATGAGCCGGAAAGTGTGAATGAAGAGCCGGAAGCCGCCGAGCCTGCATTCGGGACTGCGGAATTTACCGTTGCTCCCCAGAGCACGGAGATCTCCGATACGAGACAGTTCGAGGTGCTTTCCCCGGATACCCCGTGGAGAAGCGAAAACGAGGAAAATGCGGACGCACCTGCATTGGAAGATGAGACCGCCGACAAAACCGATGATCCGGTAACATCCGGGGACAACGACAGCGCGGCGCAAGAGCCGGAGACTGATCCCGAGCCGGAAGAAGCTCCGGTTGACCCGTTTACGGTGCATGAAAATGAAGATACCGATGCCGGGATAACCACCGTTCCGATTCAGGACGGCATCTCCGTGACACAGATAATAACCGGTTATACCGCAGACGAGGACGTTTCCGATGAAACCGCAGAAGTTTCCGCAGAGATCCCGGAAGCGGACGAGAATGCAGATGACGGCGATATTCCCGAAGAACCGGCAGCTATTGAAGCTCCGGACGATGATGATGCCGCGTTCTCACCGGATCTCGGACTTGTGTTCGATGACGCGAGCGATTCCATGAGCGGCAGCGATGATCCCGACGACCTCAGCTTCTCCTTTGATGAAAAGGACGATGGCGACAGTGATGATGACGGCGCGCCCATGCCTGCTCCTAAAGCCGCAGCGCAGGGCAGAACCGCACCGGAACCGTCTGCACCCGTGATAGGCGGCGAAGAGGAAAGTTACGGGGGCGATGACGAAGAAGACCGGGGCAGAAAACGTTACAAGGGCAACGAGTATTTCATTGATGACAACGAGTACTACGAGGGCGTGAACCGCGGAAAGATAGTGACCTGCGCGATCCTTGCGGTGCTTCTTGCGGCAGGAAGCGCGGGTATGCGATTTCTTAACAGACCGGAGGAAAATGCCGGAACTGTGATAAACGACACCGCCATAACCGAAGAAAGTACGGCAGCGGAAACTGTGCCCGGGGAGGATATCCCCGAAAAGCAGCGGCTCAGCGATGATGTTACGCTCGCAAAGTTATCGTCCTATGATGATATGACTGCCGACAGGTACACACCGGCAGAGGAAGTCTATGCCGCATCAGGTTACCTGCGGGCTTCCGCGGATCCTTTCCCCGCAGATATAGTTACGGGCTGTGATACCCCGGCGGTCCTGTTTGCGGAAGACACGGCATATATACTGACGGTGCGTGACGACTGCACGATACGTTCAGTCCGGTTCGGCGAAAGCTCCGCGGAGGATACCGCCCCCGAAGAAACCGATACGGACACAGACGTTTCCGCCGCAGAAGAAACGCCTGCGGAAGAACCGCCTTCCGAGCTGCATACAGCGGCGGGACTGCTTTACGCTTACACAGCGATAGACGGCGACCTATATATTGTCAGCGGGAAAGCCGACAGCTCCGGAAACGCCCTTTATGAAACCCAGATAACCGTTTATGCTTCCGACCTGTCGAAAAAGAGCGAATATGCGCTAAGCGGCACGTTCGCGGGTGCAGGAATAGTTGACGGCAAGCTTTCCGTTGCAGTTTGCGGATCTCCCGATAAGCTTGCAGCAGCTTACAACAACGGGCTTGCAGCCGCAAAGCGCCCGTATTATACAGAGAACGGGGAACTGCACGAAATAAGCGCCGACGAAATATACGCCATTGACGGCGCAGTACACAACGGTATCTGCATGATCTGCACCACCGGCAGTAAGCCCCTCACGATCCTCGGCGGCAACAGCGTGTTCCCGGACTTCGGAGAGTACGATGTCACCCTCGCGATACCCGACGGAGATGTGACTTACGGGATAGATGTCGCGAAAGATCTCAAGGTCGTTTCGTCAAAAGCCTACTCCGGCAGCGCTTTCTCCCCGGACTGCATCGGACACGGCGGTATGATCGGTATGTCCGACGGAGGTATCTGTGCATATAAGAACGGAAAGACCCTCACCGTGCCGGAGGAGACCGCCGCCGCTGCCGCTTGGTCGGATAAAGGCACGGCTTACGTCGTGACCGAGCATAACGGCGGACAGAAAATGCTCTACGGCTTCGATATGAGCGGTGATGCACCCGAAAATGCAGCCATAACAGCTTCCGATATCTACACAGATAAGCTCATAAAAGCCGGCGATCACCTCGTCGGACTAAAGGCAGAGCCTGCACCCGACGGAGAACGCGCAGGTCTTCGCCTTTCCATGTACGAGTACGGCGACGAACTCAGGGAGACTGCATATTCAATAATCGAGCTCGATAAGGATACTCCCCGCGAGAACCTCAAATACCTCAGCAGCCCCGCCGAGACGCTCCCCACATTCATCGGCACCAACGAGGACGGCACCCTCTTCGCTGTTCCTACCGTCTATTTCGACGGCTACTCCGAGGTCGAGCGCGTTGTGCTTCTGCAGTGGGACGGAACGCTCTTCTCCGTCTGCGGCGAGTACATCACTTACGACGAGAAATCCTCCGTTATCTGCACCACGATCCGCGGCGGCAGGCTCTACGTCATCACCGACACAAAAGTCGCTGTCGTCGAGACCGAAAGTATGCAGGACGAGAACGCAGAATAACTCCGACCGTGTATCAGAAATGGTACACGGTTTTTTTGTGCAGCTCGTGTAACCGTTTACAAAAATCCCTCGTCATTCCGCACAAGAGATTTTACCCCGTTTTTTGAAAAATGTATATTGCGATGTATAAAATACATTTTTTATGCAGTCCATAAAATTTTACGCCCGAAAATCATTCGTTGTCTATTCCTACATTTTCAAAAATTTACCCTCATAAAAAGCCGATTGTTAATTTTAATCATGAAGATTAACAAGATCCTTGCAGCAGGAGTTGCTGCAACACTTGCTGTTACTTCTCTCAGCGCAGTTGCTTCCGCAGAAGTACAGACCAAGACATTCGATGTTTACAGAACAACAGCTGAATTCTGGAGCCACAGCATCAAGTTCAACGCTGATGTAAACAAGAACATCGCTCAGAGACTCAGACAGGCTACAACTGGTAAGATCGCTATCACTCAGATCGAAAAGTTCTTAAGAGATGATCTCGCATATCAGGGATTCATTAACTACCTTATTTCTGAGGGCGAAACAACAAAGGCTGCTGAATATGCGGCTGATAAGACAAAGCTCTACAACGGTTCCGACCTTATGATCGGCGGTATCTCTATCACAGCTACAGGCTATCAGCATATCGGCGATACAGCTACTGTAACAAAAACATTCAAGTTCCAGCGTGAGCCTAATGCGGCAGATGCAACAGAGGCGCAGAAGGGCTATTCTTGCCGCGAGTGGTGGGGACACAACGGAGCTAATAAGCCGTGGATACTCACAGTTCTTGATGACAAGACACCTATCTACCACGACGGTGAGTTTGCTTCCTACTTCTTCACAGAGATCACATCTCTCCAGCTCGAAGTTCAGATCAACGGTGTAACAGCTGATGAAGAAGAGTACAACTACTGGACATCTATCGGTACAAGAGATGCTCTTAAGAGATGGATGGATATCGGCGACATAGCTGTTTATGAGAATAGCACAGATACAACACCTCTTTACACATACGGTTATTATACACATACAGACGATTATGACACAATTCTTGCTGCACAGGCTAAACAGGAAACAACGTCTTGGGTAGCGGGTGATGCTGATCCTAATACAACTAAGGGTTATGTAATAGGAACTTTAGCAAGTGGTGGTGTTTACCCGAGAGCAGCAGCTTCCACTCAGAATCTTTATACAGGTACAGAATCCGAGGGACTTGTACTTTCAGTAGCTGAAGTGGCGCAGGACGGTAATGCTACAGCGATAACAGCTCAGGACACTTATAAGGTGAGCGATGTATCCGACACGATAGTTTTCGTGGGCACAACTGATGTTTCTTCGAGACAAATAGTTTCTATTACTGGTGGTGCGGCAAATGTCGCAGTAACATTCTATATCGTTCCTTCCAAGACTCTTACTACAGATCAGCTTGCTGCAATTAAGGCTGCTGTTGCAAAGGCTGAGATTCCCCAGGAAGGTGTGACAGCGGCTGCTTTACAGACGAAACTTGCCGCACTTAAGCTTAAGGAAACGGATACAGCTGAAATAGATAAGAACATTAAGGTTTATGACGCAGCTGACAAGGCACCTATACTCTTGGCTGTAAGCAAGGACGATTATCAGTCTATCGAAATCAGTGCTGACACAGCTGGAGGAGGAAATGGCGGTGATGAACCTTTCTTCGAAAAGGGAGAAGCTATCCTCGCAACAATCGTAAACAATACGGTAACTTATTCACTCAATTCGAGCAACGTTTTCGGTCAGGCTTTCGGTACTATGAACTATGATGATGCTATTAGCACAGCACATCTCCTCGCTTACGCTTTCGCTAACGGCGGTTGGTATGAGTCCAAGGCTATCTACGGCGATAACGATAATGCTACTGCTAACGACAGCGGTCTTGTAGGTACACTTAACCCCGCTACAAAGAAGACAAACGGCTGGCTTCCTAAGACAACTAATGGCGGAAGAAAGCAGGTTAAGAACCTTATCGAGAGAACCGATGCACTTCTTCTCTCCAAGACAGGTGAGCACACTTCTGACGGTGTAGGTTATGGCAGCTATGGCAGCGATGCTAACCAGTCTTACAACGCAACATTCTGGGAGGGCACAAACCCCTACGGATTTGCAGGTCTCGCTTCTCAGGTAGCTGACTTCTTCAACAAGCAGGACAACGGTACTATCACATTCACATTCGCTGCTGACGCTGGTAACACAGCAGGCAAGTGGAATGATGGTGTTCCGTCAACAGAAGTTGGTCTCAAGGGCTTCTCTTCCGAGTACCTCAACGACTTTGCTCTGTTCTTCAACTACAGCAATACAACAGGTACAATGCTGAGCGCTATCAAGGCTGATCCTACTTCCGGTACAGCTACATTTGATATCTCCGACTACCTCAAAGATTGCGGCGGTCTTACAAAGGCTACACTTGAGAACATCTACTATGGTCTCGACAATGGTATCCGCAAGGCTGCTGATTCTAACCTCTACGGCTTCTGGGTATCTAAGGTAGAGCTCGCTTACGACGACGCTGGTAAGGCTGCTGTTGACGCTACAACAGACGACGATACAGCTGAGGACGACGCTGCTGTAGTTGTTGCTGATGACGACGACGACGATGCAAAGGTTGAGGACGACGACATCTTCGAAGATGACGACGTTATCGAAGACGACGACGACGATGATGACGATGTTGACGCTGACGTTATCGAAGATGACGATGACGACGACACAGACGTAAACAACGATGTTGATTACGTTGACGCAGGCGCTGACGATGATGCTAACCCCGGAACAGGCGTTGGTCTCGCAGTTATCCCCGCTATCGTAGCTGCTGCTGCAGTTGTAGTTTCCAAGAAGAGAAAGTAAT
>JAGBMA010000039.1 GCA_017635095.1 Ruminiclostridium sp. | reverse complement strand
TGAAAAGAGAAAATGAGATAGCTGCGTCGGATACAAGGAAAGCCGACGAAGCCGGGCTGGCGCCCGGTTAGGAGGTTTGACGCAGTAGACGGCGTGGCTAGCTCTTTTTCTCTCAAATTGGGTTTTTAGAGGTTCCCTATATACAATCCAGCAAATCAGAGCTGTACTGTGATTGGCATTCCCTACAATTATATCACCTATCCGGTGAATTGTCAATCGGAATGCGGCGGAGCGGATACAAAAATGCCCCGCATCTTCGGATACGGGGCACCGGATCAGTACTGATACAGTTTCTTATGATAGATAGAATGGATAATCACGGGTATAACTCCCACTACAAGGAATGTGCCGACTGCACAGCCGATAGCGAGCAGGAGCCCGTTCATGCCGCCGCCGTTCTTTTCGGTCTCGGTGGAAGCCGCAGCCTTATCCGTGTCTTCTGTGGTCTCTGTGGTCTCGGCGGGCTTTGTTTTCTTTGTCTTTTCCGTGGTCTCTTCCGGAGCTTCCGTCGCTGCGGTGGTCTCGGATTCGATTATCTCCGCAAACCCGCCTTCCTGGGTCTCCGTTGTGTCATCGGGAACCGTGGTCTGTGCGGTGGTCTCCGCCGCAGTCGTTGTTTCGGGTGCGGTCTCACTGAAGAAGCTTGCGGAAACAAATCCGGTGGTACCGTTATACTTTATTGCAAGCCAGCCGCCGCTGTAACCTACCACGGTGACGGGTGAACCGGCATACACGGTGCCGAGCTTGCTGTAGCTCGTATCGGGGCCGTAGCGGACATTCACCACTTCCGAAGAATACATGGTGTACGAATCGACGGGGTTGTAAGCGGGAGTTTCAAACTCAGCGGCTGCGGTAGTGTCTTCGGGCTCGATAAAGGGATCGGGCTCCGGAACGACATCTACTTCGGGAGCGGGGTCTGCCGCGGGAGCGGGAGTGTCATCTACGAAGTCTATATCCTCATCATCGGGATCCGTGCTTTCGTCTTCCTCTATCGGTATGAGCTCATCGGGATCCTCTTCCTCTGCGTCTTCGCTTTCGACCGTATCGGGGGCGGCATAGACCGCGAACGATGTATATGATGCAAGCATGAAGACTGCTGCAAGGACGGAAATATATTTTTTCAGCTTTTTCATACTGTCAGTCCTTTCGTAACTATATATAGTACTCGATCAACATACATTATACAACATTTTTCTTCGTTTGTAAACAGTTTTTCGTCATTTTCTACGATTTTTCTTTAAAATAGTCGGCTATCATGAGATCCACGACCCTGCCGTAGCTTTTGGTGCCGTCGGACTGGGCGTTTATTTTCAGGTACACATCGTTCATTGCTTCGGCGACTTCACCGAAATCCGTTTCGTATCTGTCCCAGAGCTCGTTCTGCATCACGAGCTGGTTCCGGGCGTAATCGGGTATTGTGGAATAGACCGCGGCGTACTCCGAGGGAGAAGCTTCCGGGTAATAGGCGTTCAGCATATATATCATCATGTCGTACCAACCGCTGTAGGCGAGGAAAGGGTCGCCGCTGTCGCGGCAGGCGAGGAATGCGATATAGTTCGCTTCGTCCTCGCGCATGAAGCCGGTCATGTGTGAAAGCTCGTGGCAGGCTATATGCCCCAGCTCTTCGGGATTGTTGAGGATATTGTAATTCGCTTCCATTGAAAAGAAGGAGAACATTCCCGTTATATGGCCGTAGCACATCAGCTCGGACAGCAGCAGCACCGGCTTTACTCCCGCATAGTACGAATCCAGCGGCTCGTAGGCGGTTCCGAGTTTCTGCATCGCCGATACTGCACGGGCGGAAAGGTCATCCGGCTTCACGATATGGCCTTCGTCATCGAGTTCTATGTATCTGCCGGCTTCCGTCACATTCGCTATCGTGTATTCGAGCACTTCAAGCACCTGCGCTTTCGTGTACTTTCCGGTTTGAAGTTCCGCGATCTCGGAGAAGGGCTTGCGGCTGTAGTTTATGCCCATTCCGTACACGAACTCGAAAAGCAGCACTGACCCCACCAGCAGAACAGATGCAAAAGATGAGAACAGGAAACGCAGTCTCCTGCCTTTGCGCTTCACCATATTTACAATAAAATACACTACCATGAACAGGGAGAACACTGCTGCAGATATCAGCAGGAACTCGCCCAGCGAGAACGGGAATATCCCGCTTATGCGGGCGAATATGTTCACCACCCACGGGTAGATCGTGAAGCCGTAGAGATCCGCAAATCCGGAGATGAAGCGTGCGGCGAGAATGCCTGCGGCAGCCGCGGCGAGAAATGCGCCGGCTGTGATAAGACGTTTTTTTGGTACTGCGCTTTTGTTCTTTTCCATTACTACGATCCTTGTCTGTTTCGGTTATATTACCATTATATCACACCGGGGCGGGTCATGGCAATAGTTTTATGCAAATGGCAATTATTTCAAAAGCGCTTGATTTTTGAGGAGATCTGTGTTATAATGCAATTGCAGACCGGGTCAGGTGGACGCGGGGATATTATCCCTGAGGAAAGTCCGAGCATCACAGAGCAGGATAGCTGTTAACGGCAGCCGAGGGCGACCTTAGGGCAAGTGCAACAGAGATATACCGCATACATTCGTGTATGTAAGGGTGGAAAGGCGAGGTAAGAGCTCACCGGATACGCGGAGACGCGTATGCCATGTAAACCCTATCCGATGCAACGCCGATTGGTTCGGAGAGCAACGCGTCTGCTCGGCGCGCTCCGTTTAAGGCGGCTACATTGCGTTTCGCAAGACAAGCTTACCGGCGACGGTAAGATCAGATAGATGTTCACCCAACGACAAAACTCGGCTTATCGATCCGGTCTGTTTTTTTATTGCTCCCGGCGCTTGTATGTGCGTGTCGGGCGCTTTTTCTTTTGTGACCCGGCGGGACACCTGCGCGCTGTTTTTGCAGACGGCACAAGAGCGCCGCACCCGTTTCAGACCGCGTCTCCGGAAGCGGATTTTCTTGCGGTCTTGAAAAGTTTTGATGACTTTGTGACCTTCATGTCTTCAACTCCGGAAGCTGTGCAGACGTGAAGTGATATCATACCGCTCGCTATCTGCGGGTGGCGGAGAATGCGGCGCTCACAGGGGGAACAGCTGCCGCGGACTGCGGCTATACAGGAGAACTTCTCGTCCTCGTATGGTACGTCCCCGCCTTTGAGCTGCTTATGGAGCTTAGAACGGGCGGCTCTCGCGGTGAAATGGCACCAGTCGTCCTCGGGAAGCGGACATTCTGCCGCGCCCGGGCAGGGGTAGGCTATTGAAGCTCCGCTTTCGAGAAGCAGCCGGCGTGCCTGCATTATATTGCGGTAACCGGTCTTTGTTCCCGGCTCCGCTATGAGAAGCATTCCTTCCGTCTTTTCCCAAAGCGATGATACTGCACGGGCACGGTCCGTATCGGTGAGCTCGTTGAGCACATAGGCTGCCGTTATCAGGTCATAACTTTGGGGCAGCTCGTTTTTCGTGATGTCAAGGCTTCGCCACTCAGCGCTCACCGGTATCTCTGCTTCACGCATGAACCTTTCGCCGAGCTCACGCATGGACTGCACACGCTCATAACAGTGCAGGGTTTCAAGGCTTTCGATCAGCAGCGAAGCCGCCCAGCCTGCCGCGCCCGTTCCTGCACCCACATCGGCGCAGGAGACGATATCACCGCCGTAATGCATGAGTGCGTGCTCAAGGGCGCAGCTCACGGCGGCGAAAGTTGCCGGCATACGGGTCACGGCGTAGGCGGCGGTACCTGCTCCGCCGCTCACGAGCTCTGTGCCGTCCGCACGCTCCTCACGGTATTTTGCGGAAACTTCGGCAGCGGACTTTGTGAGCCGGTTTATTCCGAAAGTCATAGCATAGTTCTCGGCTGTGGTCCTTAGTTCTTCGGGAAACTGCATAATATCCTCCGAAAATATTCCCGTCCTCCGCGAAAAACGCCGGGACGGGATAACTTGTTATTCTGACGGATCAAAGTACGTCGGCAAGCTCATAGATAAGCTTCTCGGACTTGTCCCAGCCGAGGCACGGGTCGGTTATGGACTTTCCGTAAACGCCTTCGCCTATCTTCTGTGCTCCGTCCTCGATATAGCTTTCGATCATGAGCCCCTTGATGAAGCCGTTCAGGTCGCCGCTGTGACGCTTGCTGTAAAGGACTTCCTTTGCGATCCTGATCTGTTCGAGGTACTGCTTTCCGGAATTTGCGTGGTTGCAGTCAACGATAACGCTCATGTTTTTCAGGTTCTTTGCGCTGTACATCTTGTATATGAGGTTGAGATCCTCGTAGTGGTAGTTCGGGATAGCGTTGCCGTGCTTGTTGGTATAGCCTCTGAGTATGGCGTGGGCGTAGGGATTGCCGTCCGAGGTGACTTCCCAGCCTCTGTATATAAACATATGCGGGCTCTGGGCCGCGGTGATGGAATTGAGCATTACCGAGTAGTCGCCGCTTGTGGGGTTCTTCATTCCCACGGGACCGTCTATGCCGCTCGACACAAGTCTGTGCTCCTGGTTTTCCACGGAACGGGCGCCTACCGCGTTATACGAGAGGATATCCGAAAGATAGCGGTAATTCTCAGGGTAGAGCATCTCGTCGGCACATACGAGACCGGCCTCGTCTATTGCACGGGTGTGAAGTCTGCGTACCGCGACTATACCGTCGAGCATATTTTCTTCGCGGTTCGGGTCGGGCTGGTGGAGCATACCTTTGTAGCCTTCGCCGGTGGTACGCGGTTTTCCGGTGTAGATGCGCGGGATAATGAATATCTTATCCTTTACTTTTTCCTGAACTTTCGAGAGACGGCAGATATAATCGAGAACTGCGTCCTCGCGGTCTGCCGAGCAGGGTCCTATGATAAGCAGGAGACGCTTGTCCTCGCCTCTGAATATCGCCTTGATCTGTTCGTCGCGCTCTTCCTTTATTTTTGCTACGTTTTCCGACAGCGGGTAAAGCTCCTTTATGAGCTTCGGTATTGGAAGTTTGCGGTTGAATGTCATCCCCATTTTTTTGTCCTCCGGTTTCTGATGAAATTTAGTTTGTTATATTATCAATAAAATATACTGACTTTTTTCAAAATATTTTATTGCTTTTACCTAAAAACAGTTTCAACTGCTAAATCGAAAACTTATTTTTTTACAGGTCTGTGAAGACCTGCAAAAATACTATGTACGGCATCGAGCCGGATATTACTGGTCGTTTTCCGTGCTTTCGGACTTACGCTCAAGAAATTCTCTCAGTCTTGCAAGGCTTTCAACGAGCGCGTTATACTCTTCTTCGGTCATACTCTGTTTTGCGGATCTTACGAGGGAAGCCTGGAATGAATGGTGGGCGCTGTAGGCTTTTTCGCCTTTGGGAGTCAGCTTTACTCTTACCGATCTGCCGTCACTCACGCAGTCGCTTTTCTGTGCCATTTTCTTGTTGCAGAGTTTGTTTACGGCAACGGTGGTAGAGGGTCTTGTTATATCGAGGGCACTTGCGATAGAACTGATGGTGGGGCCGTCCGAACCTTTGGTGAGGGAACGGATGCACTCTATAAGATTAAGTTCGTTTACGGTAAGATCTACGCAGTTCTTGTTGTCTTTTATATCTTCTGCCTCAAGTTTTACGGCTGCATGATACAATTTATACAGTGTACTTCCGAATTCGAGTTCACTCATTATGTTTTCTCCTGTTCTCATTGCTGCCCCGGAGCGAAAGGTGCGGAGCCGGCATATACGATACGGTCATTACACATTCGCATACACTCTGTCAGGACAGCATAAACGCATTCCGCGGGCATCACATATCATTTTGCATTCTATCTTTAAAAATGATATTTCTTTAACACGTTTATTATACCACATAAAAAAAACAATGTCAATACTGAATTTGACAAAAATCATAAAAATTTTAACATCATTTTTTATAAAGCACATTCTGACGCCGGTATCAAAAACGTACAAAAACGATAATCCGACCTGAAATAAACTCTCGGGATAATATTGACAGTAAAGCGCAAAGAACGTGCGATAACTTTGCGAAGATCCCGACCGGGGTCTTTGGTTTGCGGCATTACGGCGGCAGACAGACGCCTGTGTCATTTTTGTAAAATCTGACAAAAAAACGTCTGCATGGTATAGACTGCTGTTTTGAGTTGAAATCAGAAAGAAAATATGATATAATCGCATATATGATGTACGAAAAATCGTCAGATTCAACAAAGTTTATATTCGGAAAGGCAGAAAGATATGAAGATCGTTTTTACGGACGCGGATACGGTCACCTGCGGCGATATCGGGTTCGGGGCTTTTGAAGAGATCGGCGATGTGACGCTGTATGGGGTGACTGCACCGGAAGAGACACAGGAACGCGTGAAGGACGCCGGGATAGTGATGTGCAACAAGACGCTCATAACCGCGGAGGTGATGAGGAATGCGCCGTCGCTTCGGTATATAGGCATTCTCGCTACGGGCGTGAACAACGTGGATCTTGAGGAAGCCGGACGCAGAGGGATCTGTGTCACAAATGTCCCCGGGTACTCCACCGACGGGGTCGTCCAGCTCGTTTTCTCCTATGTCCTCGAACTTTTCGGCAGCCTTTCGGCGTACCGCAGCTCCGTTGACGCGGGAGACTGGAAGAAAAGCCGCACGTTCTCCTACTTTCCGTACCCGATAAGCTGCATAGCCGGAAAGACTATCGGCATCGTCGGTTACGGCGCTATCGGTTCGCGGGTGGCTAAGGCGGCAGAGGCTTTCGGCATGCGCGTGATGATCTGCTCGCGCACACAAAAGCCGGAATGCCCGTTCCCGTTTGTGGATATGCATACGCTGCTGAGGGAGAGCGATGTCGTGACACTGCACTGTCCGCTCACCGACAAGACAAGGGGACTTATGGACAGCGCAGCGTTCGCGGAGATGAAGGACGGCGCCGTTCTTATAAACACTTCCCGCGGTCCGGTGGTAGATGAAAAAGCCCTGCGCGAAGCTCTCGACAGCGGTAAGCTCATGGGAGCCGGGCTCGATGTGCTCTGCACGGAGCCGATGGCAGAGGACTGTCCGCTTTTCAGGGCAAAGAACTGCATAATAACGCCGCACATCGCGTGGGCTGCACGGGAGACGAGAGAAAGGCTCATAAGCATCGCGGCAGACAATCTCAGGGCTTTCACAGACGGAAAGCCGGTCAACAGGGTGGTGTGAAAATGGCGAAAGAAGCAAAGACGAACGCAATGCGTTTTCTTGAGAAAAACAAGATACCTTATGAGGAACAGACTTACGAATGCGACGAGTTCGTTGACGGCATAACCACCGCAAATGCGCTCGGTCAGCCCCTCGATGAGACTTTCAAGACCCTCGTCGCACACGGAAAGAGCGGGAACTACTACTGCTTCCTCATTCCCGTGGATAAGGAACTCGATCTTAAAAAGGCAGCAAAGAGCGTGGGGGAGAAGTCGGTGGAGCTGCTCCACCTCAAAGACCTTACAGCGGTCACGGGGTATGTGCGGGGAGGCTGTACGCCGATAGGAATGAAAAAGCAGTTCATGACTGTCGTACACGACTCCGCCGAACAGCTCGGCACTTTCTACATCAGCGGCGGCCGCATCGGTCTTCAGATAAAGCTTTCGCCCCGCGCGCTCGTTGAAGCTATACGGGGCAGATTCTGCGATATTCTTTTATAGCACCGAGTAGCGGTTGCCTTCCGATCTCAGAGCACCGGCGATCTCAAGATCCAGCAGTATTTCCGTGATCGTTCCGGCGGAAAGTCCTGTGGCGGATATTATCTCCTCGATACCCGCCGGAGCTCCTTTTCCGGCGATGAACGAATACACGGCGGACTGATCCTCGGTCTCCGGTTCAAATGCAGAAACGGCTGTGCCTGCGGTCTTCGCGGGTGCAGCTTTTTTGTCCTGCTTTTCCGGCTCGGGCGGCGTGGGGGACGCGGCAGGTGAAGCTTCCCGGCGGGGCTTTTCGGCACCCGATCCGGGAGCGTCGGCTTCCGGCTTCCCGGCTTTGTGAGGTTTACGGAACCGGTTCTTTTCGGCAGTCTCGCTTTCCTGCTCCTTTAACAGCGCCCGCTCATATGCCTTGGATATGCTTTTGTCACTGAGATACAGCTTCGCGCCTTTGCGCACCGCGTTCACGGCTCCGGCATAGGCGGGGTTGAAGATGTCGCTCGGCGGGAGAAACAGCGGCGCGTAGGAATATTCCGCGGTGGCAAGCGCTCCGCTGTGCTCGCCCGCCTGGAGCACCAGCGTCACATAAGAGATGCCGCCGAGTATGCGGGAACGGCGGAGAAAATTGCCCTGACCCGCCTTTTCTTTCGGCAGGAACTCACTTATTATGAGCCCGCCCCGGGATACCATGAATCTGCGCAGGGAACGGCTCCCGCCGGGGTAGGTGTGGGAGATGCCGCAGGGCAGGACTTCTATGAACGAGATGCCGCGGTCCATGGCGTTAAGACAGGTGAGCTGGTCACAGCCCTCGGAGAGGGTGCTCACCACAGCGTACTCCCTGCCGAGACGCTTCATGATCTCGGGTATGGCGGATTCGGTGGCGGAGGTGACTGAACGGGAGCCTACCACGGTAAGAAGCTTCTTGCGGAGAAGGCTCGTATCGCCGAATGCAAACAGGGCACAGGGGGGATTTTCGATCCTGCGGAGATGCTCGGGGTAGAGATCGGACTCCCACGATATGACTTCGATGCCTTTTTCCGCAATGGTGCCGAGCAGTTTCTCCGCTTTTGCCAGCGGCACTTTCTCTGCTTTCCCTATGATGTCGCCGCCTGTGAGCGCTACATTCCGGCTTATCGCTTCATACGCCTTTTCCGCTGTCCCGAAGCGCTCTATCAGCCCGGAGATCATCGGCTCACCCTCGCCGAACACGAGCAGGAGCCATATATAATACTTTTCCATCTGCATTTTCAGAGCGGAGGGTGAAACCGGCTTACTCCGCTGTCTCCTTTTTAAGCACCATTTTTACCGCACGCTTGCCGGCTTTGAAATTAAGGACGAGGATAAATACGAAGATAGATGCGAGAACACCGTAATATACCGTCTCGCTGTCCCTTATCATGAATATCACCACGCCCATTGCAAGAAGCATAAGGACGTTTATTGCCATTTTACGGAGTCCCAGGTCCATATACACGATCTTATGTGTATCGACGGCGCGTATCACGAATATGAGCAGGAAGCTGAGGAAGCTTGCGAGGGTGGCGCCGATAATTCCCCAGAAATGTATCATTATCAGGTTCAGGACTATGTTCAGACCGGCTCCTATAGCCGCGGTGACGAGTGAGCGGACGGTCTGTCTGGACGCGACATAGACGCTGCCCATAAATGTCGAGAAGCATGTATATACAACCGACATTATTATGAATGGCGTGACGAGATACGCTTCGTAGAACTCACTGTCGCTGAAAATATGGATAAGGGGCTTTATGAGCACGAACAGAGCTCCCGCGATAACGTACACGGTGGACTGGAAGATATCAAAAACGTTGGTATAGAACTTGGCTATGGTGCGGGAATTGCTTTCGGTTATCGCCGACATATTCCACGCCTGGGAGAAGATGCCCGAGAATATGGAGATCATGCTCGGGAAGCGGGAGGCGGCTTTATATATGCCGCTTGAGTCAAAGCCTATCATGCCGGAGATCATGAAGCTGTCGGATACGTTGATGATCCACCACATTATCGACGTAGGTATCATAGGTATGCAGAACCGCAGCATAGTCCGGATCATATCCTTGTCGTGTCCGGTGAAGATCACATATTTCCACAGCTTCGCCGTGAACGTCAGGAACGTTATCGAGCAAATGTCCGCAAGTATCACGGACAGCAGGTAGCCGAGGTTGCCGAGTTCAAAGGTGAACAGCAGGAACACGTTGAATATTATATTCATCGCCGTTGTAAGTATCCCGTCCACGGCATACAGCTTGACGCTTCCTATCGACCGGACGAAAAGGGCGCAGCTGCTCTTTATGCTTCCGGTGGTGACGTAGAGCACGGTGAGCCATGCGTAATCACGGAGAAGCTGAAGGACGTTGTTGTCGGGAAAGACGTTTGTGAACAGGCCTATCAGCGGCACGAAAAGCATTCCGCACATAACACCCGTAAGTGTTATGCGCATTCCTATCGAGAACACCTGCTTGTTGTCATAGGCGGTGTCGATCCCGAACCGGATTATGGACTCACCCACAGAGAGCGTCACCAACGACATCAGCAGCGTTGCGGTATCTATTATGTTGTTGATCTCGCCGTAGCCTGTCTTGCCCAGCGCGGCCTGATAGAACTTCATCATTACTATGACGAGGATCTTCGAGCCGAACTGGCCGAGCCCGAGTATTATCGTATTGGCTGCAAGCGTTCTGTATCGGTTCAATTGAGCGGTCCACCTTTTTCAGCTCTTACTGCTGTGAATTATAATGATAACGGACGGTCAGCCGCCGTCTTTTTCTCTGAGCGCACGGAAAAAGTCCGTGAGCACCTCCGAGCATTCCCGCTCAAGAATACGGCTGCGGACAAGCGGCTTATGCGCGAAGCCGCATTCAAACAGGTTTATGACAGACGAACAGGCTCCGCCGTTTTCGTCGAATGCGCCGTACACGAGCCGTCTGATGCCGGAATTTATCACTGCTCCGGCACACATAGGGCACGGCTCAAGCGTTACATAGAGAGTGCATTCGCTCAGCCGCCGGCAGCCCGTCACCGATGCGGCTTCTTCGAGCGCGTTGATCTCGGCGTGGCCCGTAGGCTTTCCGGTACGTTCGCGGGTGTTATGCGCACGGGCGATGACACTGCCGCCGCCGTCGGTAACGACTGCGCCCACCGGCACCTCGCCCTCGGCTGCGGCTTTCCTCGCTTCCTCAAGCGCCAGCAGCATCATCTCTTCGTCAAACAGCATTACCGGGCTTCTCTTCGTCCCGGCCGTATATCGAGTTATAATTGTCGATGCACTGTCTTATTATATCGGCAGCGGCTTTCTGACCCTGGACTTCGTTTACTGCGGTCTCTTTGCCTTCGAGCTGTTTATACACGCGGAAGAAATGCTGCATTTCCTCGAATATGTGCTTCGGGAGAGCTTCTATGCTTCTGTATGCATTATAGCTCGGATCCTCGAAGGGGATAGCTATGATCTTTTCGTCGTTCCTGCCGTTGTCGATCATGCTTATTACCCCGATCGGGTAACAGGGCACCAGCACCAGCGGGTCTATCACCTCGTTGCACAGAACGAGCACGTCCAGCGGGTCGCCGTCGTCGGCAAGCGTTCTCGGTATGAAGCCGTAATTTGCGGGGTAATGGGTAGATGTGTAAAGGATACGGTCGAGCATCATAAGTCCGCTCTTTTTGTCGAGCTCGTACTTCTTTTTGCTTCCTTTAGGGATCTCAATTACTGCAAGAAAATTATAGGGGTCGATCCTGCTGCTGTCAATGTCATGCCAAACGTTCATTTGTTTATTTTCCTTTCTTATATATGGTCGTCAGTAAAGCTCCGCTATGACCCGCGCGGCATATACTCCCGAAGCGGAAGCCTGGGAGAGGGAATGGGTGACGCCCGAGCCGTCGCCGAGGGCGTACAGCCCTTTCACAGATGTTTCGAGCCGGTCATCGACCGTAACCTTTGAATTGTAGAACTTGACCTCCACTCCGTAGAGCAGGGTGTCGTAGTTCGCCGTGCCGGGGGCTATCTTGTCAAGAGCGTAGATCATCTCGATTATGTCGTCGAGCTGGCGCTTGGGGATAACGAGGCTCAGGTCTCCCGGAGTGGCTTTCAGGGTGGGCACGGTGAAGCTCTGGGAAAGGCGGTGTTCGTTGGTGCGCCTGCCCGCAACGAGGTCGCCGAAACGCTGGACCAGCACTCCGCCGCCCAGCATATTGGACAGCCGGGCTATGGATTCGCCGTAGAGGTTGCTGTCTCTGAAGGGCTCGGAGAAGGTATTGGACACGAGGAGCGCGAAATTCGTATTCTCGGTATGCAGCGCGGGATCCGCGTAGCTGTGGCCGTTCACTGTTATGATGCCGTTGGTGTTCTCGTTCACGACCTCACCGTAGGGGTTCATGCAGAATGTACGGACGCGGTCGCCGTATTTTTTTGTACGGAACACTATCTTGCTCTCGTACACCTTTGATGTGATATGCTCGAAGACTTCCGCCGGGAGCTCGACGCGAACGCCTATGTCAACACGGTTGCTTCTGGTCTCGATGCCGAACTTTTCGCAGAGCCCGGACATCCACTTAGAGCCCGAGCGCCCTGCTGCGGCAGCCACCTGACTGCAGCAGTAGGTACCCTTGTCGGTGATGACGGTGAATCTGCCGCCGTTTTTATCGACGGTGAGCACTTCTTCACGGAAGTGTATGTCGATGCGGTCTTTTATGCTGTCGTAGATGTTCTGCAGTATGTTCCGGTTTCGGTCGGTGCCGAGATGCCGCACTTTCGCGTCCAGGAGATGCAGATCGTATCTCAGCGCTTCAGCTTTGAGGTCGGTGCTCACGGTGCTGTAGAGCTTCGCCTCCGCGCCGCCCATTTCAAGGTTCACTTTATCCACATACTCCATGAGCTCGATCGCTTCGGCATGTCCGGTGTGGGCGAAAAGGTCGCCGCCGAAGCTGTTGGTGATGTTGTACTTGCCGTCGGACATTCCGCCCGCACCGCCGAAGCCGTTCATTATCGCACAGGTCTTGCAGTGGATACAGGACTTTATCTTCTTTCCGTCTATGGGGCAGACCCGCTCGGCTATGGGACCGCCGCGGTCGATCATACAGACTTTTATGTCCTTGCCGAGCTTTGTGAACTCATATGCCATGAACACGCCGCCGGCTCCGGCTCCGATTATTATAACGTCGTAATCCGTCATTTCTTTCCTCACATGAATATCTCAGCCATTTCCGGGTGTGTCTTGTTCAGACGCAGCGGACGGAAGCTCCCGGCGCTTACGAAGCAATGTTCGGTGCGGCCTGTGACGTGGAGCTTTCCCGTTTCCTTGTCGTATATCTCGTATGCGACGTTGAGGCGCAGTCCGTCAAAAAGCTCTATACCGCCCTTTATTATCACGGGTTCGCCGAATTTTACCGGTATCTTGTATTTGCAGTCAACACCCAGCACCGGTATCATCACGCCTTCGCTTTCCATACGGGAATAGGGGTAGCCGCGGTCTGCCATATATGCAACGCGGACTTCCTCGAACCAGCGGATATAATTGGAGTGGTGGACTATGCCCATTTTGTCCGTCTCGTAATAGAACGGTGATCTTTCGTATTCAAATGTCGTATTTCCCATATTCTTCTGCCTTTACTTTAGGGAACCTCTAAAAACCCAATTTGAGAGAAAAAGAGCTAGCCACGCCGTCTACTGCGTCAAACCTCCTAACCGGGCGCCAGCCCGGCTTCGTCGGCTTTCCTTGTATCCGACGCAGCTATCTCATTTTCTCTTTT
>JAGBMA010000038.1 GCA_017635095.1 Ruminiclostridium sp. | reverse complement strand
CCGTCCCGAAGCGCACTACGAGGAGCAGACCAATGACCAGCTCGATGCTTCTATGGTTCTCACTGGAGAAAAGCTCGGTGAAATGGTGCAGAACGGCACAATGGATATGCCTTCTCTTGCTGAGGGTGCTGTGCAGGCGGCACAGGAAGTTGAAACGCTCGACAGGTCAAAGGTTGCTGAACTTGCCGACCAGCTTGGTATCCAGCCGCTTGCCAATGCAGAAATGCAGATGGAAGATGATTACAACATGATTGACGGTATCATCAACAACGGCAGCAAAGAGGATATTGACAAGGCAAAGGCAGAGCTTGCAGAGGGTATCAAGTCTATGGAAAGCCTTGCAGACAATCCTTTCGTTTCTGAGGAAGTCCGTGCTTCTGCGGCTGATGAGCTTGCAAAAATGAAGAAACAGCTTGAACTGCTTGACAGTGCCGATGAAGTCCAGGTGGATAGCTGGCTCTCAGCTATGATCGAGAATGGCGATGCAGTCCTCACCGATGACGGCGGTTTCAAGGTCAACCCCGATTATTACAAGGAGTTGCCGAGAAATGATCGTCATGTGGAGACTATGACGGAAATTCAGGCGGTCGAGGTCATGTCCGCATTGACTGCCGCAGGCGTGGCATATTCCGCTGCTACTAAGGGTGAGGATAAGGTCGGCATTACTGTTTCTAAAGCTGATGTTCCTGCCCTGAATGATGTGATGTACGCTTCTATCGGCAAGATCGCCCATACAGAAGCCGCAAAGGAAAACGGCGGTAAGGGCGAAAAGGGCAAGTATCAGACGATCAATCCCGAATACTATGCATCGCTCGGCAAGGACGATAAGCACACCCGTGTTGAGCCTATCGGAACTGCACGGAAGATCGTGGCAGAGCTGCAAAAGCAGAATATCCCGTATTCAGCGGTAGTCCGCAAGAATGACACGGTGGCGGTCACAGTCTCTAAGGCGAATGCCGAAGCCTACAAGCAGATTGAGAGTGCTGTCAAGGGCGAAAGAGCCGTGGAGTATGTCAATCCCGACTTTTTCAAGTCACTTCCAAAGCAGGAGCGTTTTACGCAGCGTATGGACGAGGGGCAGGCTCGGAAAAAGTCGGCAGAGCTGACCGCAAAGGGCGTGGAACATTCTGCGGTGTTCGGCGGTGAAAAGTCCGCTGTCACAGTTGCAAAGAAGGACTCACAGAGGGCTTTCTTCTCCCGTGGCAGGATGCAGCGTGACGCACAGCGTATCAGCGGTCGAGGACAGCAGAAGCCTCAGCAGAGAGAACAGACACCCAAAAAGAGAAAGAATCAGGGGCTTGAATAATAGATGAGAATTACTGACGAACAGAAAGAAAGGGCGGCATTTGTCAATCTTCCTCAGTTCCTCATGGCTCACGGCTTTGACCTGAAAAAAGTCGGCAGAGAGTATGTGTGGAAGAATCACGATAGCCTGCACATCAAGGATAACGGTCCAGGTGAGCGTGGTGCGTGGTTTCGTTTCAGCGAGGACAAGGGCGGCGATAACATCGGATTCCTGCGTGAATACATGGGAATGTCCTTTGTTGATGCGGTCGAAGCCCTCACAGGCGAACACATTGACCGCATCTATACTCCGTCCCGCACATACGAACAGAAGCCGAAAACAGTAACGGCAAGGGAGCTTTCCCTTGCCGAAGCTGACAATGCAAGGCGTGTGTTTGCGTACCTGTGCAAGACCAGAGGGCTTGACTATGACCTTGTGGCTTCACTTGTGAGACAGGGCGTGATCGCTCAGGAAGAAAAGACAGGAAATGTCCTTTTCAAGTATTACGATACTGACGGAATAGTGATCGGCGCTGAAAAGGTCGGCACATCAACTGACCATAAATTCAAAGGCATTGCAACAGGCTCGGCATCAGGACACGGCTTTGAGGTCGTGAGAGGTTCGGGCGAAAAGGCTTTTTTCTTTGAGTCGGCAATAGATATGCTCTCCTATCTGCAAATGCACGATAAAGAGCTGACCGATTGCAGGCTCGTTTCCATGATGGGCGTGAAGCCGAATATCGTGCTTGACACGATGCTTCGTAATAACATTTCGCCCGACCAAGTATTTTTATGCTCCGACAATGATACCGCAGGCAATGAATTTGCCCAGCGTTTGCAGGAGCAGTATCCCGACATGAAGCGTGTTATCACTCCCGATACATATAAAGACTGGAATGATATGCTTCGTGGTATCCCAAAAGCAGCAGAACATGAGACTGACAAAAAGGAGGTTCAGCAGACAGATATGCAAAGATACGGCAACGAAATGTGGCACAAGGCAACAGATAACAGAGACAAGAGCCTTGTGACGATCCAGGCTGCGGATTTTGCAAGATTGCAGGAACAGCTTGATAATTCGGGCATCAATTACTATGCCTATGCCCGTGATAATTCCGTCATTATGGCGATCAACGATAAAGATATAGAGTGGTTCAAGCGTATCGCAGGCACTCCCGATCTTGTTCCCACCAAGTCCAACAGACCTTATTCTCCGCCCGAAAAAAACATCTTCGGTTCAGCGGAGTATCGTTATATTCCGCAGAAGGAGTACCTGACGGCTGACCGTGACCTTGTGCTGAAAATGGCTGAAATCATGAACGCCCGTGGTATGCAGTTTTCGGGCAGAGTCTATCCGTCCGGCAAGGGTACGCTGACGGTAAGTCACGCTGACCTCTTTGCTGTCCGCAACATCAGGGACGAGGTTGTGAATATGCGTAAGCAGTTCGCAAGTCCCGATAAGGCGCAGGAAGTCGGAAACCGTGACTATCGTGCGAACCGTGACACTCATTATTATATGAGCAAGCTCACCCCTGAGCAGTTCAGAGAGGTCAAGCCTTTCCTTGAAACAAGTGTGAGCTATCACGCTGTTGTCCGTGACGGTAAGGTGGCATTTGCGGTCGATAAGGAAAATGCTCCTGCTTTTCACAGGGCTTTGGAGAACGCTGTCCGTGAGACGAATATGCTCCGCAAAATGGCTGACCTCGGTCTGCCGATGGAGCAGAATATCGCACTTTCGCCCGTAGTTCACCGCCTTGCAGTCGAGGATATGCAGCTTGATCTTGCTGACTTCTTTGACAAGCGTTATGATGAAGCACAGTTTGGCGAGATGCTCTCTCTTGTGAACGCATATATCGCTCAGGCTCCGGCTGAACGCTACGGCGAAAACAGCAAGCTCACGGATATGCTTGAAGCAAAGTCCAGTTTTGACCGCAGTATCGAGCTTTCGGACTTCTTTTCTCTGCACGATTTCTCCGATGAACAGAGGGCTGCTATTACTGCGATGTTTGTCGGTGATGTGACAAGAGGACAGATTGACAGCATTGACGAGACTTTTACGGCTGAGGATATTCAGGCATACGATGAGATTCTCCATAATGCTTTGCAGGAATCCGATGTTGCAGACTTTCTGACTGCCCATAAGCAGGCGGTCATTGACCGTGAGAACGCAAGCAGAGTTCCCACTGAGGAAGAAGTGCTGTTCTCGAAGGCTGACCTTGCAAAGTTCCTTGCAGTGCGTACTCCGTCCTCCGATGAGTGGGAGGATATGGCGTATCCGATGTTTGAGCGTGGCTATCTCGATAAGCATAAGCCCAACGACAAGGCTATTCTCGGCTATCATATGAGTGAGCCTGCGTTCTATGACCTCGCCCAGCGTTTCCATGATGGTGAGGATATTCGCCGTGAGCTTGCACTCGGTCTTTTAGAGGGCGGCAATTCTGCGGATATTGAGTTCGTTTTTGAACAGGGTGAAATGACCGACCGCACCTATTATTATGCTGAAAACCTCCGCCACTCCCTGCATACGGAGAGGACTGAGGAAGGTTTCAAGTGCAGTTTCGGCGGTATGGAGCGTTTTGTTTCCTTTGAGGAGATCGGACAGGCTTTCATCGACCGTATCCATGAGGAATACGAGGACTTGGCATATTGGGCGGTGCTTGATTATATCAAGGACGATATTCCCAATATTTCCGATGATACGGTAAAGGAGCTTATCTCTGCATTTGACGGTGCCGCACTCCACGGTTGGGAGAACGGCGATAATGTTCCGAAGCTCAACCGTATCAAAAAGGCGCTGTTTGATGTTCTCGGTGACGAGGACCAGACCGAAAAAGCCTTTGCTTGTATTGCAAAGCACAAATATAATGTGACCTTTGAAGCTGATAAACCCGAAAAGCAGCCGGATAGCCTGTCTTTCCACTTCGGCAAGGATAAGGGCGATGAATGGGTAAGTGAAAGCGGTATCGTTTCCGATTTTGCTAAGGCTCACCCCAATTGCAGTTTCGCTCTCGGCAATGCGGTCTTTTCGTACCTTGATGATAAACAGCATCAGGAGCGTATGATTCCTGAGCTGAACGCAGGATATTATAAAAAGACTGATTTCAGCATCTCCGCTGTCATCAACGGCGAGGAGTTCAACTATGACGGCCGCTTTGACATTGGTGATGGCAAAGGCACAGGCGGCGGTTCGCTGATCGACCATATCCGCACCTATAATGAGGGTATCCTCGGCTATACGCAGTACCCGTTCAATCAGCCGGATTATAAGGAAAGAGCGCAGAGAATGCTTGACATTTTCGTTCCTTTCCTTGAAGCACACTCTGAGCTGACCGCAGAGGAACAGCGTATCTTCGACGATTTCAAGGCACAGCACCCGATCCGCACCTATGATGATGTGGAAAATGCGCAGGGTACTTTCAAGATTTATCAGTTGCCCAGCGGTGAGAAGTATCACGGTGTCCGCTTTGAGGATATGGAACAGCTCAAAAAAGACGGTGTACAGCTCAATCACGATGATTATGAGCTGATCTATGAGGGAGAAGTCGGAGAGTTCAGGGGCAAGGCAACCCTTGAAGCACTCTATACGCAGTTCAATACTGATCACCCCGAAGATTTCAGAGGTCATTCTCTGTCTGTTTCCGATGTTATCGTCATTTCTGTTGACGGCAAGGATACAGCGTATTACTGTGACAGCTTTGGCTTTACCGAAATGCCTGAGTTCTTCCGTGAGAAAGAGCTTGTGCAGGAAAAGCCCGAAACTGCAAAGGTGTCCGATCTTGCAGTCGGTGACGTTATTATGTATGACGGCGCTCGCCGTGAGGTTGAGGAAATTAGTCCTGACCGTATCAAGATGAAAGACCTCGACGCACCCGACTACGGCGGTATTCTGCTCGGCACTTCCGATGTGCTTGCCTATGACGGCTGGCAGCAGGATATGGAGGAAAAGGGCTTTGAGATTCTGTCTAAGGCTGAAAAGCCTGCACCTGTTGTCGATACTCCCGAACAGACAGAGCCGGAGGACAAAGGACCAGTCTCTCTGCGAAAAGTCGGTGACTTTTACGAGATGTACGGCAAAAATGCGGAGATCGGTGAAGAAGTCCTCGGACTGCGTATGCTCTCCAAAAACGGGCAGCCTATGGTCGGATTTCCCGATCATATCAAGGACGAATACTCCGCAAAGCTGAGAGAAGCAGGATACACCGTTCTGATCGAACAGGCTTTTGAGCTGAACCCTCCGAAGCGTGAAGCAGAAAAGATACAGACCTTACAGCAGGTAGTTGACAAGTTCTTCGGCACTGACTGTGAGTCTGCGGAAACTGAGGGCGGCACATGGAAACTGGCTATCGCTGACGGAGAAAAGGTCGGTGAACTGTTTTACGGCGGTGATCCTGTCTGCGGTATCTATAACCGTGGGGACAAAATGGAGATCGAGCCTTACCGTGAGCTGACAACATTTCCAGCGCTCCTGCGTACAGCGATGCTTGAACATAATCCCGACAAGCCCGTGGAGATCATGGATTTTCAGCGTACCTTTGAAACTCCGCTTGATAAGGCAAAGTGGCTTATCAACGATTTCTGTGAAGCGGAATACCGTGAGGGTGCTGACTTCTCCGATCTGCACAATGTCGGTCTTGCGTTTACCACGCTGACGGACGATGAGCTGCCCATTCAGGTGACGGCTGACCTTGTGGATTTCAAAATCACCTACGAATTTGACGGTGAAGTGTATAACACAGAACAGTATGACAGCATTGAGGATATGATCGAGAACGGTCTGACTGATCTTGATTTCAGCGACCTTGTTTCCGTTCCCGATGAAGTCATTGAGCGTCACACTGGCAAGGAGGAACAGACGGTTGAACTTATGGGCGATGCTTCTGAGGTTCAGGATATTTCTTCTCCTGCGGACGATGTTCCGTCGGTAACTCTGAAATACAAGGGCGATGCCGAGAGCCTTGACGAGATCAAGGATAAGGCACTTTCCATCGGCGCTACTGTTATTATAGATAAAGCTGAAGGAGTTATTTCAATCGACACCTATGCAGACCACACGGCAGAGCTTGACGGGCTTGCCTATGAACTTGGTCTTACGGCGGTCGATGATGTTCCTGCGGTGGAGACTCCTGCACAGGAGACTGCGGATATTGACAAGCCACTTTTCACAGATGCGTCTGTCATTGACGAGATTCAGCGTAATGAAAATGCTGATATTCCATTCTGGGAAATGCCCGAAGCACAGGGCGAACAGCTCTCTTTGTTTGGTGATCCTGAACCGCTGACCGCTTCAAAGTCTGCGCCCGAAAAGCCGAAGTCTGAGTTTGCCAAAGGTCCGGTGGTGGACGGTGTTCAGGTCTATGAAGCACTTGCCGCAGAGATTGACCGTGGCACAGGCTTTGTTCACGGCAAGCTCCGTGTGCAGGACTTTTACGAGGAAAAGCACCCGACTATTCAGCAGCTTGCCGATTTCTTGAAAAAGGAGTATGGCACAGGCGGACACAGCGGTGAAGGCAAGATCTCTCTTGTGGATTATAACTCTCAGGGTATCACATTCAGCTTTGAGAACGGCGAAAAGTTCCGTCATTCTTGGTATAATGTCGCAACAATGACAGAATCACGGCTCAAAGACGATACCTACCTTTCTGCCGAACAGAAAGCGGAGAGAGCCGCACTCAAAGCGGAAAAGGCTGAGGAGCAGAGCCACAAGATCGTGGAAGTCGGTGACCGATTTCGTCACAAGATTACTGGCGAGGTTTCTGAGGTTATTTCGCTGACTGGCGCACTTCCGTTCTATTCGGACGATTGCACCATTCAGCGTGAAAGCAGCGGTTTTGCTGTGACGGAGAATATCTCCTACGATAAGCTCCTGAACAGCGGTATGTATGAGTATATCGGCAGGACTGAACCTGAAAAGGAGCAGTCTGCACCCGTGAAGCCCGAAAAGGCAGAGGTTACACACGATAACTCTGCGGTCGCTCCCGAAGCAGAAAAGACCGAAATTCCTACTATCAAGAACCTGTCTCAGCTCAAAAAGGCGATCAAGCCAGGTATGATGTTTGAAATTACAGATCACCTCCGTCCTGAGTGTATCGGGGAGCGCAGAGTGGTCACAGGTGTCACTACGGTCGATTTTACTTCCCGAAAGCTCGATGAAAACGGCGAACCTACGGGCAAAGACCTCCACATGGAGTTTGACCGTGCGAAGAACTGGACTTTTGACGGCGGTGAGCTGACTTCTCGGCTTGACAACGGCGATATGCTCATGAGCTTTCATTTCATTGACAGCTTGGAGCGTGAGCAGACAGTTCAGGCTGAAAAAGAGCCGGAGCTTGCACCTGCGGTTGATGAGGTCGATGCTCCTGCACCCGAAGTAATTGCACCCGATAAGGGCGAAAACTTCACCATTACTGATGATAACCTCGGTGACGGCGGTGCTAAGACAAAGTTCCGTGCCAATGTCGATGCGATCAAAACGCTGAAAACACTTGAACGGGAGAAGCGTCCTGCGACTGCTGAGGAAAAAGAAACCCTGTCGAAATATGTCGGCTGGGGAGCTTTGGCAAAGGCTTTTGATAAGGACGATCCGAAATGGGCCGCTGAGTACAAGGAGCTTTCTGAGCTGCTGACTCCGCAGGAGTACGCTCAGGCTCGTTCAACAGTCAATGATGCTTTCTATACCAGTCCGACCGTTATTGACGGCATCTATGAAGCACTCGGAAACTTCGGCTTTGAGGGCGGTAATGTCCTTGAGCCTGCTATGGGTGTCGGCAACTTCTTCGGCTGTATGCCGAAAGAAATGCAGGATAACTCCCAGCTTTACGGTGTGGAGATCGACAGCATATCAGGACGTATCGCTCAGGCACTTTACCCCGATGCGGATATTGCGATAAGCGGTTTTGAGAAAAACAGCTTTCAGAACGGCTGTTTTGATGTTGCCGTGGGCAATGTTCCGTTCGGTGAGTTAGGCTTTAAGGACGAAAAGCACTCCACCACGAAACTTCATGATTACTTCTTCATGGAGGCAATGGACAAAGTGAAGAACGGCGGAATCGTCGCTTTTGTCACTTCGGCAGGAACGCTTGATAAGCATGACGAAAGCACTCGCCAGATGTTGGCTGACAAGGCTGACTTCATCGGTGCGATCAGACTGCCGGGTGGAAAGAACGGTGCATTTAAGGATAACGCCGGAACAGAGGTCACAACTGACATCATCTTCCTGCAAAAGCGTGAAGGCAAGTCTGTTGCCGAAATGTCCGATATTCCCGATTGGGTACATATCGGTGAAACGGCTGACGGTCTGCCGATCAACAAGTATTTTGAACAGCACCCCGATATGGTGCTTGGTACGGTGGTCGAGGGCAACAAACTCTACGGCTCAGGTACTATGGTTGTAGCAGAGGACGGTTTTGATCTCAAATCGGCACTCCATGAAGCAGTCGGCAAGCTGTCGGCGAAGATCAGTCATGAGCGCGGCAGAGATGTGTATGCGAAAACGGCTGACGGCGTTCAGGTTCAGATCCCCTCTAATCTGCGTAATTACAGCTTTTTCCTTTCAGGCGATCAGGTTTTCTTCAAAAAGAATAACGCTGCCTGTGAGTTCCGATTTGATAAAGGAACAGCACAGCACAAGCGTTTCAAAGCATTTATTGAGCTTCGTGACCTCACCCGTGAGCTGATCGAAGCAATGGAGCTTGATAAGCCTGACAGCGTTATCAAAGATTTGCAGGCAAAGCTGAATGTGGCATACGATGATTTTTACAAGAAGTTCGGGCTTATCCACTCTCAGACCAACAAGCGTTATTTTGCGGAAGATGTTTCGTATAACCTTGTCGCAGGACTGGAAAAGAGCTATGATAAGACAAAGCTCCTTGAAAAATCCGATATTTTCACGAAACGGACTATCGTGCCGCCGAAGGCTGTGGAACACGTTGACACGGCACTTGAAGCTCTGACGCTCTCCATTGCTGAGAAAGCAAGGGTTGACTTTGAGTACATGAGTGGACTGACGGGTATGACCGAGGACGAGCTGAAGCACGACCTGACGGGGGCAATTTTCAAGATTCCCCATACGGAGAACGAGTATCAGACGGCTTCGGAGTATCTTTCGGGCGACATTCGCAAGAAGCTCCGTGAAGCTGAGGAGATTGCTGAGTATGATCCCGATTTCAATATCAATGTATCGGCTCTGAAACAGGCTATGCCTGAACCGCTGAAAGCCGGAGATATTGACATTAAGCTCGGTGCCGCTTGGCTCGATCCGAAGTATTACGAACAGTTCATGTATGAACTGTTGCAGACTCCGGCATATCAGCGGAGTGACAGTCCATCTGCAAGGTGGAACAAGTCGGCTATTGTCGGCGTGGAATACTCCGTTCACGCTAACTCTTTCCATGTAAGCAACAAATCTTCCGACAGGTCGGTGCTTGCGACTCAGAAGTACGGCACACACAAGATGAACGCTTATGACATCTTTGAGCATTTGCTGAATCTGCAAGAGCCGAAGGTCTACAAGACGATCGAAGTGCCGGACGGCTTGGGCGATACTAAGGAAAAGCGTGTGGTGGATATTGATGCTACCCGTGTGGTACAGCGCAAGGCTGACGATATTCGCAAGGCTTTCAAGGCGTGGATCTTCAAAGATTCTGTCCGCCGTGAAGCTATTGTGGAGCGTTACAACGAACTTTTCAACTCCATTCGTCCCCGTGAGTTTGACGGCTCGGCTCTTTCTTTCCCGATGATGACTGCGGACATTCATTTGCACGATCATCAGAAAAATGCTATCGCACACGCTATGTTCGGCGGTAATACGCTGTTTGCTCACTGTGTTGGTGCCGGAAAGACCTTTGAAATGATCGCTACTGCTATGGAAAGCAAGAGGTTAGGACTTTGTACTAAGAGCCTGTTTGCCGTTCCGAATCATCTGACAGAGCAGATCGGTGACGATTTTCAGAAGCTATATCCGGGTGCTAACATTCTTGTTGCAACAAAAAAGGACTTCAAGAAAGAGAATCGACAGCAGTTATTCGCTAAGATTGCTACGGGCAACTACGATGCGGTTATCATCGGTCACTCTCAGCTCGGTAAGATTCCTGTTTCTAAGGAGCGACAGGTCATGACCATTCAGACGCAGATCGACGATATTCTGCAAGGCATTGAGGAACTGAAAAAGAGCGAAGGCTCTAAGTTCCAGATCAAGGCTATGGAGCGTACCCGTAAGAGCCTGCAAAAACAGCTTGACAAGCTCGAAAAGGCTAATCAGGACGATACGCTGACATTTGAACAGCTCGGAATCGACCGTCTGTTCATTGACGAAGCCCACGAGTTCAAAAACCTGTTCGTCGCCACAAAATTGCAGAATGTAGCCGGAATTTCCAATTCGGCTTCACAGAAAGCACTCGATCTTTTCCTCAAATGCAGATACCTCGATGAAAAGACTGGCGGCAAGGGCGTGATCTTTGCAACGGGAACGCCCTACGCATCACCTTATCAACACTAAAAAATGCCGAAATTCCGCACATTTTCAAATGCTGAATTTCACCTCAATACCTGTTTCATCGGATATGAGCACGACATCTATCATCGCTGCCGCTACATCGTGCTTTTCCTGAACCGTCAGTTTATCCCACTGCTTCATAGGTTCTTCCAAAGGCTTTGTGTCGATCGCCTTACGCTTACGGCACATAGTCTGCATTTTTTTAT
>JAGBMA010000003.1 GCA_017635095.1 Ruminiclostridium sp. | reverse complement strand
TTTGAAAAGAGAAAATGAGATAGCTGCGTCGGATACAAGGAAAGCCGACGAAGCCGGGCTGGCGCCCGGTTAGGAGGTTTGACGCAGTAGACGGCGTGGATAGCTCTTTTTCTCTCAAATTGGGTTTTTAGAGGTTCCCATTAATTATTTTATGAATGAAGCCACATTGTTCACGGTTTCTGTGCCGTACTTTTCGAGGTATTCGAGAGTGGGCTTTATATACGCGCTGCTGTGGGAAACGCTTCTGCTGAACAGTGACACGCTTGCGATGAAGTCCGCTTCGGTGTTCTCGTTCGCGTAACCCGCGGTATATGCAAGGAGAGCCACGGCAGCCATACAGGCGCTGAAATATAGATAGAAAGCGAAGAAGCTGTATTCGGACATATCAATGTGCACAAAAATATCGAGGAACATATTCATCGCGATATTTTTCAGCCCTCTGTCACCGCCGGGGAGTTTCTCAAGGAATTTTTCTTTTCCTTCAAGATACTTCTCGGTGTCAAATTTTTCTCCGTCGCTCATAACGGAAATATCCACCGGCAGGAAATCCTTTTCCTTGCCCGAGAGCTTATAAAGCAGGCTGAGCGCGATGTTGTACTTGGACATATACACGGGCGCGATCTTGTCGGTTATCCGGTGTACGTCTTTCACGCCGACTTCCTTTCTGATGATATCCACGCACTGAGGGAGATCATTCTGGTTGCGCGGGTCGGAGAAGTTGTGCGCGGCTATTGCGCCCATGAGCATAGCTTCCTCGAACGTGATGTCGCTTGTGAAAACATAGCTGTAGTATTCTATAAGATCTTTCCGGAATTTAAGATAAGCCGGTGCAGCCTTTCTCTCGGCGTCGGTATGTACAGCCTGGATTTCGCGCACGGTCGTTATCGGTATCGACTCCATTTTTGCGGCTCTTTTGTCATGCAGGAGCAGTTTCAGTACGGCGGGGCAGCTTGAACTGCAAGAGCTGATTATACCGTTATCCTGCATCATAAATCTGCGTCTCGGGTAAAGTCCGCATACGACGCCGAAGTTTTCTTCGCCGATACTGCGCTGGATCATGCAAAGATCCGTACCGCGCTCATGGAAAGGACAGCGCTTGTCGTCGCACAGTCTGATGACATACTGCTCTTTATCCTGTTCGTCGGTCACGGTCTCCGGGATACCCTTTGTGGTAAGCTCAAAGTTGTCTTCTATCATCTTTCTGAGCTCATCGGGCATTTCAGCGCCTTTGAGCTTTGCTACTTCGGCTTTCGTCCAGTAAACGTTCCAGCCGTCGCAGCAGCTTACGGGACATTCGCCCCCGAGACATCTGAACTTGGAGAAATATTCTGGCTGATAAAAATAATGGCTCATTTTGTTGTCTTCCTTTCTTTACTGTTCCTTCATTCCTCTGTTGACCGCGCACACCAGCGCATATACCGAGGACATGATGATATCGGAATGGACTCCGACTCCCCATGAAATACCGCCGTTTATACCTATCTCAAGGTACGACATAGCGTTTGATTTGGAGCCCTGTTCAAGAGCCTGCTCGGAATAGTCCATGATCGTGAACTGAGTTCCGAGAAGCTGCATAAGAGCGTCGGAGACCGCATCGAGACGGCCGTTTCCGTGACCGTCCGTCACAGACTTCTTTCCGTGCATAAGAGCCGTCACAGCAGCGGTTATGGTGCCGTTCTCCTGTTTGTAATGCACCTCGGTCACTTTCAGCGGGGTGAAGATGTTCACGAAAGTTCCGGTAAAGACGTCATAAACATCGCTTGGCGCAAGTTCTCTGTGCTGCTTGTCCGAGACGTCCTTGACGGCGTAGCCGACGATCTCTCTGAGTTTCGGCGGGAGCGCGATACCGTACTTCTTTTCAAGCAGGAATCCGATGCCGCCCTTGCCGCTCTGACTGTTGATGCGGATAATGTCGCCGTCGTATTCGCGGCCTATATCCTTCGGATCTATGGGCAGATACGGCACATTCCAGCGTTTTATGCCGTTTTCGCGGTATTTCATACCCTTGGCGATAGCGTCCTGGTGCGAGCCGCTGAAAGCTGCGAACACGAGTTCACCGCTGTAGGGCTGACGCTCGTAAACGTGCATACACGTTACTTTTTCGTATATTTTCACTATAGAGGGGATATCCGTAAAGTCGAGCTTCGGATCTACGCCGTGGCTGAACATATTTAGTGCAAGTGTGACGATATCGACGTTTCCCGTTCTTTCGCCGTTGCCGAACAGAGTTCCCTCAACTCTGTCCGCCCCCGCGAGAAGCCCGAACTCCGTGTCCGCCACAGCGCAGCCCCGGTCATTGTGCGGGTGCAGTGAGACTATCACGTTTTCCCGCCTGTAAAGCCCGTCACACATATATTCCACCTGGTCGGCGTAGATGTGCGGCATGGAAAGCTCCACGGTCACGGGCAGGTTCACGATGACCTTGTTATCCGGCGCCGGCTCCCATATTTTCAGGACTGCGTTGCATATATCGAGAGCAAAATCCGGTTCCGTTCCGGTGAAGCTTTCGGGCGAATACTCAAAGCTGAAATTGCCGGGGGTCTTTTCCGCATACTCTTTCACGAGTTTTGCACCCGAAACGGCTATCTCCGTTATCTCTTCCCTTGATTTGCGGAAGACCTGTTCCCGCTGTGCCTCCGATGTGGAATTGTAGAGATGCACTATCGCGTTCTTTGCTCCTTCGAGAGCCTCGAAGGTCTTGCGGATAATGTGCTCCCGGGACTGGGTGAGCACCTGTATCTTCACGTCGTCGGGAATGAGCCCGCCCTCTATGAGCTTCCTGCAGAATTCATACTCTGTCTCGCTTGCGGCGGGGAAGCCTATCTCTATCTCCTTGAACCCGAGTTTCACGAGAAGCGAGAAGAACTCAAGCTTTTCTTCAAGGCTCATAGGCACCACAAGCGCCTGATTGCCGTCACGCAGATCGACGCTGCACCATATCGGGGCTTTATCGACATACTCCCGCGAAGTCCACTTGTATTCGCGTTTCGGCGGCATAAAATAGCTTCGCCGGTACTTGCCGTTTACTTCCATATCTCTCTCCTGTTTACAGCGATTTTCCCCGCTCTGCGCCGGTTTTCTGACGCAAAGAAGGGAAATCGGTAATTTATTCGCTTTTGGTCTCTGATCCCGTCTCTTCCGCGGGCGCGGCTTCCATGACAGCTTCGCTGCCGTCGCCGGAACTTTCAGCTGAAGCATCACCGCCCTGTGTTTCCGAGGTCTTTTCGTCCTCGTCATCTACAAGGCTTTTGTGCTTCTTTGGCTTCGGATTGGGCATTCTCAGCAGTATCGCCTGCTTGTACAGGTCCGGCTCATGCTCGGCGAGGTATTTCATGTCCTTTGCGGGGACGATATCGCCGCGGGAAATGCGCGACGCTATTTTAAGGCATTTTGCGAACGCCTTGTACATATCCTCCATAGACTCGGCTTCCTTTTTGGAAGCTTCGAGCTGTTTTTCGAGCATATCGAGCTCCTGCTCTTTCTGCTTCTGCTCATCTTTGAGCTGCTGACGGCGTTTGAGCTCTTCTTCGGCCTTTTTCTGCTGTTCGAGCTGCTTCTCCATTTCCGCGTCAATGTCCTTTTCCGACATCTGACCGGACCGGTTTCCGGTGAACCTCAAGGCGCTCGAAAACACAGGCGCACCGCCGATCTTCGGCATAATTTCCATTCCCATATCGCATCCCTCCCTGACGAAATATTCCTGCTGTGAGTCACAGCACAGCAGAGGGGAAGATCCCCTCATATATCATATCGTCACGGCTGGGTAAAACTTTAGGCAATATTATCTGTTGTTCTCGACATATCTCCACGCGTCCCGGCACATCTGTTCAAGCCCGCGTTCCGCTTTCCAGCCCAGCTCTTTCAGCGCCTTGTCCGGAACGGAGTAGCATTCCGCCGCGTCGCCGGGTCTGCGGTCGCCTATGACATAGTTTAGCTTAATGTTGTTCACGCGCTCGAAGGTATTGATTATATCGAGCACCGAGTAGCCGTTGCCCGTACCGAGGTTGAAGGGCTCGGCGCCGGTCTTTTCGCGGACGTATTTAAGTGCCGCGAGATGTCCGAGGGCGAGATCAACGACATGGATATAGTCGCGGACACAGGTGCCGTCGGGGGTAGGGTAGTCCTTGCCGAAGACCGTGAGCTTCTCGGTCTTGCCGGTAGCGACATTGATTATGATAGGCATAAGGTTGTTGGGAATGCCGTTGGGGTCTTCGCCTATCTTGCCGCATTCGTTTGCGCCGATAGGGTTGAAGTAGCGGAGCAGAGCCGCGCTGAAATCCTTATCCGCCTTGCATACCGCGCGGAGCATATCCTCGATGGTGAGCTTAGTTTCGCCGTAGGGATTTATCGCGGAAAGCGGCGAATTTTCATCTACCGGAACTTTTTCGGGAATGCCGTAAACGGTAGCCGATGAGCTGAAAATTATCTTTTTGCAGCCGTGCTTCTTCATTGCTTCGAGGAGCACGAAAGTACCGCCGAGGTTGTTGCTGTAGTACATGAGCGGTTCGCGGACGCTCTCGGCGACTGCCTTGTATCCGGCGAAATGGATCACAGCCTCGATGTCGTTTTCGGAGAATATCTTTTCCATATCCCCGGCGCTGCACATATCGGCTTCATAAAATCTGAAATCCTTTCCGCTTATCTCCTTTATGAGCTCGACCGCTTTCGGCTTGGAGTTGTAGAAGTTGTCCATTACGACGATCTCTTCTCCTGCTTTGAGGAGTTCGATGCAGGTATGGGAGCCGATGTAGCCTGCTCCGCCCGTTACTAAAATTGCCATGATACTTTTTTCCTTTCGTTCAAAGTGTTATTTGTTTATGTCTTGTGACGTGGCAGCCCACATTGACAGCCACGGGAAGTCCCGCTATATGGGTAGGCGCAGTCTCTATATTGATGTAGAGCGCGGTCACGGTACCGCCGAATCCCTGTGAGCCTATGCCGGTCTTGTTGACTTCATCGAGCATACGCTGTTCAAGCTCCGCGTAGTATGGGTCGGGATTGCGTTCCCTGAGGTCGCGGCACAGTGCTTTTTTTGCAAGATAAGCGCACTGCTCGAAATCGCCGCCGATCCCTATGCCGAGGACGATGGGCGGGCAGGGGTTGCTTCCCGCGATATCCACGGTCTCGGTGACGAAGCCCACGATGTCGTCTGTGGACGCGGAGGGCGTAAACATCTTTATCCTGCTCATGTTCTCGCTTCCGAAGCCTTTCGGCGCCACCATTATGTTCACCTTGTCGCCGTCGATGACGGAAGTATGTATCACGGCGGGGGTGTTGTCATTGGTGTTTCCGCGGCGTATCGGGTCTTTCACCACCGAGAGCCTGAGCTTTCCGTCAACGTAGCCTTTTGCGACACCGCGGTTTATCGCTTCATACAGGCTTCCGCCGGTGAAATGAACGTCCTGGCCTATCTCAAGGAAGATGACTGCCATTCCCGTGTCCTGGCAGATCGGTACGTTGAGTTCCGCCGCGCAGTCTATATTGCTCACGATATCTCCGAGCACTTCTCTGCACACCGGGCTTTCCTCCCGCTGAGCGGCACTTTCTATCGTTTCCCGCATCATGCAGGGCAGATGCAGGTTCGCGTCCTCACAGAGAGCGGCTACCGCATCTTCTATCTCTTTAACGTTTATCTCGCGTATCATTGCTCCCGTCCTCCTCTTCTTCATCGTCGAATCCGTCTCCCGCAAGCGCGGCTTCTTTCGGATCCTCCCGTATCATTCTGTAAAGCTCCTCCCGGAGTATCCGCACTTTTTCGCGGTTGAGTTCGAGGAGCGAAACGCAGATGTATATGCGCACAAGGCATACCGCGCCGGATACCATGAGCCCGTTGATGAGGTCGAAGTGCTCGGCGAAGAGCACGCACCAGGATATTATCAGGAAGTCGATGAATACCGACGCGATAACTCCCCAGAAGCACGCCCATATTGCAGGCGGTTTGTGGACGAAGCCGTGGATACTGCACCTCTCAAGACCTTTTTCGACATCTATCGTCATCATCGTGTCGCACATATCCTCGCGGTACGAGTGATAGTATTTCAGCTTGTAGCAGTCCTCGCCCGCGTGCTGCCAGAGGCATACCGGAGAGCCTTTGAGCTTGGTGAGGTCGCGGCGGAACTGACTTTCTATGGTGCTGTCGAGTTTTTTCGAGAGCCGTTCGCGGCTCATGGTGCTTTCTTCCTCGACGCGCATTTTTATGAATTTTCTTCTGACCTTTGCCATAAAACTTCCTTTACTGCTCGTAAATATGATCGTATATTTCGTAGTTTCCGCTTCTGAGCACTTCTATAAAGTGCGTTATGTCCCGGATCGTTTCGTCTGTCGAGATACCGGAGAGACGCGCCTGATTTGCGTGGTGGTTATCGCTTCCGGCAGTGTACGGGAGCCCGTAGCTGTCGGCGTAGGTCTTTGCCATATCGTTCTCAAACGGCTTTCTGCAGGAGTTTATGATCTCCACCGCATCACACTTGCGCGGAAAGAGCCTTATCATGTCTATGTACCAGTCCTCTCTGAACGGGTGGGCATGGCTTATATACCCGCCCTCGGCATGAACAAGATCGAAGTAGTCGTTGGGGTGGAGATCCATTACTTCCGGGTGACGGAGGAGCCATTGCTTGTCCAGGCCGTAGGTGAGGAAATCCGAGCCGTTTACGGTGTATTCCCAGCCGAAAAATACCGCTATCCCGATCCGGTCGCCGGTGGCTTTTGCGTTTTCGTACCCCTTGCACAGGATATCGACCCGCTGTTCCCACGGGATATCCCGTGGCGCTGTGGTATTGCCGTTGAGGAAGTGGTCGCTCACGATCATGCCTGTAAAGCCCCGGGATTTGTAAAATCTTGCCTGTTCGTCCCCGGAAGCGGAGGCACAGGCGCTCGATTCCGAGGTGTGGCAGTGTGTTTCGTAGATGTTCATTTGTCTCTTGTCCTTTTGTCCTTTTTTCTCCGCATTTGTCTCTGTGCGGTATGTATTCAGATGTAGCTGACTACTCTGAGGATCCTGCCGTCCCGGACGGCAGCCCGGGGAACGCGCTTGCTCACAAGGCAGAGCAGCTCGTAGCCTATCGTGCCGAGCATATCGGCGATGTTGTCCACCTTTATCTCATCTATCGTATCCGAGTACAGCTCGCACACGTCGCCGACTTTCACGCCAAGACCCGTGACATCGACCATCATCTGATCCATGCAGACGCGTCCCACGATGGGAGCGCGTTTACTGCCGAAATACACGGCTCCTTTGTTGGAGAGCCCGCGGGAGTAGCCGTCGGCGTAGCCTGCGGGGATCACGGCGAGAACGGTCTCCTTGTCGGTGACATACGTTCTTCCGTAGCTCACGGCGGTGCCTGCGGGGACTGTCTTGAGCTGGCAGACAGCCGCTCTGAGCCGCATTACGGGCTTTATATCTATCGGGACGGGAAGTGCGGTATTCGGCATACAGCCGTAAGTGATGATACCGCTTCTTACCATATCCCCGCCGAGCTCTCTGTGATAGAGGATACCGCCGCTGTTGCGGGAATATACGGGGATACCGGCTTTGCGGGCTTCTTCCGAGACTTCGTCGAGTTTAGCCTGCTGAGCGTTGGTGTATTCTATATCGGAGGTTTCCACGCTGTCCGCGGCTGCGAAGTGGGTATAAACTCCGCGGACGCACAGTCCCGGAAGTTCCATTATCTCGTGCAGCTCTTCCTTCGTGTCTATGCCGACGCGGTTCATGCCTGTGTTGACTTTGATGTGTACGGGCAGCTTCACGCCCTGCTTTACCGCGATATCCGAGAGGATCCTTGCGTGTTCCGTCCCGGCTGCGGTCTGTTCGAATCCGCCGGAGATGATCTCCTGCTGCCATTCCGGGTCACAGTAGCCGAAAATGACTATCTGAGCCTCGGGCAGGGTCTTGCGCAGGTCTATGGCTTCGAGCACATTCGAGACGGCGTAGCTCTTGACTCCCTTTTTCCAGAGTTCGTCTGCGATTATCTCGGCGCTGTGACCGTAGGCATCCGCCTTTACGACGGCCATTACCGGTCTTCCGCCGGCGGCTTCCTTTATCAGGTCGGTGTTGCGGTCAAGGGAATTGAGATCTATCTCCGCCCATACTCTTCTCAAAAGCTTATCCATAGCTCATTGTACCTTTCATTATATCGGAAAATGCAAAAATCATGGGTTCTGCCCGCGAATTTTTGTTGCATCTAATCAGAAATTACTATTGTATTTTATGATGAATTGTGATAAAATAATATAGTTATGAAGAATTTTGTCTGTGCGCGGGGGTTCCGCCCGAACGCACTGCACATATTACTATTATATACTTTTTATCCGATAATTTCAACTGTTTTTTGCAAATTTGGCAGGAAAACGCGGAGCCGCGCGGAAGAGGTGATAAAATGGCGGTCAGAAGAAAGAGCAACTGGTACATATATCTCATAGCGCTCATAGTGTCGTTTGTGCTCCTCGGGCTCTTCCTGAGCAGCATCTGGGGCTCGATCTTCCCGGATAAGGGCGAAGAGGGCAACCCGTACACGCTTTCGCGTTCGGATTACCGTCCGAGCCCCGAGATAAACCTTACATCGCTCATAATGCTCTCGGATATGAAGGCTGCGGTCCCCATGTACTATATGGTCATGAACTATCAGCCCCGGAATGAAGTCATCGTGTTCACGCCCATACGCGAGAATTCCCGCGTCACCTATGGCGGTAATACCGGAAGCATCTACGAGATGTACGACAACTACGGAGCCAAGGGTGCCGCTGCCGCGGTGGGGGAGCTTCTCGGCACGAAATGCGAGCATTACATAAAATTCGACCGCCTGTCCTTCATAGATTTCGTTGACCAGGGCGGAAAGGTGTATGTGAATGTTCCGTCGGACGTTACCGTCAAGGAGACGCGCTCTGTGCTCAAAAAGGAGATCATAGAAGTTGACGGCGAACAGCAGGAAGTCACCAAGTCCGTCCCCGAGACCACCGAAAAGGTGATCTACGCCGAGGGCGTGCATTATATGGACGGCGAGACGCTCTATGGTTATCTTACATATGATTTCGGGCGCGGCGAGGACTATACTCTCGCGGTCCAGGGCTCAGCGGCTATGAATATGGTGAACAAGAACTTCCGCGGAATGTCGTCAACACAGATGCAGAGCCTTACGGAAAACCTGATAAAGACCACCGAAACGGACATAATATTCGATGACTACGCAAAGATCCAGTCCGTGCTCCATTACACCACCGAAAACAGTATCAACCCGTGCGAATACTACATTCCATACGGTGATACCGACGGCGGGTATTTCGTGATCTCGGACAGCTCCGTAGCCACCATGCGCGAGCGTATGGGCATAAAGTCTGCGGCGGAAGAGTGATGCTTCGGGAGCGGAGGACGGATTTGAGAAACGGTAAGGACAGGCTCTTTATCTGCGCCGGATATGCGGGGACGGCGGCGCTGTTCCTGCTGGGCGTATGCTATATATTTGCGGCGCTCGGGCTGTTTTCGTTCGGAGTGGTCTCTGTGCCGTGCATTCTGCTCGGAAAGATCGGTATGCTCACGGTGATATCCGATCTCGCGCCGCTCCCGCTGGCCATGATCTGCGGCGGAGCGCTTCTGGCGGGGCTCGGCATGAGCCTCGGGATAATACCGCTGTGCATAAGCTTTTACGGCGTTTACACAAGATTTGCGAGATCTGCCGCGATACGCAGGGAAAGAATGTTCAATGAAGAGGATAAGACTTCTTAAAGCGCTTGCGGTGCTGTTTACTGCAGCCGGCGCTCTGCTCGCGGCGGCGGGCTTTGCGGTCCAGCTTCTTGTTTCCCGCTCGGGATACGCGGGGAGCACCATGACGGAGACTGCGGAGTTCGCGGCTCCGCGTGAGCTCACGGTCATAACGACGTCGATGCCGATAACGGTGAGATACGGCGACACCGACACGGTGAAAGTGGAGTACACCGGCGCTCTCCCGCTCATATTCAGCGAGGAGACCAAAGGCACCCTCAGCATCACCCAGAACGATACGTTCACCATGACGCTTTTCTCGGATAATGCAAACAAAGAGGGGGTAACCGTGACGCTTCCCCATAAGGTGTATGAGCGCATAAGCCTTTCAAGTTCGGGCGGCTCGGTGACTTCGGATCACCTCTCCGCAGGTATCCTCGAATACAGCACCAAGGGCGGAGATATGCGGCTCCTCGGCATAGACGAGACAGCCTCCGTGAGAACGGAGAGCGGAAGTATCTATGCGGAGTTTTCCGCATTCAACGACGATATGACGCTGAACGCGGGCGCAGGCGATGTTACGCTTGTTATGCCGGAAGATCTTTCGGTGTACCTCGAATTTTTTACCGAGAGCGGGAGCTTCACCTCCGATCGCTTTGATGAGCCGTATCACGCGCGTTACGGCGATGCTGCGGTCATTTACGGCGGAGCGCGCTCACGGCTGAATGTGAACACCACCTCCGGCGACCTTTATATTTACTGATGCGACTGCATCAGACCTCAAGGAAGTATTGATTATGCTGTCAGTTATAGTACCTGCATACAACGAGCAGGAAAACATAGAAAACACCGCTTCCGTCATTTCGGGGATACTCAGGAAGAACGGAACGGAATATGAGCTGATATTCGTTGACGACGGCTCGAAGGACGATACATGGAACATCATAGCCGGGCTCTCCGAAAAGGATCCGTCCATAAGGGGACTGCACTTTTCCCGTAATTTCGGCAAGGAGGGCGCTATTTTTGCAGGGCTGAAACGCTGTACCGGAGATTGTGCGGTCGTTATCGACTGTGACCTCCAGCACCCGCCGGAGCTCATTCCCGAGATGCTGAGGCTGCACGACGAAGAGGGATTTGAAGTAGTCGAGGCGGTAAAGGCGAGCCGCGGCAAGGAAAGCCTTTCGTACAAGTTTTTTGCAAAAGGTTTCTACCGGATAATGAAGAACTCTTCCTCTGTGAACCTTGACCGCGCCAGCGACTATAAGCTCATGGACAGAAAGGTCATAGACGCGCTCAATGAAATGCCCGAGCGCATCACGTTCTTCCGTGCGCTTTCGAGCTGGGTCGGTTTCAGGACAACGCAGATAGAGTTCGAGGTGGCGCCGAGAAATGCGGGCACCACGAAATGGAACTTCCGGAAGCTGGTCAGATTCGCGCTCAACAACATAACGAGCTTCACCAACTTCCCCATGCAGATAATAACGTGGCTCGGCGTGCTTTTCCTGCTGTTCGCGGTGATAATAAGCGTTTACAGCATTGTGAAGTTCTTCTGCGGCCAGTCCCTCGAAGGCTTCACCACAGTCTATATACTTGTGCTCCTGTCCTCCTCCGTGGTCATGATAGGGCTCGGCATAATAGGCTACTATATGTCAAAGATATACGAAGAGATAAAATTCAGACCAAGATATATCATATCAATAGATACAAAGGACAAAGAGAGAAAGGAACAGAACAGATCAAATGGAGAAAACGGCTAATTCCGGCAGCGCGGGGTTCTTTGTGAAAGAGTACCTCGGTTATGCGAGAAACGGCGTGAAACGGTTCTTCACCACAGACAGACAGATATGGATCTCGTTTCTTGTGCCGTGCCTTACACTTCTGATCTCCTACTTCGTTTTCGGGGTCTTCCCCTTCGGAAAGGAATCAGTGCTGTCGCTTGACCTTAACGGTCAGTACGTTTATTACTACGACTATATGTACGATGTGTTTGCAGGCAAAGAAAGCGTGTTCTATTCGTGGAGCCGCAACTTTTCCGGTGAATTCATGGGTATAGTCGGCTATTACCTTGCAAGCCCCTTCAACCTTCTGGTGTGGGCATGGCCGAGAGAGTGCATCACCGAGGGACTTCTCACGATGATGGTGACGAAAGTGGGCGCCATAGGTCTCTGCACGGCGATATACCTGAGCAAGAGACGGGGATTCAACAGGCTCACGACGGTGATCTTCTCGACCTGCTATGCACTCTGTGCATACACTCTTGAGCAGACCATGAACCCTATGTGGCTGGACGGTGTCATGATACTGCCGCTGGTGGTCTATGGAGTGGAGGAGCTGATTGACAACGGTCGGTTCATCATGTGTACAGTCTCACTGGTGTACGCATTCGTCACCTGCTTCTACATCGGCTATATGATCGGCATTTTCTCGGCGATATACTTCCTGTATTACGCCTGTGTTTCCCACCGGGAGAAGCTGTACCGGGTATTTATCCAGCGCGGGCTGCTATTTACGGGAGTCGCCGTGGTATCTGTGATGATGTCCGCGTTCATGCTCCTGCCGGTCTATCATTCGCTTTCTTACGGCAAGTTCGACTTCTCGGAGAACGTTACGGACGCCAAGGAGATAACCACGAACTTCCATTTTATCGAGATGCTCGACAAGATGTTCCCTGCAACATACGACACCTGCCGTATGAGCGGACTTCCTTTCATTTACTGCGGTACCATTGTGCTCATAATGCTGCCCTGCTTCTTCTTCATGAAGAAGATACGCGGCCGCGACAGGATAGGCGCTGCGGTGATAATCTCGGTGCTCTGTGTTTCAATGTACATCAGGCAGATCGATATGCTCTGGCACGGAGGTCAGCTCCCGAACTGGCTCCCCTACCGTTACAGCTTCATGCTCACGTTCCTTATGGTGACGTTTGCGGCTCAGGCCTTCAACGAGATAAAGGACATACCGAAGAAACGTATCGGCATCATATCCCTCGTGTGGTTCGTGGTGCTGCTCATGATAGAGAATACGGACAACTACCTTGCGGATATCAAGCGCGACACCATGGACGGACTCACGGTAGTTCTTCCGGCAATGCTGGTGCTGCTGCTCGTGTCGGCGGCGCTGGTGCAGCTCAAGGATAAGCTCGGCAGGAAAAAGAGCGCCGCGGTGATACTCTGTGTGATACTTTCGGCGGAATGCTTCTACAACACCATAGCGCAGATATTCCGTCAGGATCAGGATATAGTCTATTCTACCCGCGCGTCCTACAATGACGTTATCCAGCCTGCCCGTGAGGTGGTGCAGGGCATAAAGGAGAAGGACGACGGCTTCTACCGTATAGAAAAGACTTTCTTCCGCACCGTGAACGACCCTATGGCGCTGAACATGTACGGCCTTTCCCACAGCTCCAGCACACTTAATGCAAAGCCGATAAAGCTGCTCAGCGAGCTCGGATTCAGTTCCCGCAGCCACTATACCCGCTATTCCGGAGCAACGGAGATAACCAAGAGCCTGTTCGGTGTGAAGTACGAGCTGTCCTGCCCCGAAAACAGCACCGCGAAGATCACGTCGGCAGAGGACATCACAGTTACCGAGAATGAGTACGCTCTCCCCATGGCGTACCTCGTTCACCCGCTTTATCAGCAGCTTGAGGTCGAAGAGAACGATCCCTTTGAGAACCAGAACAAGCTCCTCTCCGCAATGATCGGCGACCCGGACAGACCGAGCTACTTCAAGCGCATCTCCAACAGCGACAAGACCCCCGTGACCCTCGAAAAGACCAATGTCACACAGGGCAAGACCACCGACGGTCACCATAGCTTCAAGGTGGTGGAGAAGGGCAAGAACGCCGAGCTCGTATATACCCTGAGTATGCCTGCAACGTCATCGCTCTATATGTATCTTCCGTCAAAGTATGAGAGGACGGTCAACGTATGGCTCAACCGCAAGACATTCCTCGGCACCTACTTTGAGAACGACAACAACAGCATTATGAAGATCGGCGATTTCAAGCGCGGCGAGGAGGTCAAGATCGGTCTTACCCTTACCCGTGATGATCTGTACTTCAAGGAAGCGCAGTTCGTCTATATAAATGAGCGCAACATCAGAAAAGATCTTCAGACCCTTATCGAAAGAAACAAGGATACCTACGTCGAGCGTACCGATCCAACGACTATGAAAGTCTCCGTAAGTACGGATGAACCGGCGTACCTGTTCACGTCCATACCGGAGGAAAAGGGCTGGGAAGTATTTGTGGACGGTCAGAAGACGGATTATGATGTCTGCCTCGGCGCACTTTTGACCGTGCCGATAATGCCCGGGAACCATACCGTCGAGTTCCGGTTCACCACCGCGGGATATCCTCTTGCAGTTATCGTAAGTCTTGCGGGGCTTGCGCTGTTTATCGGCATGATAATGATCTGGAATATATTCTTCCGTCCGCGGCTTCAGGAGAGGCTCGATCTGGATCTCGTCGGCAGCTCCGACAGCACCGATACCGAAGAAGAACACCATGACGGCGGTGATGACGGTCCCGGCGGAAGCGATAACGGCGGAGATGATAACGGCGGCGGGGAAGACGGAGAAGACAATGCAGACGATACCGACGACGAAGATGATGAAGAAAGCGGTCTTCTCGATATTTTCCAGCCCAAGGGAAACGGAAGCGAATGGCTCATATGAGCGCAAAGGCTTTGGGGTGCGCAGAGTGCGCATTTCCGGGCAGTAAAAGGATACGGCTTATGCAGCCCGGCTGCGGCGGAGAAACGATACGGAGGAAGAAACAATGCTGCTTACGATAGATGTCGGAAACACAAATACTGTTCTCGGCGCATTCGACGACAAGGAGAGCCTTGTTTTCGGGATGCGGATAGAGACGAACGCGTCAAGAATGGCGGACGAATACACCGTTCTTCTCCTCAACCATCTTACGCTTTGCGGATTGACGCCCAAGGAGATCACTGCGGCGATGATATCGTCGGTGGTGCCGCCGGTGACTGAGCAGATACGCACATCGGTGAGACGGCTTTTCGGTATAGACTGCATGGTTGTTGGCCCCGGCATAAAGACCGGGCTCAACATACGGATCGACGATCCCGCGACCCTCGGTGCGGATATGTGCTGCGCGGGCGTAGCGGCTAAGGTGTACTACAGCCTACCCTGCATAGTCATAGATCTCGGTACTGCAAGCAAGGTCATGGCTGTGAACGAAAAGGGCGATTTCCTCGGCGGCGTGATCTCGGTAGGCGTTGAAATGGCATTCCGGGCACTTTCCTCCGGTACGGCGGCGCTCCCGCTCATAAGCGGCGGCAATGTCGCTCACGCTATCGGCACCAACACTACCGACAGTATGCGCTCGGGCGTAGTCATAGGAATGGCTTCCATGATAGACGGCTTCATAGAACGGTTCACGAGCGAAATGGGGTCGGTGAAGTCGGTCGTTGCCACAGGCGGATATTCTCCGCTCGTTATACCGTACTGCAAGCATGAAATGATCTACGACTCGGATCTTCTTCTCAAGGGAATGCTTGCGATATACAAGAAAAACCGCTGAATATATCCTACATAGATCCGGTTACACAGAGAGGTCGTGATACAAGTGAGATCGCCCGACGATTTCATTTCCTATGCGAACCGTGCAAGGAGCATAACATGATAAGAACTGCGGATATGAATGACCTTGCGGGGATAAACGTGCTGCACGAGCAGCTCCATATACAGCATATCGCCTATCGTCCCGATATTTTCGCCCCGGTCGAACAGCCGGTTTTCGATACGCTCATGATACCTTATATACAGGGATCGGACAAGTGCATCATTATATCGGAAAACAGCGGCGTGATCGACGGGTATGCCGCAATAAGCATCTGCGATACAAAGAAGGGTGCGGGTGAGATACTCCCGTTCACTTTTATCGAGGTGAATGAGCTCTGCGTTGCTGGAAATGCTCGGGGAAAGGGCATCGGCACGGCACTGCTCGACGCAGTGAAAGCCTTTGCGAAAGAACAGGGCGCAAGGTTCGTGGAGCTCGGTGTGAATGCACAGAACACAGGTGCGCAGGAATTTTATAAAGCAAACGGTATGTTTGTAAAAAATCTCAAAATGCAGTATAAGATACAGTAAAAGAAAGGATACATCACAATGACAGTTTACGAAGAATTACAGCGCCGCGGGCTTCTCGCCCAGCTCACCGACGAAAAGGAGATCGCCGATCTCATCAACAACGGAAAGGCAACATTCTACATCGGTTTCGACCCTACCGCCGACAGCCTTCATGTCGGTCACTTCATGGCACTTTGCCTTATGAAGCGTATGCAGCTCGCCGGCAACAGACCTATAGCGCTCCTCGGCGGCGGCACCGGACTTATCGGTGATCCTTCCGGCAAGACGGATATGAGAAAGATGCTCACTAAGGAGGAGATCGACTACAATATCGCCTGCTTCAAGAAGCAGATGAGCAAGTTCATCGAGTTCGGCGACGACAAGGCTCTTATGGTGAACAACGCGGACTGGATCCTTAACCTTAATTACATGGATCTCCTTCGCGAAGTCGGGGCTTGCTTCTCGGTAAATAATATGCTGAGGGCGGAATGCTACAAGCAGCGTATGGAGAGGGGACTCACCTTCCTTGAGTTCAACTACATGATAATGCAGAGCTACGACTTCTATATGCTTTACCAGAAATACGGCTGCAATATGCAGTTCGGCGGTGATGACCAGTGGAGCAATATGCTCGGCGGCACCGAGCTCATAAGACGTAAGCTCGGCAAGGACGCTTATGCCATGACTATAACCCTGCTCCTCAACTCCGAGGGCAAGAAAATGGGAAAGACCGAAAAGGGCGCAGTATGGCTCGATGCCGAAAAGACCAGCCCCTACGAGTTCTTCCAGTACTGGCGCAACGTGGCTGATGCCGATGTCATCAAGTGCCTGAAGCTGCTCACATTCGTTCCGATCGAAGAGATCGAGGACATGGAAAAGCATATGGAGGGCGCGGAGTTCAACAAGGCAAAGGATCTGCTCGCATTCGAGCTCACCAAGATGATACATGGCGAAGACGAGGCGAACAAGGCTCTCACGGCTGCAAAGAATATGTTCGGCGGCGGCTCCGGAGACGCGGAGAATATGCCGACAACGATAGTTCCCGATGACGCGTTCACCGACGGAAAGATCGGTGTACTTGACCTGCTCATGCTCACGAAGCTTGTTTCCTCAAAGCGCGATGCCCGTGATATCATAAAGGGCGGCGGACTTATGATAGACGATGTAAAGATCGACGATCCTACCGCCATGATCGCTATTGAAAGTCAGGTCATCATCAAAAAGGGCAAGAAAGTTTTCCATAAGGCAAAAAGAGCATAATAAACGAACCGCAGCCGTAAGGCTGCGGTTTCAGTCTGTCGAAAAAGGTACTTTTTTCGACAGATGTCCCCGCGGACAGCGCTGGGGCTGCGCTTCTGTCGGTCAGCCCCCTTTGGCTCCTTCGTCGCCACCTCCCCCCATGGGGGAGACACCCCGTCCCGCGGCAGGGCAGGCCCTGCACCCTGTACCGTACCACGGAGATCCGTGCCTCTGCATAAAACATGATACTTTATTGACAAACCGGAACCGCAGCCGTAAGGCTGCGGTTTTTCGTTTTTGCGCCAAATGCAGGCAGAATTGGTTGCAGGATAAGGAAGTGCGGGAAGATATACGGTGATATCCGATGTAAATAGAGGTAATTGCGACGAAAAGGTTGCGGGGGCGGGAAGAGTGTGGTATGATGCATACAGGGGGAAGTCCCCTGTAAACGGTCTTTCAAGGAGGTACATTTTATGAGAAAACCGTTAAAAAAGACAGTATCGGCATTCCTTGCCGCTGCCGCCGCAGTATCCGCGCTTGCTGTGAACTCGTCCGCGCTGAAACTTTGCATAGGCGGTAAGTGCTATGAGATCCCGCTGCAGTCCGGGAACTGCATAAACCTGACTGTGCCCTGCTTCCGGTGGTATTCGCCTGCGGCAAAGCCGGAAACCGGCACAGCATCACCGGGAGCCGTGATACAGACCGGCGGTGAGACGTCCTCGGAGGGCGAAGCGGCGGAGGTGCTTGCCATTGTGAACAGCGAACGGGAGAATGCCGGACTTCCACTGCTCACAATGTCGGCGCAGCTCAGCGAACTTGCCGCGATACGCGCAAAGGAGATAGTGGAACTGTTCTCGCATACGCGGCCGGACGGAACATCGTGTTTCTCCGTTTTCGGGGAGAAAGGCGTAACATACAGATATGCCGGTGAGAATATAGCCTATGGCCAGACATCTGCCGCCGCGGTGATGAAAGCGTGGATGGGCTCATCGGGTCACAGAGCGAATATCCTCGGGAAGAATTTCCGTAAGATCGGTATAGCCTGCCATATCGTAAACGGCAGAAAATACTGGGTGCAGATATTCTCCGACTGACGGAAAAGCAGCTTTTCGTCAGAATAATCCCCCGCAGTTTTCGTAAAGCTGCGGGGGATCATCATGCATTTCTCATGTGTACATCGACCTGCTGATAGGGTATCTCGATGCCGTCCTCAATGAACTGGGCGCGGACGAACTCGATCACGTCGAAATATACGTCCCAGTAATCAGAGGTGCTGCACCATACTCTGACTGCAATATCTATGCTGCTGGCGCTGTGGGCGCACATACGGACGAAAGGCTTGTGATCGGGGTCGGTATGTATCTTGCTGCATTTTGCGATTGCCTTGTTTATGGACTCGACCGCCTTACGGTAATCGTCGTCGTAGGATATCGAGAACACGTTATCGACGCGGCGCATATCGGACTCCGTTACATTTGTGAGCACAGCGTTGGAAGCGTTGCCGTTGGGTACGAACACGGCCTTGTTGTCTAAAGTCCTGAGCTTTGTGTAGAGTATGTTTATACTCTCTACCGTACCCTCGACGCCGCTTACGGATATGTAGCTTCCGACCTTGAACGGCTTTGCTATGAGTATGAGGAAACCGCCGGCGAGGTTAGACAGGCTGTTCTGCAGCGCAAGACCTACCGCAACTCCGGCAGTGCCTATTACAGTGATGATCGAGGTCGTAGGAACGCCGAGGAGCGTGAGTATCACGGTTATCAGCAGAACGTAGAGAATGATCTTGACCATTGATCGTATGAAGTGGTTGATAGTGAGGTCAAGCTTTGATCTGTCCATAGCCTTGCCCATAAGTTTCACGACGAGTTTGGACAGGAATATGCCTAAGATCAGAAGAATTATTGCAAATACTATCGTCGGCAGTTTCTCAAGAAATCCGTTCCAGATGTCGGTGAGCAGTTTGTTGAGGCCGCTGACATTTTCGACGAGATCTTCGCCGAGTGTCTCTGAGATGACTTCCTTTATCTCTTCTTGTATCGGTGCCGGAGTTGTTTCGGCGACTGTTTCCGCGGCAGTTGTTTCAGCCGCCAAGAGCTGTAAAAGCATAAGCAAAGGTATCCTTTCTTTTTTGTTATATTACCATTATATAGGACAGGACGGAGGTTTGTCAAGAAAAAAATATTCCCCGCCGGAACCGGCAGGGAATATCGTTTGTTCAGAATTTTTTCAAATTACGTGTTACGGTATCGGGTGCAGCGTCACGCTGCCGCGGGTCCGGGCTGCGTAAGCCCGGCGCTGTCCGCGAGGACATTTTCTGAGGAAGTACCTTTCTCAGAAAACTTATACCACGCCCTGAGCCTTCATAGCTTCAGCTACCTTGAGGAAGCCTGCGATGTTAGCGCCTGCAACGAGGTCATCGCCGAGGCCGTACTCGTTAGCTGCGTCAACGGAAGCCTTGAAGATGTTCTTCATGATGCTCTTGAGCTTTTCGTCAACTTCTTCTGCTGTCCAGTTGTAACGCATGGAGTTCTGGGACATTTCGAGACCGGAAACTGCAACACCGCCGGCATTAACAGCCTTGGAAGGAGCAACGATGACCTTGTTCTCCTTGAGGTAAGCGATAGCTTCGTTTGTTGTAGGCATATTGGAAACTTCTACATAGTACTTTACGCCGTTTGCAACGATCTTCTTAGCCTCGTCGATGTTGACTTCGTTCTGTGTAGCGCAGGGCATGATGATATCAGCCTTAACGCCCCACGGCTTCTCGCCTGCGTGGAACTCTGCACCGAACTTATCTGCGTAATCCTGTGCTCTGTTGCGGCAGGAAGCGCGCATTTCGAGCATATATGCGATCTTTTCGGGAGTGCTGATGCCGTCCTTGTCATATACATATCCGTCGGGGCCGGAGAGTGTAACGACCTTACCGCCGAGCTCTGTAACCTTGAGAGCAACGCCCCATGCAACGTTACCGAAACCGGAGATAGCAACTGTCTTGCCCTTGATATCGTCGCCGAAGTGCTTGAGCATCTCAACAGCGTAGTAAGTTGCGCCGTAGCCGGTAGCCTCGGGTCTGATGAGGGAGCCGCCGTACTGGATGCCCTTACCTGTGAGAACGCCGGAGAACTCGTTCTTGAGTCTCTTGTACTGGCCGAAGAGGTAACCGATCTCACGTCCGCCTACGCCGATATCACCGGCGGGAACGTCGAGGTTCGGACCGATGTGTCTGTAAAGTTCGCTCATGAAGCTCTGGCAGAAACGCATAACTTCCGCGTCAGACTTGCCCTGGGGGTCGAAGTCGGAACCGCCCTTGCCGCCGCCCATAGGAAGGGAAGTAAGGCTGTTCTTGAAGATCTGCTCGAAGCCTAAGAACTTGATGATACCGATATATACGTTAGGAGCGAAACGAAGGCCGCCCTTGTACGGACCGATAGCGGAGTTGAACTGTACGCGGTAGCCGCGGTTCACCTGGACCTTACCGTTGTCATCTACCCAAGGAACGCGGAACATGATCTGTCTTTCCGGCTCAACTATTCTTTCGAGAACGCCTGCATCTACGAGATCCTGTCTCTTCTCGATAACGGGCTCGATGGACTCGAAAACTTCCGTTACTGTCTGAATGAACTCGGGTTCATTCGCATTTCTTTTCTTCACTCTTTCGAGGAGCTCTGTGAGATACTGATTTTTAAGTGCCATTTGCTGTTTCCTCCTGCATTGTATTATTGGCTGAAATGCGCGGCGTTGTGAGCCGCTTTAAACTAACAGATATATCATACCACATTTGCGATTATTTTGCAATAGTTTTTCGCGAAAAAATCAAAAAACTTAAATTTTTTGCAGTTATGCATTGAAAATCAGGCTCAAACGGCAGGATTTTTGAAAAAATAATTCATGTGTCCTCAATAACTGCCTTTTGGCAGTTATTGGCTGAAAATCTGCAAAACAGATTTTCAGATGTTGTTTAAATGCGCCTGCGGTGCATTTAAACAACGGACACATTCCTTGATGTCAAGCTCATTTCGTCC
>JAGBMA010000037.1 GCA_017635095.1 Ruminiclostridium sp. | reverse complement strand
TTTGAAAAGAGAAAATGAGATAGCTGCGTCGGATACAAGGAAAGCCGACGAAGCCGGGCTGGCGCCCGGTTAGGAGGTTTGACGCAGTAGACGGCGTGGATAGCTCTTTTTCTCTCAAATTGGGTTTTTAGAGGTTCCCTAATATCAATGGGAGGTCTAATATGAAGAAGAAAGCATTATCCACCATAGCTGCGATACTTGCGGCAGCTTCCATGCTCACATCTTCCGTTTCGGCGGAGGGAAGCAGTTTCCTTATGGGACTTAGCAAAACAGCCGCCGAGGAGCGCACCGAGACGGCGTCATACACCAAGCCTATGACGAACAGCACCACGTCCGCGAGATACAAGGCGTTCGTTGCCGCAAAGCCTGCAGATCTCAGAAAGTCAACAGACCGTTGGGGCTGCTCGACACTTGCATGGTCGCCGGTGACCGATGCTGTGCTTTACTATGTTTACCGTAAAGACGGCACATCTTTCAAGCTCGTGGGGAAGACGGTCAATACTTTCTACCAGGAGATAAAGAACTGGAGCTACGATGTTCCCGCCGGAACATACTATGTCCGCGCTGTGACATATAACTACAACGACAAGCGGGTCATGAGCAAGAAATCGGATCAGTGTGTAGTCGAGAGTGTTCCGTACTATGGTTACGATGATTACGATGATGATGATGTCGAGGATGGCGGCTACTACGAAGAAGAAGCGGTAGCGGATTATGATACCGCTTACGAATCTGTGGATTCCGTTTCTGCCGTTGAAGACGGTATCAATTATCTTGCAGGCGATGAGCCGTATGACGACCTCTCAAATGAGGAATACACCCACTATGATGTGGACGGCTTCAAGAAAGCGTCCGACACCCCGCTCTCCACTTTCTCCGCCGATGTCGATACCGCGTCATACGCTAATGTGCGCAGACTTGCAACAACCGGCAGCCGCATCACCGCCGATGCAGTGCGCATTGAGGAGATGCTCAACTATTTCGACTATAACTACCAGCAGCCTTCAAAGAGCAAGTTCACTCTTACATACGAATACTCCGACTGCCCGTGGAACAAGGACGCAAAGCTGCTCATGCTCGGGCTTCAGGCGAAGGATCTCGAAAAGGAGCCTGCTTCCAACCTCGTTTTCCTCGTTGACGTAAGCGGGTCCATGTATTCACAGGATAAGCTCCCGCTTCTTGTGGAGTCTTTCAAGAAGCTCATGAACGAGACCACCAAGAACGACCGCATCTCTATCGTTACCTATTCCGGTATCGAAAAAGCAGTCATCTCAGGTGCCCGCGGAAATATGAAGAACTGCATAAGCGATATCGCCGAAGCGCTCTACGCCGACGGTTCGACCAACGGTGAAGCGGGTATAAACATGGCTTACGAGATCGCAAAGAACAACTACATAAAGAACGGAAGCAACCGCGTCATACTTGCGACCGACGGCGACCTCAACGTCGGCATAAGCGATAAGGACGAGCTCTCGAAGTTCATCACGGAAAAGCGTGAGACCGGTGTTTACCTCACAGTCCTCGGTTTCGGCACCGGCAACATCAAGGATAACAAGATGGAAGCTCTTGCAAAGGACGGAAACGGTAACTACCATTATATCGACTGCGCGGCGGAAGCTACGAAAGTGCTTGTTGACGAGCGCAAAAAGACACTTGTGACCGTTGCGGACGATGTGAAGATCCAGGTCGAGTTCAACCCGACTCTCGTTGACAGCTACAAGCTCATCGGCTACGACGGACGGAAGCTCAACAACGAGGATTTCTCCAATGACGCCAAGGACGCGGCGGATATGGGCGCAGGTCAGAGCGTGACTGTACTTTATGAGATAATCCCGGCGAAGACGGCTGCAAACACTTTGCAGTACCAGACCTCGAAGAACAACACCACCGATATCTGCACAATGAAGGTACGCTTCAAGAACCCCGGCGAGACAAAGTCCGTACAGAAGAAGTACACCGTGAAGGCAAGCGCATACCTCAAGTACAGCAAGACCGACATACGTTTCAGATTCGCGACCTGCGTTGCGGAAGCGGCAATGGCGCTCAAGGGCGAGAAGAGCTACGGAGATGTGTCTGTCGCAAACGCGAAGAAGAGATTTGAGAAGCTTACGGAAGCCGAGCTGAAAACCATAGGTTACAGCGACGATTTCGGTATGCTTCTGAGCTATCTGAAGAGCTGACAAAAAGTCCCCCGGGGCATGAAATTTCCGGGGGACTTTCATAACAGAACAAAAGCTGCGGGGGACCGCAGCTTTTCTTCATCTTATCGTGTTCTTGAGAGCGCTTCTTGCCTTCTTGACATCAATAATGTCGTTTGAGAGCAGCTCTTCTACCTTTGTGAGCATATTATCCACATACTTGTTGGTCATATCGCGGAGCTCTTTGGTCTGCTCCTGAGCTGCGGCATTGATCTCGTTTGCCTTTGCGGTCGCCTGACGGACGATCTCCTGCTGGGAAACGAGAGCGTTGGCTCGCTGTTCGGCACGCTGCACAATAGCGGCAGCCTCGTTCTTCGCGTTGTTAAGTATGGCTTTGCGGTCATTCACAAGATCATGTGCCTGCTTTATCTCACGGGGCATATTAAGTCTGATCTCGTCGATAAGTTCACGCATCTTGTCAACGTCGATAAGCGATTTCTTGTTTGAAAACGGGACGTTGACAGCCTTGTCGAGCATATCGTCCATAAGCTCCAGGATCTCATCGATACTCATATCCGGTTTTCCTCCTTTTTGGCTGTTATATCAAGTCTTCTGATGATGTCATCTTTTATCGCGTCGGGGACGAAAGGTGAGATATCGCCTCCGAAGGTAGCTATCTGTCTGACCATACTCGACGAAAGGTAGGTGCTCTGGCTGTCCGCGCAGAGGAACACGGTCTCCGCACGGGGACAGAGGTGTTTGTTGACGTGCGCCATCTGGAATTCGTTCTCGAAGTCCGACATCGCGCGCAGTCCTTTTACTATGATATCGCAGTTGTGGTCGCGGAAATAATCGACGATAAGTCCCGAACAGCTGTCCACCTGTACGTTCGGAATATCGTAGCAGACTCGTCTCAGCAGGTCTGCGCGTTCCTCTACCGTAAAGTTAGATGTCTTGTTGGGATTTACGGATATGAGGACGATAAGATGGTCGAACAGCAGGGAAGCCCGCTTTATGATCTCAAGGTGACCGTTCGTCACGGGGTCGAAGCTTCCCGGGTAAATGGCTTTTTTCATAAATTCTCCGTTTCTTCGCTCTCTTTTTTTCTGTAAACCGTGAGGGCGATCTTTCCGTATTTGTATTGTTTTGAGATCACGAATCCGTTTTCCTCTTCCGGGAGCCTGCAGTCAGTCTCATGTTCACAGACGATGATGCCGCCGTCGTTCATTATCTCTGTGAGCGCGCCCAGCGACCGCTGGATCAGACCCTTTCCGTAAGGCGGATCGAGAAATGCAATATCTATTCTTTCCCTAGCGGTGCGCAAAAATGCAGAGTTCGGCATATTTACCACGACCGCGTCCTCTTCGAGCTTTGTATGCGCGAGGTTTTTCCTTATCACATCTATGGACGCCTTGCTGCTGTCAACGAAGTAAGCTTTTTTGGCTCCCCGTGAGAGCGCTTCTATCCCGAGCTGGCCGGAACCCGCGAACAGGTCGAGCACCACCGCGTCTTCTATATCGAACTGCACGATGCTGAACATGGATTCTTTCACCGCGTCCGCAGTCGGTCTTATTATGTCTGTGCCTTCGAGAGATATGAGCTTCATACCTCTTGCTTTTCCCGTTATAACCCTCATAATACCTCTTTTATCTCAGAACGTGTTCTGCACGAAGATATAAAGTTCTTCGGCAGTCTCACGGTTTATTTTTGCAGTCTCCATGAGCTGTTCCACCGAAGCGGCTTTTATGCCCTGTTTGGTCTTGTATTCTTTAAGCAGTGTGAGTGCTTTCTTCTCACCGATGCCTTTTATTTTGGTAAGTTCGAGCTCATACTGTGACATCTTGTGTTTCTTGCGCTGGTAGTTTATCGAGTAGCGATGCACCTCGTCCTGTATCTCTGTAAGAAGTCTGAACAGGTTCCTGTTTGCGTTCACCTGTATCTCTCCGCCGTCCGCCGCGATGGCACGGGTGCGGTGTTTGTCGTCTTTTACGAGACCGAAGAGCGGTACGTCGATGTCCATTTCATCGAACACCTCGCGTACTGCGGAGACGTGACCCCGGCCGCCGTCGAGAAGTATCAGATCCGGTTTCTCGGAAAATCCCTCGTCCCCGTCGAGAAGCCTTGTGAACCGCCGCCGCAGGACTTCCTGCATACAGGCGTAGTCGTCTATACCGATGACTTCCTTTATGTTGAAGCGGCGGTAGCCCGCCTTGTAGGGTCTGCCGTTCTTGTAGGTTATCATTCCCGCCACGCGGGTCTGTTCACCCATATTCGATATATCGTAGCTCTCTATGAGCACCGGTATCTTTTTGAGTCCGAGGAGCTTCTGGAGATCCTGCAGGGCAGTTATCTCACGGCTCGTCCGACCTACGCGGAGCGCAAGATACTCGTCCGCGTTGCTTTTGGCGAGTGTTGTAAGAACAAGGTTTTCGCCCCGTTTCGGCACGGTTATCTCAACTTTGTGACCGGAAAGGCTCCGGAAATACTCTTCGAGCAGCGTGTTGTCCTCGCTGTCGTCCCCGAGGAGTATAAGCTTCGGTATCTCGCGCCCGTTCTCGTAATAGCGCATCAGGAACTCGGTCATGATGAAAGCGCTCTCATACTCGTCGCCTATGAAGTAGTTTTCCTTGTCTATGAGCTGGCCGCTGCGGTATTTGACTACAGCCGCCGCGGTAAGTCCGGTGTTGTGTGAAAGGGCGAAAACATCACAGCTTATGTCCCTGCCGGAACGTATAGACTGCACATTCGCGGAGCGTTCTATGGCGGCTATGCGGTCCCGGAGCTTTGCCGCCTTCTCGAATTCGAGAGCCTCCGCGGCTTCGTTCATCTCTCTTGTGAGCTGTTCGACGCTTTCCTTGCTGCCGTTCTTTATGAAATCCACAGCCTGTTTTATGATCCCGCCATACTCTTCTTTGGTGATACAGCCCCTGCAAACGCCCATGCAGCGCTTTATATGGTAGTTGAGACAGGGTCTGTCCTTGCCGATGTCCCGCGGAAATTCCTTGCTGCAGGTTGGGAGCATGAATATCCTGCTGCATTCCTCAACGGTCTGCTTCACCGTGAATGCGCTCATATACGGACCGATGTATGTGGAACCTGGGTCGTCGTTCCTGAACGAGTGCGTTATGCGCGGGTAATCGCCGCCGGTTATGCGGAAATAACTGAACCCCTTGTCGTCCTTGAGGAGAATGTTGTACTTTGGGGAATGCAGCTTTATGAGGCTCGCTTCGAGCACGAGTGCGTCCAGCTCGGTATCGGTGACGATGAAGTCGAAATCGTAGATCACGGAAACGAGCTTGTAGGTCTTCGCGTTGTGTGCTTCAACGGCGTGGAAGTATGACGTCACGCGGTTTTTGAGCAGCTTCGCCTTACCGATATAGATTATGTGCCCGGTCTTGTCCTTCATCTGGTAAACGCCCGGGCGCATAGGAAGCTTGTTTGATTTTTCTCTCAGGTATTCAAGCCGTTCAAACATACTCTCCTCTACACCCCTTGTTCACATGAACATACACATACACTATACCACATTTTCCCCGAAATGTCAACTTTTATTTAACGTCCTCAGGAAGCGGAACCGCGCGGTGAATGAAATTTAAAAAAAGTCTTGCAAAATAGGATAATTTGTAGTATAATATGATAGGTATATTATTTTTTACAGGCGTTTATTCGCTTTACGAAGGGATAAGTTATGGCATTCGGCATATATAATTACAGAAAAACCGGAAGCGGCGTGCAGAAAGGAGCACCGAGGAAAAAACCGTTTTTCCTTTTCTGGGAAATATTCGGTGCTAAGTTCTGGAAATTTTTCCAGATAAACCTGATCTATGTTGCGTTCTGCATTCCGATAGTCACCTTCGGCCCCGCGACTGCGGCTATGACCCAGCTCATGCGCAAATTTGTCATAGGCGAACCGATTTTCGTGTTCCACGAGTTTATGAACGCTTTCAAGAAGAATTTCAAACAGGCGTTCATAATGGGGATCATCGACATTTTCCTCATCGTTATCCTGGTGTATAACCTCAATTTCTATTCCGCGGCGCTCATGAACACGGACGAGATGTCCACGAAAGTCATTCTCGCGCTTTCAGTAGCAATGGGCTTTTTCGTGATAATGATGCATTTTTACATCTACCCGCAGATAGTTGCTCTTAACCTCAGACTCCCGCAGATAATAAAGAATTCGTTCATACTCATGGTGGTCGGCTTCAAGAACAGCTTTGCTGCATTCTTCGCCTGGTTCGCACTGGCGGCGCTGGTGATGCTCGGATTTCCGTACACCATGCTCACGATCCCGTTCATTCCTTTCGCGTGGATGAACTTTATCGCTACGTTCTGTGCATACCCGGTAATACAGAAGCACATCATAGACCCCTACTACGAGTCGAGAGGGGAGAAGAACCCGGAGTATTCACGCTACGAAACAGAGTCGGAGGAAGCCGTGTTCGAGGATATGGGCGGCTCGGAAGCACCCACCGAGATCCCGAAAGAACAGAAGCGTTCACGTTCCGAGGGTGCTGTGAAAGTAAAGACAAAAGGCAGAGTCATAAAGTAGTTTTCAACGCCGGAAGGCTTTGATATTTAAGTGACCGCATTCCCGTCTCCGATCTGCATCGCGGGAACGGTAAAGAAGTCAGAAAACAGGAGAATTATCATGAGAGCAGATTTACATTGCCACACAACATTATCCAACGGTTCGCTCGGCATAGAGGAAGTCATCGCCCAGGCAAAGCGCAATAAGATAGATGTCCTCTCGATAACCGATCACGACACACTTGCATCTACCTCAAGAGCAGTTATACTCGGACAGAGGTACGGGATCCGTGTGCTCCCGGCAGTCGAGATCTCCGCCGTTGACGGGAGCCGGGGAAGAAAGGTACATATACTCTGCTATATGCCCCACAAGCCCGACAGACTTGAGGGACTGTGCCTGCGCACAAGTGAGGCAAGGAAGAAGCGCGGCAAGGAAATGGCAATGAAAGTCATCGAGGAATACCCGATCGCGTTCGAGAACATACTTCGTTACGCTGCGGGCGGAAAGACCATATACAAGTGCCACATAATGCACGCCCTTATGGACTACGGCTATACCACCGAACTTTACGGCGATGTTTATGACAAGCTCTTCAATGCACAGACCGGTCTTTGTGCAGTCGAAGTGCGGAAAGAAACGGAGCATAATCCCGACGTGCGTTTCGCCCTCGAACTTATCCGATCTGCGGGCGGTACGGCTGTCATAGCCCACCCCAAGGTATATAACAGTTTCGAGCTCATTGAAGAGCTTGCGGCGCAGGGCAAGATCGACGGTATAGAGGTCTATCACGAAAGTGCGGACGAGACTGAGGAAGAACAGCTCCTTGACCTTTGCCAGCAGTACGGACTGCTCCCCACGGGCGGCTCGGATTTCCACGGCTTCTACAACCATTACGCCATCTCCCTCGGTTACAAGTTCACGCCGGAACAGTCCGTCCGCGCGATCATCACCCGCGGGGAGCATCTCAACGTCTGATGCATATAGACCATACCGCGCTTTATGTGAATGACCTGACGGGAGCGAAGGATTTTTTTGAAAAGTATTTCGACGCGTCTGCAGGAGAACCGTATCATAATACCGCGACGGGCTTCCGTTCGTATTTTCTGTCCTTCGGAGACGGCGCGAGACTTGAGATAATGACACGGCCGGAGGTCGAAACGGGTGAAAAAAGCATTTACCGTGCCGGATACGCGCATATCGCGTTTTCTCTCGGGAGCCGCGTCAAGGTCGATGAGCTCACCCGGACTTTCCGTTCGGACGGATTTACGGTCATGAGCGGTCCGCGCGTCACCGGAGACGGCTGCTATGAGAGTTGTATCCTCGGCTTCGAGGACAATATAATAGAACTTACGATATGAAAAGAAGGAAATAAGTTATGGACATCAAAGAAGAAGCACTCAAAAAGCATTACGAATGGCAGGGCAAGATAGAAGTTATCTCCCGCGCCCCGATAAACACCCGTGAGGATCTTGCGCTCGCGTACACACCGGGCGTAGCGCAGGCGTGTCTTGAGATACAGAAAGATCCGTCCCTTTCATACAAGCTCACCCGCAGGAAGAACCTTGTTGCTGTCATCACCGACGGCACGGCTGTCCTCGGTCTCGGCGACATCGGCGGACTTGCGGGAATGCCGGTAATGGAGGGCAAATGCTGTCTTTTCAAGGAGTTCGCGGACGTAGATGCGTTCCCGCTCTGCATAAAGAGCAAGGACGTTGACGAGATCGTGCATACCATAGAACTGCTCTCCGACAGCTTCGGCGGCATAAACCTTGAAGATATTGCAGCTCCGCGCTGTTTCGAGATCGAGAGAAAGCTGAAGGAACGGCTTGATATCCCCGTTTTCCATGATGACCAGCACGGGACTGCCGTAGTAGTCGGCTCCGCGCTCATAAACGCGGCAAAGTGCGCGGGGAAGAAGCTCTCGGATATGACCGTCGTTATAAACGGCGCAGGCGCCGCGGGTATTGCAATAGGAACGTTCCTTCTCAGCCTCGGCATAGGCGACCTCATCATGGTGGATCTCTGCGGCATCATCAACCGCGAGGACAGCTACGAAAATCCCGCTCACGAGGATATCAAGACCAAGTCCAACAAGAACTGCCGCAAGGGTAAGCTTGCAGACGCAATGAAGGGCGCTGACGCGTTCGTGGGCGTGTCGAAGCCCAACCTCGTAAGCGCGGAAATGATACAGAGCATGGCGGAAAAGCCGATAGTTTTCGCAATGGCGAACCCGACTCCCGAGATAATGCCGGACAAGGCAAAGGAAGCCGGCGCGTTCATCGTCGGCACCGGACGCAGCGACTTCCCGAACCAGATCAATAACGTTCTCGTGTTCCCGGGTCTTTTCAAGGGCGCGCTTTCCGTTCAGGCAAAACAGATCACCGAGGAGATGAAGCGCGCTGCTGCATACGCAATAGCGTCCATAATCCCCGATGATGAGATAACCCCCGAGAATATCATTGCGAGCCCGCTCGACAAGCGTGTTGCGGAAACTGTGGCAAAGGCTGTGGCGGAGGCTTACAAGGAATGAGAACGGGTGTGAAGAAAGCCGCCGCCGCTCTTGCCTTCTTTGCAGTTTTACTGTGTGCCGGCTGCGGCGGGAATACTGCACAGACCGCGGCTCCGGAACAGACCAACCGGCTTGCGGACGACGATACGAGCGAAGACGAGATACTTCTTGACGACGGCGAGGAAGATCTTCTCATAGACGGCGAGTTCGGTGACTGGCTGGTGGAAGAGGGCGAGTACATCGAAGATGCCTCCAGCGACGACCCCTTTGATACAGATGATGAAGACGAAGACGATGATGAAGATGACGATGACGATGACGAAGATGAAGACATCGGAGAGGTAAGCGTGACAGTGACCGGTGACGCGAAAGCCGGTCTTGCAGATGAGCTGATCGGAAAGCTTCAGGAAAACGGTCAGGTGATATTTTCCGATGATTACTGTCAGATCCGTTATTTCGGCGAGACAAAGGACGACGACGGAAACCTTATATATGTCCTCGGGTACAAGAAATTCCACGGAGGGCTGATACGTTTCAACAAGGCGGATTTCAAGCTTGGGTCGGCGGTCGATTACATGTATCCGCTGTGGTTCTCACCGATGAATGAGCTTACCGACGGTTATCTGTGCATGAGCGGCGCTCACGGCGCGGAGTTTTACGAAAACCCCGCCGATGCATGGTGGAAGGATAACGGGTTCATTTACCTTTGCTGCCCGAAAGCTTACGGAAACGAAGAAGAGATATGGAGTTCGTACTCATACAGGGACTGCGAGTTCATGAAGTACGACGACAGTGTGTATGATAGCATTTCGACGATCGAGCTGTATTTCGGCGAACTTGTGATACAGGAAGGTGTGTCGGGCGATGCAGACGGTAATGCTCCGCATTTCGATGAGCCGACCGATAAGAATACGCACCGCTGTGCGGTCGATCTTTCTTCACCTGTGATAAGAGTTCGGTTTGACCCCGGAAAGGTCGATTTCTGGGCGCATACATAAAAGGAGATATATGAAAATAGTATCGGTAGATTTCGGCGACAGCCACACCGGCATTGCGGAATGCGACAGGCTTGAGATGATAGCGACCCCTGTGTGCATAATAGACGAGAAGCGGTTCGAGGTGTGCGCGGACAAAGTCGCTGATAAGATAAAGGAGCTCGGCGCAGAACTTGCGGTTGTGGGCAACCCCATAAACATGAACGGCATGAGAGGTCCGAGAAGCGAGAAGTGCTGTGAATTCGCGGAGCTTCTCAGAGTCCGTCTCGATATCCCCGTTGAGATGTGGGACGAGAGAAGCACCACGGTCAGTGCGCACGAGATCATGAACGAGCTGAACAAGCGGGGAAAAAAGCGCAAAGCCGTGATAGATTCAGCGGCCGCCGCGATAATCCTTGAGAGCTACCTTGCGTACAGGAGAAACAGGAATGTATAAGAAAAAGTACGATTTCGAGGAATCCAAAAAACGCATGAAGCGCAGAATGGTGATAAACTGGATCATAATGCTCGTTTCTCTCGGGCTGATGCTGTTCTGTTACTACTGCGTGAAATAATGAAAGTGCAGGAACGTTCCGCACTGTGAACAAAAGGCTGTGACAACAGACAAAAATATGTACAAAAGGAGACAGTTATGTACATCTACAACAGCGCGACGCGCAAGAAAGAAGAATTTGTACCCCACACCGAGGGAAAGGTGAAAATGTACACCTGCGGCCCTACGGTGTATCATTATGCGCATATCGGCAATCTGCGCACCTACATCATGGAGGACGTGCTTGAGAAGTATCTCCGGTTCTCCGGTTACGATGTGACAAGAGTCATGAACATAACCGATGTCGGTCATCTCACCAGCGACGGCGACACCGGCGACGACAAGATGCTCAAGGGCGCAAAGCGTGAGCATAAGACGGTAATGGAGATAGCGAAGTTCTATACCGACGCGTTCTTTGCGGACTGCGGTAAGCTCTGCATCAAGACCCCGGACGTTGTGGAACCGGCGACACACTGCATCGACGAGTTCATCAGGGTCATCTCCTCGCTCATCGAAAAGGGATATGCTTATGAAGCCGGCGGAAACATCTACTTCGATACGTCGAAGCTCGATAAATACTATATTTTCAACGATTTCACCGAAGACGATCTTGCAGTCGGCGTCCGCGACGGAGTAGAGGCCGATGAGAACAAGAGAAACAAGGCGGATTTCGTCCTCTGGTTCACGAAATCCAAGTTCGACGACCAGGAGCTCAAATGGGACAGCCCCTGGGGCGTAGGCTATCCCGGCTGGCATATCGAGTGTTCATGCATAAGCATGAAGCATCTCGGGGAATACCTCGATATACACTGCGGCGGCATTGACAACCAGTTCCCCCACCATACGAACGAGATCGCACAGAGTGAAGCGTTCCTCGGTCACAAATGGTGCAATTACTGGTTCCACGTTCATCACCTGAACACCGACGACGGAAAGATGAGCAAGTCCAAGGGCGAGTTCCTGACAGTCTCGCTTCTGGAAGAGAAAGGGTACGCCCCCCTCGTTTACCGTTTCTTCTGTCTTCAGTCCCACTACCGCAAGAACCTTACGTTCAGCTGGGAGAACCTCGATAACGCAAAGGGCGCGTATGACAAGCTCGTCGCGCGTATCGTACCGCTTCTTGACGGCAGGAACGGGAATGCGGACGAAGCAAAGCTTTCGGAGCTCCTGAACGGTTTCTCCGAGGCTATGAACAGCGACATGAACACAGCTCAGGCGATAACGGCAGTGTACGATGTATTCAAGTCGGACGCGGATAATGCCACCAAGCTCAAAGCGATAGAGAAGATGGACAGCGTTCTTTCGATAGGGCTTATTGCGGCTGCGGAAAAAGCCGCGGCGAAGAAAGAGAGCGCGGGCGGTGATTTGCCGGAAGAGGTGAAGGAGCTTGCGGAAAAGCGGGCGGCTGCAAGAAAAGCGAAGGACTTCGCACTTGCGGACGAGCTCAGAAAGCAGATCACGGATCTCGGCTATATCGTCGAGGAAACACGGCAGGGAACGGTGATAAAGAAGGCATGAGGATAGTAAAGAAAGCGGCTGCGTTCATAGCTGCGGCATCGGCTGTACTTGCAATGTCGGGCTGTATGGGACTCGGGAGCACCGAGGGACTGAAACCGCCTACCGTGCGCACCTACGACTACAGCAAGATGCATCTCGTGCAGCTTGAGGAGCCTTATGAAGGTCAGCCGGTCGCGGTCATAGAAACATCGCTCGGCACGATAAAGGCAGTGCTTTACCCGGAATATGCCCCGAACACTGTGAACAATTTTGTGAACAGAGTCAATGAAGGCTTTTACAACGGCAAGGAGATCTATAATGTCATCGACAAGTCGATCTTCATGTCGGGGGCGCTTGACGAAAACAGGAACAGCGGCGTTACCGATGACGGCGAGCTTATTGAGAACGAGTATTCCGTCGATCTCTGGCCGTTCAAGGGCGCGATATGCTCATTCAACGGGCGTTCCGGCTACGGCGACAGCCGGTTCATGGTGCTGAACTCCCGTGAATTGAGCGAAGAGAGTGTTGCGGACCTCCGCGAGTTCAGGAATGAGAACGATGAAGCGCTTCCGGAGGAGCTGATACAGGCTTTTCTCGACAAAGGCGTGGTCATAGATTTTTCCGGTGCATATACGGTCTTTGCCCAGACGATCGAGGGCATGGACGTTATCGCGAAGATATGTTCGGCAGAAGTGAGCGGTGAGTTTTCGGTACCTGTGGAACCGATATATGTGAACAATATAACTATCGTGGATTATCATGCGGGCTGAGCCCGCGGAGCGTGCAGGAAGTACGCTTTACAGATCAAGGGACGGTGTGAAGATGAAAAAGATACTGAAAAAAGCGGCTGCGTTCATAGCGGCTGCGGTAATGGTCGTCACAGCTGCGGCCTGCGGCGAAGAGCCGGTCATAGGCAACCTCTCCGATGTCAAGAAAGAGGAGACTGCAAATGAAACATACGCGGTGATCTCGATACGGGATTTCGGCGATATAACGGCGAAGCTGTTCCCGGGGGCTGCACCCGAAGCGGTAAAGCGCTTCACGGAGAACGCGGATCTCGGCTATTATAACGGCACGACGATACACAGGGTCATCGACCAGTACGTTGTCCAGGGCGGTTCTCTCAACGGCGACGGAAGCGACGGTAATGTTCCGGATTCGCTCTACCTGCCGGTGGAGACATCACCGGTAACGTTCAATTTCTACGGCGCTCTGTGTCTTGCAGCTTCAAAGAAAGGCTGTTACTCCCAGTTCTACATAGTGAACAACAATCAGCCCCAGGATATCGACGCGGTAATCACCAAGCTTTCCGAGCAGCTCGGCGATGAGACATTCTCGGCGAGACTTCTTGAAGAGGACAAGACCCGTTATCAGGAGTATCTTGACAAGCTCAAGGCGATCCCGGAAGAGGTCAAGGAGAAGTACAAGCGTGTCGGCGGCTGCTACGAGCTTGACGGAACGAGCACCGTTTTCGGTCAGGTGATAGACGGTTTCGATGTTCTGCGTGCAGTTTCCGCGGTCGAGGTGGTCTCCGGCAACAAGGCGGACGACAAGGCCGGAATGCCCTCAAAGCCGCTTGATACCATCATAATCGACAAGATCGAGATAATACGCATAGAGCCGGAAGTGACCGAGGAGGAAACGACGACCACCAAGAAGCCTGCAAAGACAAAGAAGACTTCCGATGAGGTGAATGCCGAGACGCTCCCGCCGGACGACGAGCCGGAGGAGACTCAGACCGCAGACAGCGATTCCGATACCACGGCTGTACCCGAGGAATCCGGAACTTCCGCGCCCGAAGGTGAGGGAAGCGAGAGTGCAGTTTCCGAGGATAGCGCCGCACCGGAGACTTCTTTAGCCGAGGAAACTTTGCCCGTACCCGATGATACCGCTTCCGAAGCCGGTTACATCGAGATACCCAACGATTCCGGCGATGAAGAAGAAGTCGTTGTCGTAGATAGTTGAACATGATTGTGCATAATCAACAAAAATGAGCACAGCCCCGCAAAAGCGCCGATTTAAGGGCGTTCAGCTGAAAAACCCATAAAGAAAGCCGGATTTCCGTATTTTTCCATGCATAATGGAGCATAAAAGGTTAAAAATATATGTTGAAAATGTAGATTTTGCTAAAAAAGGCTTTATTTTTGGGGCGAAATGTGATATACTCTATACTGACGCCGGAAAGGAAACATATATGGCGTGTATTGATCTGTTATCTGAATTGACGCTCGAACGGATTTGAACCGATATTCTTCCCCAAACCCTATTTGCACCAAGCGGTGCGGCAGGTCATTCAGGCTCGGTCTGTCCCCACGGACAAGCCTGCCGAAAATACCGATCAAGAGGTTTTTGTTTTGGAGAAATTTATAATAAACGGCGGAAACAGACTTACGGGAGAGGTTGAGATAAGCGGTGCAAAGAACGCTGCTGTGGCGATCATTCCTGCTGTTATCCTTGCCGATGAGCCCTGCACGCTCGAAAATGTACCTTCTATAAACGATGTGGCTATCGATCTCCGTATCCTTCGCGAACTCGGAGCAGAGATAAAGTTCATCAACAGATCGACCATTACGATCGACCCGCGTCCCATCAGGGATATGCCCGTTCCTTACGAACTTGCGAGATCCATGAGAGCGTCCTACTATTTCCTCGCTACGCTCCTCAGCCGTTTCAAGCACGCTCAAGTCCCTATGCCCGGCGGCTGTGATCTCGGCGACAGACCTATGGATCAGCATTTGAAATGCTTCCGTTCACTGGGCGCAAAGTGCTCTATAGAACACGGCGTGGTTGATATCAAGGCAGATTTCCTCTTCGGCACACAGATCTACTTTGATAAGGTGTCCGTCGGTGCAACTATAAACGCTATGCTTGCCGCAGTCAAGGCAGAGGGTCTCACGATCCTTGAAAATGCAGCAAAAGAGCCCCATATCGTTGACCTCGCGAACTTCCTCAACTCAATGGGCGCAGATATCATGGGCGCAGGTACCGATGTCATCAAGATCAAGGGCGTGAACAGACTGCACGGCGCGGAGTATTCAATAATACCCGACCAGATCGAAGCCGGTACATTCATGATCGCTGTTGCTGCAACAAAAGGCGACGCGCTTATAAAGAACGTTATACCCAAGCACCTTGAACCCATAACATCGAAACTCCGTAAGATCGGCGTAGTTGTTATGGAATATGACGACAGCGTCCGCGTTATAGGGCAGGGCAAATATGACAGAATAACAGTAAAGACCATGCCTCACCCGGGTTTCCCGACTGATATGCAGCCTCAGCTCACAGCACTTCTTACCCTTGCAAAAGGCACGAGCATCATTACCGAGGGCATCTGGGACAACCGCTTCAGATACGCGGACGAGCTCAGAAGAATGGGCGCGGATATTTCCGTTGACGGAAAAGTGGCGGTCATTGAGGGCGTGGATCACCTCACCGGCGCTCCGGTAAAGGCAACAGACCTTCGTGCAGGAGCCGCACTCATCATCGCCGGCCTCAGCACAGACGGCGTAACAGAGATAGAAGATATTTATCATATCGAACGCGGATATGACAACATGGACGGAAAACTCCGCGCAATGGGAGCGGATATCGTGAAGAGAACGTTCTCCGAAAACATCAGACAGGCTATATAACTAATATGAAGATCGTACCCCCGAGATTATCGGGGGTTTTGTATTTTGTCGGTTTGGTAAAATTGCATAAAATAAGGTAAATTTGTGCAAAATACTTGATTTTGCGACAGAGCTGTGCTATAATCAATGTGATTTAATTGTATAAAGGAGCCATGGTATATGAAAACATCTATCAAAAAGCGCCTTCTGAGGCTTGGTATCCTGTGTGCGGGCATAGGTTCGTTCGCTGTGGCAGTTTTTGCGGCACTCGCATTGAATATTGTGGAAGGAAAATTTGCGGACAGAATCGGTAATACGGTGGTTGACAGCGTCGTTTCATCGTTTAACGAGGAGTTCGATTATTTACCCAACGGACTTCGCGATGCCGAACCTGGCGGGGAAAGCGATATCTTCGACGATATGTTCCTTATAGGAGAACAGAAGAGCTATGATTACAGCTCTTTTGCGGAAGAATGCCGCAAGCTTCCGGCAGGATCGTCCTATTTTGCATATCTCGGTTCAGCGGGAATAAATCTGGTTGGTATGAACAGGGGAACCGATATAATAATCGGTACTCTTGAAGAGAGCTACTTCGATTACGCCGTAAATATCATGAACAGTGCCGATACATACGGATATCTCATAGACAACAAGACCGGAAAAGTGTTGGTATCTACCAAAAAGAACGAATGCGGTACAAGTATAGAAGGCAATTCTCTCTTTACAAACGTTCTGTCCGGTGTAAGGAACGGTAAACCGGCCCATGAAGGCGGCTCTATGTCAAAGTATGTGGTTTACGGTTCGCCTGTGACAAATTTCCCGGATTTCAGCGTTATATATGTATCCGATTCATCGAGCATTTATCAAGGCGGCAAGATAGCCATGACCGCTATGTTCGGCTGGGCGATCGTTCTTACATTCATAGGTACTGTAGTCTCTATCGGCGTTGCAAAGAAGATAGCTGCTTCTATCGTTCCTACTGCGGAATGCCTCGAAAAGTTCTCTCACGGTATCATTGATACATCATTCAAGGCTAACGACCGCGGCGACGAGACCGAGGTGCTCTCCCAGGGTATGGAAAAGACGATCACGAACCTCGGTGCGTATATCCGCGATATAGATTTCATGCTTTCCGAGATGGCTCAGGGCAACCTCACAGCAGAAAGCTCATGCGATTACGAGGGCGATTTCAACAACATCAAACGCTCCCTCGACAATATCTCAAGTTCGCTCAAGAATACTATTGCAGCTATAAGAGAAGCCGGCGCTCAGGTCAACAGCGGTGTGGGTTCGCTCGCGAGCGGCGCCCAGAGCCTTGCGGATAACTCCAGTACCGAAGCGGGAACTCTAAAGGAGCTTGATACTCTCGTTAAGAACATAAACGAAAATGTAAATGCAAACGCGGAGATGACAGACCGCATGAGGGGACTGTCGGAAAAGACCGTGGATAATGTCCGCATAGGCAATGAGAACATGAAGAACCTCAGCGGCGCTATCGAGGACATAAGAAAAGCTTCCGAGGAGATCCAGTCTATCGCGAAACTCATCGACGATATTGCGTTCCAGACCAACATTCTTGCACTCAACGCGGCTGTTGAGGCTGCAAGAGCAGGTGATGCGGGCAAGGGCTTCGCAGTTGTTGCGGACGAAGTACGAAACCTCGCGAGCAAGTCCGCCGAAGCTGCAAAAGACGCGGTCCAGGTCATCGGACGCTGTGTTGCCGCAGTCGATCAGGGCGTTCAGCTCAATCGCTCCGCAAGCGAGTCACTCGAACAGGTCAGCGAGTCTGTACAGGAATTCAGCGTTCTTGTCGGAAAGGTGGCAGATTCTTCGAGCCAGCAGGCAAGGGATATAAACACCGTCAACAGCGGACTTACAAGCATCACCAGCGTTGTTCAGAGCAACGCCGCTACTGCGGAACAGTCCGCGGCAAGTTCCGAGGAGCTTGCAAGTCAGGCTCAGGTTCTCGAAAACCAGCTCCGCAATTTCAAGACGGAATAAACTGCATAAAACCGGTTCTGCCTTCTCCGCTTTCGGGGAAGGCAGAATGTTGTGCATAAAAGGAGAATGATATGAAATTCGTCATTCAGCGTGTGACCCACGCGTCGGTAACTGTTGACGGGAACGTTGTGGGCAGTATAGGCAAAGGCTTTATGGTGCTTATCGGTATCTCCGGCACTGACACCCGTGAGACTGCGGACAAGATGCTGCATAAGCTTCTCGGGCTCAGGATATTTGATGATGAGAACGGTAAAACAAACCTTTCCCTCAGCGACGTGGGGGGCGAGCTGCTGCTGATATCTCAGTTCACACTCTATGCGGACTGCCGGAAAGGTTTCAGACCTTCTTTTGTAAAGGCAGGACCGCCGGACATGGCGAATGAGCTGTACGAGTACATCATAGCCGAGTGCAGCAAGCAATTCCGTACCGAGAAAGGTGTTTTCGGCGCAGAGATGAAAGTTGAGCTGCTCAATGACGGACCGTTCACCATCTTGCTTGACAGTGAACAATTAATATAACGAGGTGGAACAGATGGAAACAAAAACAATGAATTTCGGTGTTGACGGCGACAGCATAACCGCCGGGAACCAATGGTCGTGGCACGTTTTTCAGAAGCTCGGATTTGCTTCACACCATAATGTTGCGGTGGGAAGCGCGGTCTGGTACAAGCGTACCTTTACTACTGCGGCGGGAAGCGTAACCACACAGGATTACGATGCGGCGGATTTCGCCGGGATAAGTGACGGCTGGCTTGATACAGACGATCTGTGCGAACTGCAGAAGCGGGCGAATAACTGTGCTGTCGTTCATATCCAGCATTTTCTTGCGGACGTAAAGAACGGTGTCGCTCCGAAGCCTGACGTGTTCGCTTTTGCAATGGGTACGAACGATGAAGCCGACAAGCTCGGCGACCCGGTGAAAGCTCTTACGGGAAAAGAGCTTGACGGAAACGGGAACATCGACCTGTTCACGGAAGCCGGGGCTATGCGCTGGTGCATCCAGACCATAGCCGCGAATTTTCCGGAAGCTCGGATCTTTGTCCTCACTCCGCTCCAGACCGGCGATCCCGACCATAATGCAAAGATCGAACGGCAGATAAGCGAGATCTTCACGAAGATAACGGGCGGCATGAGCGTACAGCTCGTTGACTGCTTCCACAACTCGGGTATCTGCGAGAAGTTCGAGGTCAAGGGCGGGGAAGGCAGATATCTCAAAGACGGACTTCACCCGAAAGAGATCGGTCAGGCTCTTGAAGGCGCCTATGCCGCAATGGAGATAGGCAATAGACTTTTCTGATATATAAAGGGAACCTCTAAAAACCCAATTTGAGAGAAAAAGAGCTATCCACTTTATACCGCTTTGTATGCGCGCGTCCTGCGCGCTTTTGGCGGCAATACCACGGCTTCCTGCCGTGACCGTCTACTGCGTCAAACCTCCTAACCGGGCGCCAGCCCGGCTTCGTCGGCTTTCCTTGTATCCGACGCAGCTATCTCA
>JAGBMA010000036.1 GCA_017635095.1 Ruminiclostridium sp. | reverse complement strand
GTTAGTGTCGATGCCATCGTTCATAAAAATGACACGGACATGAAGGTCGGTAAGCTTACGGGTATAAGTAAGGGTATCAACGGTGTTTCTCGCAAAACGCGATACTTCCTTTGTGAGTACGAGATTTATCTTTCCGGCTTCACAATCAGCGATCATACGGTTGAAGCCATCACGCTTCTTGGTAGATGTTCCGGTAATACCCTCGTCATAATAAACCTCGATAAGCTCCCAGCTTTCCTGACTGCTTATATACTCGGTGAAGTACGCTATCTGAACTGAAAGCGAATTGAGCTGATCCTGAAAATCCGTGCTGACGCGACAATATGCCGCAACTTTTACTTTACTCATTTTCCTCCTTCCCCCGTTATTCGGGGATCAAACAAATCCCCCTGCAAGTATATTTTACTCCTTTAAAGCATCTTTGTCAAGTATTATTTTTAGCTTGCAAGGGGATAATTTCATTGCCTGATTATGCAGCGTTATCTGTCTGTGAAGTCGGAGCGCTCGGCTGCATTGCAAGCAACTGCTCCAACTGGTCGGCGGTGATGATACCACGCCTGTAAAAATCCTTGTAGTACGCGATCTTCATCGCGGTGACTATAGAATGCTTCTGCTCGTCCGTGAGCGTAGATGTTGAATTAGTAGTAACATCCTTGTTTTCTACGGCGGACGTTGTGAGTAATTCATTTCCTCTCAAATAAACCTCCATTCTGTACCGGCAAGTATTGTGTGTTTATGTGGCTTGTCCGGTTTGGTGACTTCCTCTTCCAATTTACTATGATACTTGGTTTCATAACGATAAGGGCGGCGGGTCCCCTTATCGAAAAGCGGTGTCTGCGCAGCAGCCCGCTTTTGTAAAGAAGTGCAGAAATCGGTCGCCCTCGACTGAGAATGCACTTCTTTCCTTGCTTGCTATGACGAGAAAACTTCAAAAAATGCACCACTTTTTTTGACACATTTTTTTCGATTGACATACTTTTCTACAATTCGCTAAAACAGAATAAATTTCTTTTTTCGGGGTTTGCGTTAGATATATAGAACGGGGTCAAGTCTGACATTAAGGACTTACCTAAAAACGGTTACAGCGGTATCCTTCTATATATATTATACTTCCTTTTCGCGCCGATCTCTATGAGCGCCATTTGACTGCTATTTGACTAAAAACCCAGAAAAGTGGACACGGTCAAAAACACGGAATTTGAAGGTGGAGTCATTATCATCAGCCACCCGACCTGAAACGAGGCGGCTTAAAATGCGGTATTACACTCATTTGTTGTGGTTGGTGCTGACTGCACGATAGTCGGTATCAACCCCCTACTTATATTATACTTTATTTTCAACCCGTTTTCCATGACCATTTTTTGACCAAATTTTTGACCAAAAAGGCGTTTGGAAACATACTATTATAAATATGTACGCTTACGCATATTCCCATATATGGCATTTCAGTTATCAATTCCGGCAGGTCGCGTATCGCCTACTTGAAATTTGTCGTCGGATGTGATAACATAGCATACAGAGAGGTGATACCGTGAAAATTTCGATAAACATAGACCCGTTGCTCAGCGACACCGAGATCGTGGTGAACTGCTCCGCGCTTACACCGGAAACCGAAAGCATCATAGCTGCGCTTCGGATAATGGACAGTCAGATCACAGTGATAAAGGGCGATGAGTCAATAATACTGGATATATCCAAGATCGCGTACATAGAATCCGTTGACCGCAAAACCTTTGTTTACACGGACAGCGAGTGTTACGAAACGAAAATGAAGCTGTACGAAATGGAGGAAAGACTGTGCGGGAGTGGTTTCCTGCGGATAAGCAAATCTTGCCTTGTGCGGCTGCGGTTTATTCGCTCGATAAAGGCGGAGCTCGACAGGCGGCTGCGGCTGACGCTTGAAAACGGTGAGCAGATGATAGTTTCGCGGCAGTACGCCGATGAGCTGAAAAGACGACTGGGGGTAAAATAAAAATGGATAAGAGATTTACAGTGTTCGAGTTCCTCGCGCAAGTATTCATGATATACGGCATAACGACGGGACTTCTGAACATTTTCTGTATGCTGTTCGGCAATGAAGCTGTGGGCTACTCGACAATATTCTCACTTGCAACTACCGGTGTTAGCGTGGCAACGAGTCTCCAATTTCTGCTTGCGGTGACTATTGTAATCGTTCTTCGTGTAGTATTTATGACAGATATGCTGATAAAGAATATGTCGCTTGGATCGCGTATTGCGGCGATGTTCGTGAGTGTGTTTGCGGTGATAATCGCATTTGTGTTTCTGTTTGGCTGGTTCCCGGCAACAGACCCACTCGCGTGGATAATGTTTATAGTATGCTTCGCGGTAAGCTGCGCAGTCAGCGTAATAATATCCACAGCAGCGGAGCGACAGGAAAACCGTAGACTCGACGAAGCACTAAAACGGATAAAGAAGGGCTAATGCATCTGCTTGATCTTAAAGGTATCTGTATTTCTACGGGATCGGCTTGTGACAGCCATAATCAGCAAGTATCTCATGTAATACAGGCTATCGGTGTGCCGGAAGATTTTTGCGAAGGGACAATCCGTATTACTTTCAGCAAGAACAACACCGAGCAAGAAGCGAGAACTATAGCCGGAACCATTATAAAAGCATTGAAATTATGAAATAACTAACAGTAGATCCACTTTATATTTTTTTGCTCGCCTGAATACTTTTACAAAATCTCGCAAAAGTTTTCAATCAAGCCCACAACTGTCTTGACTAATCTCCCGCAAGATGCTATACTTGAACCATTGAGAGGTGTTTCTATGAACTACATCACGGTCACGCAGGCGGCTGAAAAATGGGGGATATCCGAGCGGCGAGTGCGCGACTACTGTGCCAACGGGAGAGTCACGGGCGCTCGTATAAAGGGCAACAAGTGGGTGCTGCCGGAGACTGCTGAACAGCCTAAACGCAAAAACTCCGGCAAGAAAAGCAGCCCGCTCACTGACGCTCTTTCCGAGGCTGTCATGACGGGCATACCAAACAGCGTTTACGAATATGTCAAGGTGAATTTCACCTATCATTCCGCGGCGCTGGACGGCAGCACGGTTATGCTGAAACAAGTGCAGCAGGGATTTGACGAACACAAATTCAACTTGCTGCTGCCTGACATCAATACTGACGACACGCTTACAGCCGCGAATCATTTTCTTTGCATCGACAAGGTCATTGAGGAATACCGCGAACCATTGAGCGTGGATATGGTAAAAGAGCTGCACAGCACTCTCGGGATAATGACCGAAAGATATCAGAAAAACACCCGCTCCTACGACGGCTACCGGACATTCGACTGCAAGGCCGGCAATCGGAAAGCGACTGCCCCGGAGCGGATATATAAGGAGCTTCCCACGCTTATCGAACAGTACGAAAGCAAAGAAATAATAACACTGGAGGACATTCTCGACTTTCATTATCGGTTCGAGCGTATCCGCCCGTATGCCGAGAACAACGGTCTGAATGGCAGGCTGCTGATCTTCAAGGAATGTCTGCGTAACGGCATCACACCGTTCATCATTGACAGCTCCGACAGACAGAGATACTTTGACGGATTGGACAAATGGGAGCGTGACCGCCGTGAGCTTATCGACCTTTGCCTCGATGCGCAGGTGAAATTCAAGCATGATCTGAATATATGAAAACGACCTTTGGATTTGCTCCAAAGGTCGTTATGTTATCGGTTAGTTTTGATCGTATTTGTTATCATTCAGCTCGGCTTCTATCTCTTCGATAATAGGCAACGAGCCTTTGAGATCATCGGGTATAATCATTGTCAGATTTAAGTATTTTTCCGTATTCTTTTATTTTGTTTTTTGAAAATATCCTGTGTTATGCATACCAATGTGCAGCAGATAAATTATATCACATAAACCCGCATCTGCGTCAGACCGAATACGTCCTGTTCGTCCAGCGCTTCGTAATGAGCGAAAACAGCGGCTTCGTGATAAGATCATATATCAGGAATATCACAAAGCTTATCAGATAAATAACGACCGTACTGCCGAGAATGTGAGCGGTCAGGAGAGCGGGGTTTTCGCGTACATAAGTTTCGATACCGCAGTATTCAAGCAGATTTATATGAATAAGATACGCCGGGAAGGATGCGGTCGCGAGCTTGTTTATCACCTTGCTGCTGCCGAGCTTCATATTGGAGAAAATAAGGAAAACGATCACGGCTTCGGTTATAACGAGCGGGTTGTCATAATTCCATGCGGCGGTATTGTTTATCACATCGCTGGTAATGATCTTCTCCAGATAAGTCCAGCCGAATATTGCCGCGACATTGAGCACAAGCAGTAGCGCGAGCTTTCCGGTGCCGGTTTTCTTTCCCTTTTCTTCACGGTCGCGAAGATAGCAGCCGAGAAGATACATAAGCACGAAATTTACTATCGTGTAGCCCGCCTGCGATCCGAAAAGACCTATCGTGCTTACTCCGCTCTTGTCGTCATCGCGGAAAAACCTGATAAAATCCGTGAAAATGGAATATCCCGAAAACAGTCCTATCCATATTATCAGCAGTGTCTTTTTGCCGCTTTCCGAAAGATGCGCCCACACAAGATTGATATACGGCGAGATAAGATACAGCGCTATATACACGAACACGAACCAATAACTCGGGGTGAAATAATTGAGAACGGTCTTGAACGACAATCCCTCGCCCTTACGACAGTAGGCATAAAGAAGTTTTCAGACAAACATTGTAAGACAGGTACAGCAAGCTATATAATTACCGAAAGGGTGCTTACAATGATCGATATGATTTACAACCTCCGTGTGGGGGATATACACGCCGCTGAGTTC
>JAGBMA010000035.1 GCA_017635095.1 Ruminiclostridium sp. | reverse complement strand
TTGGTTCCCGAACGACGGCGTTAGCAGCAATCCGAATGACAGCTACGAACGCGGTAACGAGCCACTGCTCGGAGCGATAGCCTGCTGGGATCTCGGTTCCTACGGTCATGTCGCGGTCGTTGAAAGCATAGACGGCGATACCGTCACTATCTCGGAATCCGACAGTGTTACACAGATATATTGGCGAACCCGAACGTGTGACATAAATGATATGGGCGGCGGATTTCAGGGGTATATCTATCTCCTCGAAAAGCACCCAGAGCTGGCTGTGACCGAGGTCACAACTGCCGCGGTCATGCCTGTCGAAACAGCTGCAATTACAACGGCCGCAGCAACTTCAGCGGCTGCGACACCCCGAACTGCCGCGATAACGACGACGGCGGCAACCGAAATGTCCATGGAACCGAAAGCAGAGCCTGAACGTATAGACCCTATGCCTGCAGTCCGTGTGATGTTTCTGATAATAATTGTAGCGGTGGTTGTCAGCAGAATCATACCGGCAATTAAAAAGCATTATTTGTCCCGCAGAAAGCGTTCAAAAGATAACGAATAAAACCTGCATTGGATATTTAATCTCTCCTCACGAACAAAATAACCCGTTAATATAGCCAAACAGGGAGAAATGTGGTATAATAAAAGTGCAAGGAAAAGAGCGAAAACAGAATAAAAAGCTTACCGTGATAAACGACGGAAAGGTCGTGATGTTCTCACCACCTTCTGTGATCGCCGAAAGCGGGGCTATAGATACTGCATTCGGTGTTTCTGCTCAATATAACGAAGCGTCGGGACAATACTTTTTGAACGGAGGAATGAGCGTTGAACGGAACATTTTACGGTGTGAGCGTAGGTCCCGGCGACCCGGAGCTGCTCACACTTAAAGCTGTGCGAATAATAAAGAGCTGCCCTGTAGTGGCAGCTCCCAGAACCAAAGGCGAAAATATGCTGGCGCTTTCAATTGCCGAGAAGGCGGTTGATATGGCAGGAAAGACGATAGTTCCGCTTGACTTCCCGATGAAGTACGATCGGATCGCACAGCACGAAAACCATTACAGAATTGCGGAACAACTTGCCGTTTATCTTGCAAACGGTCAGGATGTCGCAATGCTGAATATTGGCGATGTGTCGCTGTATTCGTCCTGTACATACATAGCTGCGGAGCTTGCCAAAATGGGATATGAAACGAAAATGTGCGCGGGCGTACCGAGTTTCTGTGCCGCTGCTGCGGAGCTGAATATCCAGCTTACGGAGGGCAGACAACCGCTTACAATAATACCCGCGCAATACGAAAACGCACGGGAAATGATCGATTGGGAAGGAACAAAGGTCATAATGAAAAGCGGCAGGAAGCTGTCGGAAATTAAGGTAATGCTGCCGGACAGTTGCACTGTATTTGCAGTCGAAAACTGCGGCTTACCTGACCAGAAATTGTACCGCAATATAGGTGAAATTACCGACTGCGGTTATCTTACGGTGGTGATAGTGAAATGATTATGGACAATAACACAATATTAACTGATCATATAGTATCAAAGCCCGTTATCCTTACGGTTAGTTTTGGAACGAGCTACATCGACAGTCTTAATGCTACGATCGGTGCTATCGAAGCAGCGATACAGAACGCGAATCCCGACATGGAAGTGCGGCGTGCGTTCACCAGTCGGATAATCATTAACAAACTCAAACAACGCGACAGACTGGAGATTGACAATGTTGAAAAGGCATTCAAGCGCCTTGAAGACGACGGAGTGAAAGAGATTATCGTTCAACCGACACACGTTATGAGTGGATTTGAATATGACGATCTTATGGAAGTCGTAAAGGCGCATACTGACAAGTTCGACAGCGTAAAAGTCGGCTTTCCGCTTCTAACAAGCGACGAGGATTATGCAAATGTCATAACTGCGATAACCGCCGCGACTTCCGAGTACATTGACGGTGAGACGGCTGTGGTATTCATGGGTCACGGCACCGAGCACTCTTCCAATGCTGCTTATGCAAAGCTCCAAAGCAAGATAAGAGATGCGGGTTTCTACGATTACTTCATCGGTACAGTCGAAGCGGAACCGTCCATTGATGACATCGTTATGGCGGTCAAGGCAGGCGGTTACAGGCGCGTAGTTCTCGAACCGCTTATGGTAGTTGCCGGTGATCATGCTAACAACGATATGGCAGGTGACGCAGATGATTCATGGAAGACTATCCTTACAAACGAGGGATTTGAAGTAATCCCTGTACTTCGCGGACTCGGCGAGATACATGCAATACGCGATATGTACGTCGATCATGTTAAGAACGCACATTCTTTCACTGCGGCAGAGATTGTCAATGCAGAAGCATCGTCAAAAAAGTAAGAAAAGTAAAAAGCATAGTCGTTATAACGACTCTGAATACTTTGTTTTATGATATTCTGAGCCATCAGAAGCGTCATACAGGTGAAGAAAAACGGTATCATCAACAGTGAGTAAGATGTAAATGCTGATGTTGATAATAACGCGGTCAGTCCGGTAATATCGGGCTGACCGCGTTTGTGTTAGCTGTTATTTATAACATTGTCGGGAAAAAGTGAGGCATTTAGCAAATCGGCAGGGGAGATGTCCAAAGCGTCAGCTATGTCAAAGAATGCTTCCATTGAAAAGCTGTTTGCCGCATTAGGCGCTTCAATTATGCTCAACAGCGAACGGCTTACTCCAGCCTTTTCTGCAAGCTGTTCCTGTGACATTCCGCGCAGCTTTCGCAGTGATGCTATTGCAATTCCCAATTGTATAAATTTATCACGATTCTTGAAAGCGACTTCCTTTCTCATGTCTGTTCCCCTGTCTGAATACTACTCTTATTATATATTGAATAAGAGAAATATTCAGCACCTCAAATAAAGCACCTGACTTACAAGTAAATCAAAAGTATAATAAAAAGAGATTATGTAATGCAAAGGCTTCTTTTCATGCTTTTGTAATACAAGATCCCTATATGTTATGCTTATGAGGTGATAGCTTGAATACATTTACAGTCAGCTTTTTCGGTCACAGACAAATAGACCGTCCCTTCGAAGCGGAGGAACGGCTTGAAAAAATTATTCGTGAGCTTATCAGAAGTAGGGAATATGTGGAGTTCCTTGTCGGAAGAAACGGTGAGTTCGATCAAATGGCGGCTTCGACAGTTCGCAGGGTAAAGAAAGCTGTTGATGACACTAACAGTGCGCTGGTGCTTGTGCTTCCGTATATGACAGCCGAGTATTCCAACAACAAAGCGAGCTTTGAGGACTACTATGATGAAATAGAAGTATTTGACAGTGGGCATTTTCGCTCGGCATTCGGGCAGCGTAACCGGTCAATGGTTGACCGTTCAGATCTTGTGATTTGCTGTATTGAGCGAGATGAGGGCGGGGCTTACGAGACTGTGAAGTATGCCCGAAAAAACAATAAGAAGATATTGAATGTCGCTTACAGAGCAGAGATGCAGGAGCGGCTTGACAGAGTCTTTGATAATAATAATGATGATAAGACGCAGAGCTGATATTTGCTATTTCTTCATATCCCTGACATACTCATCATACTCAACGTTCCCGTCAAGCGCCTTAGTCCGCATCTCGATAGCATAATCCGCCCATTTCTGAAACTCCGCCTGCGTCATCTTCTTTTTGAGGTAGCGGGCGTAGTGAGCCTTGTATGCCTTGTGGTACACGCTCCAGATCGGATCGGTCTTTAATTTGTCGTTGAATCTTTTGCGATGTCCGAGATCGCGGCAGCATTTATCGGGCTGACCCTTGACCGGGCGTTTGCAGTAATTTGAGTAAAAGCCGCGCTCCAGCACGAAGTACCGTCCGCACAGATCGCATTTTCGTGGCAGGTATCGGTTTTGCAGACCTTTGAACAATTCAATATACAGGAAGCCTCCAATTGTCGTGAAATGATAGTTTTCGCACAAGACGGAGGTTTTCTTGCGTTTGAGAACTTTGTATGTAAGTGTCATAGTGCCGGACGGGATAAGCTTATCATAATTGTTTAATTTCTTGTTAGCTTCGCTGTTAAATTCGTCGAGCACGTCCGCGATTTCCTCATTGGTCAGAAATTCCTCGCGGCTGTGTATCTTTTCAAGGAACGGTTCATAGGCACGCTTGACGCGCAGCAAGTCCTCAAAAATTGTGATGTAGTGATAAATGAAGTCCTTTAATTCGGCGTTGAGTTTCAGCACTTCGTCGATCGTGTCCGGATCATCAATTTCATCAAGCGGATCGCCGGGACGAAATGAAGTCAGCATACGGTCATGTTCATACATAGGCTCGTGATAGACTGTTCCCGCATCATCGTCCTCGTTATAATCATCATAGCTGTCGTATTTGTCATAGTCAAACCATTCATGTTCAATTTCGTTGTCGTCGATCTTGAAAAGAACGGTATGCCGGTTGAATATGTCGTAGAGCCCGCTGTCACGGAGCGGGAAAGAATTGTACGGCGGCAAGGAATGTATGTATTCTTCGGCGCGGTCAAAAAACGAGATCGCTGCTGTAAATATCATCTCGCAGTCAGCCATTTGTGTGTGCGTTTCCGGATAGTGGAGCAGGCGAAGATACTCCTTGCAGAAACCCAGCTTGTCCTTCACGCCTTTGAACGATTTTTGCAGATATTTTTCAAGTATCGAGCCCAAAGTGTACTCTTTGGTACCGTTAATAAAAAATTTTTCGTCATAGTAAAATGCGTCAAACTCGGTCATAATGCGGTTTCTCCTTAACCTCGAAAAAATATTTCTCAGAAATTTTCAAAAATAGAAGTCAACTAAGAAAAAAGTAGAAAGCATCGAAAAATAGAAGTCTATTCATCTTTTTATAGACATATAATACCAAATCTATTGACTTTTGTCAAGCCTTCGCTATAATAGAAATTGAGCTC
>JAGBMA010000034.1 GCA_017635095.1 Ruminiclostridium sp. | reverse complement strand
CACTCCCACTCCCACTCCCACTCCAACTCCAACCTATTCATATACTCCCCCGGCTCCGGCAGTTGACTGTGACAAGATAATAAAGCAGATAGCCGATGCTGCCGACGGCGGCACTGTGGCAGTGGACATGAACGGGACTGTGAATTTGCCGAATAAGGTGATAAATGCGCTTAAAGGCAGGAATGTCGATCTTGTCCTGAATATGAGCGACAGCATCAAGTGGACGATAAACGGCAGAAGCATAACTGATGCTGCCGGCGATATCAATATGGGTGTGCTTTTCGGGAGCGGCGATATCCCCGCAAATGCACTCAACAGGCTCACCGGTGAGCGATACAGTGTGAAGCTCCGGCTCATGCATAACGGAAACTTCGGCTTTACGGCTGTGCTTACCGCATCTCTGCGCAAGCAGGACGCCGGGCTATACGCGAACCTGTTCAGCTTCAACAAGAGCACAAAACTGCTCGGATTTGCTGCATGCGCGGTCATAGGTGCAAACGGTGAAGCGGCATTTGAGTTCACTCACGCTTCGGATTATGCTGTCATAATCGACGACCATTCGCTTGATAACCCGGTGATAAATGCGACAGCCTGCGGCAGCAGTGTGAAGCTCTCGTGGGACGCTGTCCCGAATGCGGAAAGCTATAATGTATATATCGCTAAAGACGGCAAGTGGGAGCTGATGAAAACTACCGGCAAGACTGCTCTTGCAGTGAAGAAGCTTTCCAACGGCATGGATCATAAATTCCTTGTAAGAGCAGATGTTGGCGGAAAGCTGTCCGGGATCGCTGATTCCTACAAGGTTTCAGTGAAGGTATACTACAAGCCCGCAGTGAAGCTGACTGCAAACGAGGACAGCATCACGATCAGGTGGGATAAAGTCCCGGAAGCCGAAAAGTACAGAGTTTACAAGTGTATAACCGGCAAGCTGAAACTTGTGGGTGAAACAACAAAGCGTTCGGTGCGCATTGCCGGCACAAAGTCGGGCAAGGAATACTCCTACGCTGTAAAGGCTTATGTCAACGGTGAATGGACGAAGGTTTACAAGAGTGATCTTGTGACTGTAACGGCGAAGTAAAACCAAATAAATAATCAGGCTCTGAGCCGTATTATAAAGCGGTTCAGAGCCTTAGTTTATTTTTGAATACGGCTGCACGGGGTGAGTGTGTCCATATGGGGTGCTACGGGGAGATTTGTCCGTGCGAGAAGCCCGCGCCTAATACAAAACGCTGCATTGATAACCGCGAGCTGATATGTTCCACCGAGGAACAGTTACTTGACCAGTTTCCGGACTGTAAAGAACTTCTTGAGCAGTACACAGATGCTCTACACATCGAGAGCCAGCTTGAATGCGAAGCGGACTTTGAACGCGGATTCCGGCTCGGAGCATCAATAATGCTCGACATACTCAACGAATAACATTCAGCCGCTTGCCATTCATTGGCAGGCGGTGTTTCGTTGCAAACGGTTGACAAATGTACGACACTGTGCTATAATTGTAGTACGAATAAATTGAAATCAAAGGAGGTCATATTATGGCGACATCAGTAGTACAGTTCCGCATTGACGATGAACTGAAAGAGCAGGCAACGGAGATTTACGACAAACTCGGTCTTGATCTCTCAACGGCTATGCGTATTTTCCTTAAGCGCTCAGTCGCAGTCAGAGGGCTTCCGTTCGGTATGACGCTCAGTGACGAAGAGTTTGCCACGGATACCGAAGTAATGAAGCTGTCCGAAAGCCTTATGGATAAGAATGACCGTGTTTATAAGGAGCTTGCAAAATGAAGAAGCTCACAAAAGAACAGATAATAATGCTTCACTCCGCTCTCGTGGAGAGATTCGGCGGACAGGACGGATTACGAGACGAGGGTATGCTTGACTCTGCTCTTAACACTTCATTCCAGACATTTTCCGGCAGCGAGCTTTATCCCGACTTGTTATCCAAAGCTGCGAGGCTCGCTTTCGGACTAATTGCAAATCACCCATTCATAGACGGGAACAAGCGTATCGGCACTCACGCAATGCTGATATTTCACCGGCTCAACAATATAGAGCTTGAATATGACGACGAAGATCTGATTGCGCTGATACTCGGGACAGCGCGAGCGAGAATGATGATAAGACGATTTTTGAATGGCTGAAAAAGCACATAGTTTAAATTCTGTCATAATTGAGAATATGCAGTCAGAAAGATATTACAAAACTGCTATCGTTACTGTTCACACCGATGTACACAGACATTAGATAATATATTGCAATGATCCGCTGCCGGAAACGGCAGCGGATTCTTTGCTTATAATTTGGTTGTTGATGGTATTTTGACATCCTTACCTGAATCCGTGAAATTTAAATTAAATATTCACCGTAAACTGGCATAACAAAGCCAAATTCCGGTAAAACGACATTAATCAGAACCGCACCAAAAAGGTGCAAAAAAGCTTGTAAAAAAACACCGCACATGACATAATATATGTAGATAATGAATTGGAGTGTGGTGCGCATGAGCTTTGACAAGATCATCTATAAACTTACCGATCAAAGAATACCGGCGGCAACCGGAATAGGATTGGTAGGAGATATCCTCTACAACGCAGGTTTTCAGAAACAGCTCAGCAATATCCGTAATGCCGAGAAACGCTCACGCAAGCAGATAGACTGCGGAACTGTGCTGACATCGTTTATCGGACTGTTGTGCAGGGGAAAGCCGGATTTTGATGCTGTTTCGGAGTCTCAGAATGATGCTGCATATTATCAGACTGCGCTTCGTCTGAAGACGGATTTCCGTCAGCTGCAACACTTCGTCAAAGAATGGACGAGATCGGAAAATCGCTGCGCAATCAACTTCTCATGTTCAACGCTCATCTTTTGAAAAGTAATCATGTTGAGCCCACGGTCTTGAAAAACGGAATGGTTCCTGTCGATATGGACCTTACGCCGATGGACAATTCCAATACCAAAAAGAAAGGCGTGTCGTTCACATACAAAAAGTTTATGGGGTATGCGCCGATGATGGCGTATATCGGCAAAGAAGGTTATCTTGCAAATGCCGAGCTCCGGGAAGGAAAACAGCACTGTCAGAGCGGTACGCCGGAGTTTATCCGGGAAACGATGGCTCTTTGCAAAACGATCACCGATAAACCGCTATTGGTGCGACTTGATTCAGGCAATGATGCAGCTGAAAATGTTGGTATCCTGCTCGAAAACGGTGCATATTATGTCATCAAACGCAATCTTCGCAAGGAAGATAAGTCAGAATGGGCAGACAATATTCGCTCTTGGTGCAGTGATATTCGGCATCCCCGTGAAGGGAAAATGTCTATGTCGGGAGCACCTTCAAAGATATTGAATATACGACCGAAACCGGCGAGCAGAAAAGTATCTGCAATCGTATTGTTTATGAAATGATCGAGAGAACTTCATCGCCGGACGGTCAGATGTTTCTTGAACCCGATATCGAGTTGAATATGTTCTGGACGAATCTTGGCGAAACCGATCAGGAGATCATCGAACTTTATCACGCGCACGGTGAAAGTGAGCAGTTCCATAGTGAGATCAAATCTGATATGGCGTGGAAAGACTCCCTTCAGGCAAGTTCGATACCAACGAGCTTGTGCTTGAGTTGACGGTCATAGCTTACAACGTACTTCGTATGCTTGGGCAGGAAACTGTTCATCAGAGCAAGGCTCCTTCCAAAAGGATCGTAAGCCGCAAGCGTATTCGTACAGTCATTCAGAACCTGATACACTTTGCCGGTCACCTCACTAAGCACGAAGGCTCTTTCTGTCGGTCAGCAAAAGCAATGCTTGGGCTTATGCTTTTCTTGGTCTCGTTCAGAGGTTTGTGCGTGCTTGAATTTCACGGATTCAGGTATAAACCAAGTGCATACCCTGCAATAATACCGATAACGGCAGAAATGCCTATGATCGCTATCGGGTGCAGCTTTTTGAAAGCAAGCACAGTACCGAGACCGAATATGGCAAGTGAGAGCCAGAAGCCTGTTCCAGAAAAAACCGCTGTTTGCAATCCGTTTGGAAAGAAAACCGTCATTCCCACAGACAAAAAAGCTGCCCCAATCAGACCGATCACCGCAGGACGCAGACCGTACATCACGCCGTCAACGGCTCGGCTTTTGCGGAACTTCTCATAGAACTTCGCAACGATCAGTATTATGACGAAAGACGGCAGGACAACTCCGAGTGTAGCGCACACAGCGCCGAACACGCCGCCTGTTCTGATGCCGACGAATGTAGCCATATTGATCGCCAGCGGCCCCGGTGTGCTTTCACTTACAGCAATGAAATCCACGACCTCCGCCTGTGTGAGCCAGCCGTGACGCTCGATTTCGTTTTGTATCAGCGGGAGCATTGCATAGCCGCCGCCGAAGGTAAATGCACCGATCTTCAGAAAGGTCAGGAACAGCTCAATCCATATCATCGTTCTGCTCCTTTCTGAATAACAGCGACCACACAAGCCCGAACACCGCACAGCCGATGATAACGAACACTGCATCTATTTTCAGAAAAGCCGTCAGCACCAATGCCGCTGCCATTATAACATACGAAACAGCGTGCTTTTTCGTTGCCTTAAACATGGTATAGACTGCTTTGAGAATCAGCGCGAGAACGCCTGCACGGATCCCCATAAAGGCATACTGCACGGCTCTTGACTCCTGAAAGGCTTTCAGGATAAAGGAAATAAGCGAGATAATAAGGAATGACGGCAGTACCACACCCAGCGTTGCACATACGGCACCGAGCGTTCCGGCGGTACGGCTTCCCACAAAGGTTGCGGCATTGATCGCCACCGGACCCGGTGTGGATTCTGCTATCGCAACAACTTCCAGTATATCGTCCTCGTTCAGCCACTTTTTATTATCACAGACCTCACGCTGTATCAGCGGTATCATTGCATAACCCCCGCCGAAGGTAAATGTTCCGATCTTCATAAATGTCAGGAAAAGTTCAAGATTTTTGTTCATAGGATCACCCCATAGCATTATACCACAGTGCTATGGGGTGTGTCAATTTGCTGAATTCTTTTAAGTTATCCCAAAAATTGAACGTAAAACTCGACTAAACGCCTTAAATACGCTATTTGTAAGCGCTGACAAATTGAAAATCCCATTTATTTTGAAAACCGCATGAATAAAAGCTTTTAGAGCTGTCGCGGGAAATTTTGGGGAAACTTAAAGCTGAATTGTGTCAACTCTGAATTCCATGCGGCAAGCAGAATAAGTGGGTAGATGATCGCGAACTTGATATTGACCTCGTGATGATTATACAGACCCCGGATATCAGAAAAATTTATATGACAGTCCAAACCCGGTCACGCTTGAAAAACTGACCGGGCTTTGTTGATGCAGGCATCGGGACTCTCTCCGTATCGCTTAACATACGCTTTGTAGAAAACCGAATAATCCCCGAAGCCGCAGCTTTCTGCGGCTTTTTTTGCGCTCACGCCGCTGTAGAGAAGCTCCCTTGCTCTGATGAGTCTTTTGGCTGTTATATACGCCCATGGCGAAGCACCTGTAGCATGTCTGAATATCCGCGAGAATTGTGAGGTGCTGAGGAAAAAGTGCTCTGCCAGCCGACCAACGGATATCTCCTCATAAAGCAGATCGTTGACATACCGCACTATCTGTTCCGGCAATGTCGGTTCGGCAAGAGTTTCCCTGCGGTTCTGTTGTCCGGCCATCTCAATGATGTGTGTCAGCCTTGTCGTCATCATCAGCGTCCTGCCGTAATCATCGCCTTCATAATAGCACATATCCCGGAATATATCTTCAAGTCCGGGCAGAAAGTACAGATTATTCTGTCCGAGGGGACGATCTGTGAACGGTCTCATAAGCCGCCTTTCCGGGTCGAAGCTGTCAAACAGCGAAAGCGGAAAGTTGACCGCGTACCGTTCGTATCGTTCCGCACCGAGAAATCTTATGCAGTGCGCTTCGCCGGGACGCATTATCAGCAGACTTCCTTTTGTCAGCGGATAGGCCGACCCTTCGACAAGATACCGGGCATTACCCGAAATGAAATAAAAGACCTCACACCTGTCATGGATATGGAAGTCAAATCCGCTGCCTGTCGGTGCTTCATCAACTGCGTGCCGGATATACAGTCCGTTGCTTTCGCTTTCTTTCAGAAAGTCCATTCTATCACCCCACAATAATTGTATCATATCATGCGCGAAATTGCAATATATTCAGATGATTTTTGCAATTGCAATGCAAATCGTGATATGGTATTATTGTATCAACAAAAACAAAACGGAGGTCATTACCATGAGATACAGATTTGCGGCATTTGCCGATGAAGCTGCTCCCGACCTTGCGGGACAGATAGCGGCAATGCGGGAAAACGGGATAGAGCTTCTTGAAATAAGGGGAGTTGACGGTGAGAACATCGACAGGATATCCTGTGGTAAAGCCCGTGAGATACGAAAAATGCTCGATGACGCGGGTATCGCTGTCTGGTCGCTCGGCTCGCCTTTCGGAAAGATCGGCATAGGCGAGAATTTTGCGCCGCATCTCGACAGCTTTAAGCACAGCTTAGAGCTTGCCGGTATTTTAGGTGCAAAGCATATCCGGCTTTTCAGCTTCTACGGAACAACGGATATCGTCCCGGTGCTTGAACGGCTGAACCGCTTCATTGAAGCTGCGGAAGACTCCGGCATAGTCCTCTGCCACGAGAACGAAAAGGGCATCTACGGAGACACGGCAGCAAAGTGCGCGGAGATACACAAGGCTCTGCCGCAGCTGAGGGCTGTATTCGATCCGGCAAACTTCATACAGTGCGGTCAGGACACAAAGCAGGCATGGGAGCTTCTCTCGCCCTATGTGGAGTATATGCATATCAAGGACGCGCTTCCCGACGGCTCGGTGGTGCCTGCGGGAAAGGGCGCGGGTGAACTGCCGTTCCTGCTGTCGCAGTACAAGGGAGAGGTGCTTACCGTAGAGCCGCACCTGACAGTATTTGCGGGCTTCGATAAATTAGAAACGGAGCAGAAAACAAAGATGCGCTATACCTACCCCGACTCACGGACAGCATTCACGGCGGCGGTAAACGCACTTAAAGGTATCATAGGAGGACAGCAAAATGGATAAGCTGAAACTTGGCATAATCGGAATGGGCAATATGGGCAGCGGGCATCTCGGATATGTGATGAACGGCGAATGTCCGAAAGTTGAGATCACGGCTTTTGCAGATACCGATTCCGAAAAGCTGAAAAGAGCAAGTGAGAGACTGCCCTCTGCTGCTGTTTATGACAGCGCGGAAAGTCTGATAAACAGCGGAAAAGCTGATGCTGTGCTGATAGCAGTCCCTCACTACGACCACCCGGCGATAGCTATAAAAGCGTTTGAACACGGGCTGCACGTCCTGACCGAAAAGCCCGCCGGAGTATTTACAAGACAGGTGCGGGAGATGAATGAAGCCGCAAAGAAGTCAGGAAAATGCTTCGGCATTATGTTCAATCAGCGCACGAACCCAATATTCGCAAGGGCGAGGGAGATAGTCCGCGGAGGTCAGCTCGGTGATACGAAAAGGCTTGTGTGGATAATCACAAACTGGTACCGCACACAGGCTTACTACGATTCCGGAAGCTGGCGTGCGACATGGAACGGCGAGGGCGGCGGGGTATTGCTGAATCAGGCTCCGCACAACCTCGACCTTTGGCAATGGATATTCGGTATGCCGAAGAAAGTTCGCGCATTCTGCACTGTGGGCAAATACCACGATATCGGCGTTGAGGACGATGTGACGATCTACGGCGAATACGAAAACGGCGCGACAGCCGCGTTCATCACCACTACCGGTGAAGCTCCCGGCTCCAACAGGCTCGAGATCTCCGGCACAAAGGGCAAGCTCGTTCTGGAGGACGGAAAACTTAAATGGTGGAAACTGAAAGAAGATGAACGCACGATCTGCGCCGAGTGCAAAAACGGTTTTGTTCATCCGGAATGTGATTATGAAGAATACACCGCTCCCGAGCCCGACGGTCACCCGGAAATACTAAACAATTTCGCGGATCATATACTTGACGGCGCGGAACTTATCGCTCCCGGCGAGGAGGGACTGAACTCGCTGTCGATATCAAATGCCGCGTATCTGTCTTCGTGGACAGACGGCTGGGCGGAGATTCCTGTGGCGGAGGACGCTTTTGAGAAGCAGCTCGCGTGGCTGTGCCACAATGAAAAGCTTACAAAGAAGCCGCCGCTTGTAAGTGAGCCGGCTGAAAAACTTGCGGAGCGCTGGAGGGTACACTGGTGAATGGTCTTGCTCTTATGGCAGGGGTCACGCTCTGCTACACGATAACTTCGCTGAGCGACAAATACGCTGCCGCAAAAGCTAAGCTTTCTCCGGACAATTTCACATTCCTTATGTGTGCATCAATGTCAGTGTTTCTGGCGCTGACACTGCCGTTTCAGACGATAGCGTTCACACTGACGTGGCAGGTATTTGCGGGTATCGCGCTTGTCGCGGTGTGCAAGCTGCTCGAATTCAGAATGAGCATACTTGTACTTAAAGAAATGTCTGCGTTCGAGCTTAAAGCGTGGCTTGGAGTTACGCTGTTCGTGTCGTACTTCGCCGATGTGTTTATGGGGGCAGGTCTCAGCTTGCTTAAACTTGGTTTCATCTGCGCGGCAGCTCTCGGGCTTGTGCTGATCGTCCGATCGGACAAGGCGGAGAAGATAAACTACAGGCGCATAATACTGCCGCTTGCGCTGTACCTTGCTTCAAAATTCGGCTACGGTCTGGTGATACGCACATTTTCCGGCTATGCTTCGTCAATAATGCTGCTCCTGCCGGGACTGGTGCTTGTCGCTTTAGCTGTACTTCCGAAGGTACGCTTCGGAGAGTTCCGGGAAAAGCCAAAAGGCACGGCTCTGGTAACTCTCGCACGGATACCGAACGCCGCCGGTATGATAATGGAAAATGCGGTGATAACGATAAGTCTTGCAAACTATTCGCTGATACAGCCGATGATACTTGTTACGCTGTTTGTTATCGGGCTGATACGGCGGGAAGCCGTATCGAAGGAAAATATCATCGGCGGAGTGCTCGCGATAGCGGGCGTTCTGGGATTTCAGCTCTGCGGTTGAATAATACAGGCTCGGGTAGAGTTATGCCCGAGCCTTTTTTGTTATTGATATACATCGCCGTGAAAATATCCACCGCTGAACAGCATATATATGATCTCCGCCAGTTCCGCTTCATCCGCGGTACAGCCGGTGAGCACATAGTTTTTGGCAATGCTGCTTATACCCTCGGCGATGAAGTCCACTATGAACTGACGCTCCATGTCGGGGACATCACGGACGAAATGCTCGCAGTCAGTAAGCGTGCGGTACTGCACATCATAGAAGCACTGCATCATATTGTTGCGGACGAGCAGCTCCATGATGCGGCGGTTCTCGATTATATATCCCGAATATTCGGCGCACAGCTCTCTTAGCTTTTCGGTGCGGCAGTCACATTTCTTCTGTTCCGGAGTGTAGCGGCACTTCTGTGTGAGTTCGTATATCATCACGTTCTCTTTCGTTCCGAACACGGTGTAGAAGGTCTGGCGCGAAACATCGGCTTCCTTGCAGATACTGCTGACGCTGATATCCGCAAAACTCAGACTGTCCAGCAGCCGCAGCATCGCGTCCGCTATGAGCTTCTGGGACTGCAGGGCTGTCTTGTTGTTTCCTTCGTACATTGACAAAACATACCTTTCTGTAAAAGTTGCAAAAAAGACTTGACAACTGTCAAACATCGTGCTATAATTATACCATAAACCTTGACAATTGTCAAGTAAATGGCTTAACAAAGCCAAATTTTTTTACTTAATTGTTAGCACTCGCGAAGAAAGAGTGCTAACGATTTACAAAAAAACAAAAGGAAGGTAGGTAACGTTTATGACAATAATCCCTGTTCACAATATGACGGTGCTGCCGAGGTCTGTGCTTTACATACAGACCGGCATTTTCGCAAAAAGTGTCGAGCGCCCCGCGGAAGTCGGTGAGAAGGTGGTGCTGCTGTTCACAAAGGAAGACGACGAGCGTGCTGTCCTCACGAATGAGAGCTTCAAGCCGCTTGCCGTGACCGGCATCATCAGGAACGCTGACCTGTCCGGATTTGTCGCGATAGAGACGCTTGACAGGGTCGGCGTTGACAGCGTATATGTTACCGCCGATCACAAGATACAGCTCGAAGTCTCGCCGCGTCCTGAAATAAAGGATATATCTCCGGAGGAGGAGCGTGAGAAGTTCAATTCCCTGAAAAGCGCGCTGCTCGAATTTTCATCGGGATTTGAATGGGCTCCTATGGCGCGGCAGCTTATGTCCTTCTGCGACAATCTGAACGGGCTTATTGCAGTACTTTCTCCGTTTATGTACATTTCCGCCGAGGAGCAGTATTCACTGCTTGAATTGAATAGCTGCCGTGAGCGAGCGGACAGGATAGAGCGTATGATCGCGGAGTTCATCGAGTCTGCAAAGCTCACCACCGACGGCAATGAAAAACGCGAAAAGGACTATCAGAAACTCTACCGCGAATCCGCGATAAAGAAGCAGATAGCCTACCTGCAGGGCGAGCTTGACAAGCTTCACCCGGAGAATATGACCGAGCTTCGTAAGCTTGAGCTGAAAGCTGAAGAATCGGGAATGAACGATGAAGCCCGCAGGGAATTTGACAAGATAATGACCCGTATGAAGAACGAGGGTGAAAACTCGCAGGAATACGCGATGCTGTTCGATTACGCGGAGATGCTTGCGGGACTGCCGTGGAAGAAGTCAGAGCCGGAGCATATCGACCTGAAAGAGGCAAGGGAAGTCCTCGAAGCCGACCATTTCGGGCTGAAAAAGGTCAAGGAACGCATTATCCAGCAGATAGCCGTTCTCGACCTGAAAAAGCAGCAGTCCGGCTCGATACTCTGTTTTGTGGGCGCTCCCGGCACCGGCAAGACAAGTATCGGCAAGAGCATAGCAAAAGCTCTGCACCGTGAATATGTGCGGGTAAGTCTCGGCGGAGTGCGTGATGAAGCCGATATCCGCGGTCACAGGCGAACTTACATCGGAGCAATGCCCGGACGCATCATCGACGGCATCTCAAAGGCAGGAGTCAGCAATCCCGTTATGGTGCTTGACGAGATCGACAAACTCTCCCAGTCCTACAACGGCGACCCTGCGAGCGCCCTTCTCGAAGTCCTCGACCCCGAACAGAACAACACCTTCACCGACCATTATCTGAATGTGCCGTATGACCTGTCGGACGTGATGTTTATCTGCACCGCGAACACCCTCGATACAATTCCCGCGCCGCTGCTCAACCGTATGGAAGTCATAAAATTCAACGGCTACACCGAGACTGAGAAGTACGAGATCGCAGTGAAGCACCTGCTCCCGAAAGCTGAACAGGCAGTCGGCATTCCCGAAAATCATATCCATATCACAGACGATGCGCTCCACGCCATAATCTCCGACTACACCTCGGAGGGCGGCGTAAGAGGGCTGAAAAAGCGGCTGGATACGCTTTGCAGGACTGCTGCCGTGAAGCTCGTTTCCGGCGATGACAGTGAGCTTACCATAGAGAAAGATCAGCTCCGGGAGTACCTCGATATGCACCCGATACATCACGAAATCACCTCCGACAACAACCGTCCCGGCATTGTCACAGGTCTTGCGTGGACGCAGGCAGGCGGCGATATCCTCTACATCGAAACGCTGTTCACTAAGGGCAGCGGCAAGACCATTATCACCGGTCAGCTCGGAGATGTGATGAAGGAATCAGTGCAGATAGCGGTAAGTCTCGTCAAGTCCATGTACCCCGACAAGGCTGAGCTGTTCGATAAAAACGACCTGCATATCCACGTTCCGGACGGGGCTGTTCCGAAGGACGGACCTTCTGCCGGAATAACCCTCACTACGGCACTTTCTTCGCTGGTCAGCGGTCAGTCGGTTGATCCGCACCTTGCAATGACAGGCGAAGTCTCGCTGCGCGGTGTGGTATCTCCGATAGGCGGACTGCCGGAAAAGCTTATGGCTGCAAAGCGCGCCGGAGTGAACAAGGTGTTCATTCCAGAGGAAAACAAAGACGACCTCGCGGATGTTGCAGACGAGGTGAAGAGCAGTCTCACCATTATCCCGGTGGCAAACGTAAAGGACGTTCTGGCACAGGCGCTTGTATTTTAATTCATCAGGAGGCACTGTTATGACACAGGTAACAAAGGAAACTATGATCGGCAAGCTGCTTATGATAGATATGGAAGCGGCTGCTCCGGTGCTTATGGGGATTGGGATGCATTGTCTCGGCTGTCCCGCTTCTCAGATGGAAACGATCGAAGAAGCCGCAGCCGTTCACGGAGTTAACGCGGATGAACTTGTAAATGCTCTTAACGAGAGATTTTCGGAGAGTACAGCAAATTGAACAATAAATATCTATCTCTGTATGATGATATTTGCCTGTATGAACAAGGCTCACTTTATCTTCCTGCAATCAGAACCGCACCCAAAAGGTGCAAGCGGTACGGGGGCTTTATTCTGCAAAACTGTCAATAAAACCACCCTCTCGGAGCTTTCAGAGAGGGTATTTGCTGGTGAATATACGTTTATTGCGGATCGACCGTCTTGTCCCCGACCGACCAGTAATCGCATATTTTTCCGCCTGAAGCGATCGTATGCTCTCTGTATAATCTGCCGTGCTGATAGGCAAACATGATCTTGTCGGTCTCACACAGCGGTCTCATGATCTCGCCGAGCCCCTTGCCTGTAAGGTAGGAGCATATAGGGCAGACCGAGAAATAATAAAAGCTCCCGTCACGATGCTTGCTCTCGTCAAAATGGACTTTCCAGGTGGTCGGATAGTTCTTTCCGTTTCCTGAATCGTACCACTTCTCGTACTTTTTCATATCCTTATACCACTTATCCGGAGTCTTGTTGAGATCGGTCATTCCGAAGAACGGCTTCACCTTTGTCAGCACATCTGCCATTACAAGCGCGATGTCGTCCGGTGTGAGCTTTTTATCTGTTCCGAGCCACGCACCTACAAAAACATACGCAAAATAAGCGTTTGATGCCATTGGATTACCGCTGCCGAGGTCAGGTGTTTCCCGGACGAGAGTGTTGTATTGTTGTTTTCCGTTTTTTATAGCTCTGTCTGCCATTTCCTTTCCGAAGTGTGCCTTTATGCTGCTCTTTATCATCGGCGCAAACAGCGCCCAGTAAAACCCGTTTTGTTTCATATATGT
>JAGBMA010000033.1 GCA_017635095.1 Ruminiclostridium sp. | reverse complement strand
CGGACATGATCTGCATCCGGAGGGCCTTGGCAGGAGGTGTGTTATGTGTGCTGTGGTTAGTTTAGCATGTTATTTCATCTAATTCCCAAGAATGAATTTCAATACCTGTAACGAACATATAGGCTTCGCGGATTGCATCGGCTTTGTGTTGCTTTTCACGAAAGAGATCTTCGCACGTTTCAATCCATGCTTCATCATTTTCGTTTTTCGCTTCTTGCCATTGTTTAAACCAGTAAAGCGAACTATCTTGATATTCCTTAGCAAGTGTAAGCATCTTTTCAAGTTTGGCAGTCATTTTGAGTTCACCTTTCATCTCGTTTCCCGATGAACTCATTATACACGAATAACTTAACAATGTTAAGAATTATTTTCAGATTCTTTTACTTCTTTCACGGTTTCCGCAATACGCTCCGATAGCTCCTTAACAAGTTGTTCGCTCTCGCGCTCCTGTTTGTTCCAATGGTAATACTGAACTTCGACGTACACGAATGCGCAGAGCACGACGAGCGCGACGGCAGCAAGAGCCCAAAAGCCGATAGCTAGAACGGATGCAAGAACAGGATTCACTTCTCATCACTTCCAATGTTCAGACGGTCTTTGATGATCTCCATGACCATCGTGTTGCGGTTGATGGCTTCGGTCATCTCCTGTCGTTCCTTGCTGTGCCTGATTTCCGATTCGTTGTGGATATAGGCCATGTAGATACATGCCACAATTGGAAACCCGACCGTTCCGATCGCTTGCATAATCGCGTTAACATCCATTGAAATCTAACCTTTCCGCATAGTTTCAATTCATCATATCGTTTACGAGTCGTTGCACGATATCGGGGTCGTAACCTGCACCTTCAAGCGCTGTCTTGCGATTCCAGCCGTTACCCCAATCGCCCCGTATGCATTCCTGCGCACGTTCGACGTACTGGTTCACACGTGCTTGCACGGCATCGTATCGAGAGCCGAGCATGCGTTTCCTATCCTCGCCCGTGCCATATTCACCAAGGATCACTTCACACGCTAGATCATCATCCGATTTTTCAGGCTGTGCGGGTTGCGCAGGTTGTACCGATGAGCCGTGCACGTTTGCATACTTCATCCATGCTTCTTTATCCATGTATGCGATATTACCGTCGAGGTTTCCCGCATAACCTGCGAGTTGCAGCGAACTTGTGAACTGCCACATAGCGCAAAACGACCAGGGGGAGATATCGTAAGGTATTTCGCCTTCATACCAATTATCGAATGCAGCCGGATAACCTGCAACCCACAATCCGCACGTTTCAGGCAACCACGAACCGTTGTATTGCGAACAATGTGATGCGCTGATATACAGAACAGGCCAAACGCCGGTCAGCTCGTGAACACGAACCATGAATTGCTCGCACCAAACGCAGTTGTTGAAATTCTCGGTTTCGTAATCTAGTACGGGTATTCCACGCCCGAAATAGTTTCTTGTTTCCTGCACGAAGTAATCAGCTTCGGAAGCAGGGTCATTTTCACGTGCGAAGTGGTAGAAACCGAAGGGAATACCGTTGTCGATGCAGTTCTGCACGAACCCGTCGCACGTATGATCTGTGTAGCCGATTCCCTCCGTTGCCTTTGCGATGCAGAAATCGATATCAAGGCTTGAGGGGATTAAACCCGCTTGCCAGTTGCTAACGTCAATACCTTTCAACATGTGCTATCCCTTCGTCGGTTGCAATACGATTATAGACTAATTCTTTGGTTTGCGACCACGTTTAACGTCGGCATTCTTGTATGCTTCGACTTGCAGCGCTGGAATGAGCACGTTATAGCCGATTCTCAACGAGTCGAAAGTGCCGTTGTTCACGAGCTGTGAGATTCGAGCACGTGAAAGTTGCAGGTAGCGCGATGCTTCGACACATGAGCAGTAACCGATGTTGTTAACGTATGTTATCTCTAGTGACATATTGCCCCGTTTCGTTTATAGTTAACAATGTAAACATTTATAGCATATTCGAGAATCGAGGTCAAAGCATGGCACGAGCACGCAGAAAAACGGGCGATGACGCGACCGTGGCACGAGCACGCAGAAAAACGGGCGATGACGCGACCGTGGCGCGAAAGCGTTTCACCAGTGAAGCTAACAGGTACTTGAGACAGGCCGAACGTGCGACGAGCCCAGCGCAAGCTGACAGATACCGTGAACTTGCGCGCGCAAGTGCCGAAAACGCTCTAGCGACGTATGAGAAGGTAGTGCCCTATTCGAAGATGCGGAAAGATCTACAGAAGGTTGCATTGCAGACGGGCGCGGATTTCCAGACCGTGAACGAGTCGAGACGTAAGAAGATTCGCGCAAGCCTGATTAACCTCGATGAAGATAAAGGCGCGGTTCCCAGCTCACGTGCCCTCAACAAGAAGCGCACGGTAGAGCAGCGCCGCGATTACGAAGCACGTTCGTTGCTGTCGGGGCATGTGGGTAACAGGATTTTCGGGGCATTGTCGGAGATTTGGCAACCTGCGATATCGCGCGATGCACGAGGGAAAACCCATATAGACCGTGAGGAAATGGAGCGCCTTATCTTCGATTTTCTGGGCGTGTCCGATTGGATGAGCGCAATCGAGCGCTTCGAGCAGGAATACGGTGAGGGGCTTTACGCTGAACCGACGAATGAGATTAGATACGATAACATCGTCAATAGCGCGGTCGAACGACTCGGTAGATAATGGCACGTTCTAAAAAGCGCAAGCCCTACCGAATCATAGGCGCTTACGACTCCGAAACAACCAATATTGACAAAGGGTTGACGCATAGGGCGTTTCCCGTCCTGCATCAATTGGGATTGCTCGACGGTACGCCTATAGAGAACGTCGATTCACGCAACGTCGAGAGCGTTTGCAATATCGAGCTGTATCGGCATGCGGTCGATCTGTTCGCACGGCTCGACGATATCGTGGATGCGGCATTAGATTACGTTCCGGTTATCTGCTGTCATAATCTCGCGTTCGACATGTACGGTCTAAGCCCCTGGCTCGATTCGCATGATGTGCGCGTGCTTGCGAAGTCGAAACGCAAACCCATCACGTTCACCATACGCGACGAGAGCGGTAATGCGCGTCTAGTGCTCTGGGATACGCTCGTGTTCTCCGGGCAGACGTTGGCGAGGATGGGCGAGGATTGCGGTTACCTGAAAGCGGTTGGAGAATGGGATTACTCCCTTATCCGCACGCCTGAAACGCCTTTGACCAATAACGAGATCGAATACGCGACCAAGGACGTTTACGCGCTTCTCGCATGGCTCGGCTGGTGGCTGCGTCGAAACCCCGATATATCGCCCGATAGACTCGGGCTTAACGTCGTTACGAAAACAGGTGTTGTGCGAGAGTTAAGGCGTGTTCGATTCGACCAGGTGAAGGGCAACGGCAACAAGTACAACATTGGGCGGTTCTGGCATTACCTGAACAAGCGCGAATTGCCGGAAACCGATGATGAGCTGTACACCATGCACGCATGCACGCGCGGCGGTTTGACGTTCTGCGCGTCGAGGTGGGCGAGCGTTGCGCATGATTACACCGATACCGACATGATCGTGGCGGGTTTCGATGCGACGAGCCAACACCCCGCGCAAATGGTGAGCCATATGTATCCGGTGAAGTTCCACGAGACGGAACCGGAAACGCTCGAGTACGCATTTAGGGCCGTATGCCGTGTGACACTCGACAAGTTGCTCGACCGTTACGAGAAACCCTTTCACGTGGCGTTCAACGCCTGTTTCGAGTTCAAGAACCTTCGTATGCGAGAAGGTACGGTG
>JAGBMA010000032.1 GCA_017635095.1 Ruminiclostridium sp. | reverse complement strand
TTTCGGAGCCTTTCCTTGCATTTGGCGCCAGAGCAGGATGCTCTGACTATGCCGCCAGAAGAGCGCAAGGATGCGCTTTTGAAAGCGGCATAAGAATTATACTCATTTTCTCTATTCAAAGCGGTTTTTAGAGGTACCCTTAAAAAAAAGGGGTGCAGACAGGTTCTCACCCCTTTTGCTCATTGAGGTGCATCTTGAAAAAAAAGAAATTTTATTTTGACGTCAAATGGCTTTTCATCATAGGTATCGTGGGGTTCCTGCTGGTTTTCCAGGTTTTCCCTCTTATTTACCTCGTGATACGCGCGTTCCTCACCGACGGCGGATTTTCATTTGACGCGTTCTCACGGATATACTCCTCCGAGATGAACTGGAGCTGTGTGCTTAACACTCTCATTACCGCATTCCTGTCAATGATCTTCGGCGTTCTTATCGCATTCCCGCTCGCATTCCTGGTCGGACGCACAAACCTCTACGGCAAGAGGATCTTCAGGACGCTGTTTCTGATGACATATATGGTACCGCCGTATGTGGGGGCCATGGCGTGGCTGAGACTGCTCAATCCGAAAGTCGGCACGCTGAACCTGCTGCTCGAAAACCTGTTCGGGCTTACGGAAGCTCCTTTCGATATCTATTCCGTCGGCGGGCTTGTATGGGTGCTCACCACATTCTACTATCCCTACGCGTTCATAACCCTGTCCCGCGCTATGGAGAACATGGATCCGTCTCTTGAGGAGGCTTCACGGATATCCGGCGCTTCCCCGCTAAAGACCCTGTTCACGGTGACGCTACCGCTTATGCTGCCCTCTATTGCAGCTTCGGCACTGCTCGTATTCGTAGCGGCCGCGTCGTGCTACGGCATACCCTCGATCATCGGCGCGCCGGCGAAGATCTACACCATAACCACAAGGATAGTCGATTATGTGTATGTCGGCTCGGCAGACGGTCTTACAGATGCCACGGTGCTTGCGGTATTCCTCATGGTCATGGCGCTCGTGATACTTTTCGTTTCAAACTTCGTTATCGGTAAGCGCGACTACATAACCATTTCAGGAAAATCCGTCCGTCCGACCATTATCGATCTCGGCAGGTGGAGAGTGCCGCTCACGATACTCACGGGGCTTTTCGCGCTGGTGGTGATCGTTATACCGTTTGCGTCGGTGTTTGCAACTTCGTTTACCGTAAATATGGGAAAAAGCGTGTTTGCAGAGGGCAACTTCACCCTCAAATACTGGCAGACCATTTTCTCCCGCAGCTCGATACTGAGATCCGCCGGCAACAGCCTTGTTTCCTCGGTATGGGCGGCTTCACTCGGCATGATCGTCTGCATAATCATGGCTTATCTGCTCAAACGCACCAATGTCCGCGGCCGCAGCATTCCGGATTTTCTCATCACCGTTGGTTCCGGCACACCGAGCGTGGTCATAGCCCTCGCACTTATCATGACCATGTCCGGACGCTTCGGCATAAACATCTACAACACTATGTGGATAATGGTGATCGCGTACATGATAAAATATATGCTTATGGGTATGAGGACCGTGGTCTCGGCGCTGTCGCGGGTGAGCCCGTCGCTGGAAGAAGCCGCGCAAGTCTCGGGAGCGGGCTGGCTCAGGCGGCTCAAAGATGTGGTATTCCCGCTTATCATTCCCTCGGTGGTTGCAGGCTGGTTCCTCATATTCATGCCCTGTTTCTATGAGCTCACCATGTCAAATATGCTGTACTCGGACAAGACAAAGTCGCTCGGCGTGGAGCTGTTCCTTTACCAGACCTACCACAGCCAGCAGACTGCGGCAGCCCTCGCGGGCGGGATACTCATACTCGTGGCGGTGCTCAACTTCGCGCTTTTCAAGCTCACTAAGGGCAAGTTCTCAATATAACGGGGGATAAACAAATGTCAGTAATTACACTCGATCATGTTACAAAGAAATACGGGGACTCCGTTGTGGTGAACGACATCACAGACGAGTTCAGAGACGGTGAGTTCATTACCCTCCTCGGTCCCTCCGGCTGCGGGAAAACGACCATGCTCCGCATGATCGCCGGGTTTGAGAAGCCGACTTCCGGTGAGATACGCATAGACGGTCATGTGGTGAGCTCGTCGGACACCTTCGTTCCGCCGGAAAAACGAGAGCTCGGAATGGTGTTCCAGTCCTATGCGGTATGGCCTCACCTCAACGTCTTCGGCAATGTGGCTTATCCGCTTAAGATACGGAAAATGCCCAAAACAGAGATAAAGGAAAAGGTGGAGAAGGTACTTGAGACCGTTCACCTCAGCCAGTATGCAAAAAGAATGCCCTCGGAGCTTTCCGGCGGCCAGCAGCAGCGTGTTGCTCTTGCAAGAGCCCTTGTGGCACAGCCTAAAGTGCTGCTTCTCGACGAGCCGCTCTCCAACCTCGACGCAAAGCTCCGCGAACGTATGCGCTTCGAGATCAAGGAGATACAGGAAAGGCTTGGCATAAACGTGATATATGTCACCCACGATCAGGGCGAGGCCATGACCATGTCCGACCGTGTCTTTGTCATAAACTCCGGCGTTCTCCAGCAGGTCGGAACTCCCGTTGATATCTACCGGAGACCCGAAAACCAGTTCGTCGCCGATTTCGTCGGCAAGGTCAACTTCCTGAAAGGCGTTTCCGAGAACGGAAAGATCAGGCTTGACGGCATAGAAGAATCTCTTGATTACAGCGGGGATATGACCGGTGCAGTCGATGTTGCAGTCCGTCCCGAAAATATCAGGATCACCGACACAGACTCACATCTTCACGGAAGGCTCATCTCCGAATACTTCACCGGAGACACTAACGACTGCCGCATAGCCGTAGGGCAGAGCGAACTCCGCATGATCGCGGAAGCGGGAACTTTCGGACGCTTCTCACCGGAAGACACAATAAATCTTACCATAACCGACTTCATGGTCTTCCCCGCTTCCGACAAGGATCTCAGAAAGATAATGACGTGATGCGGTCAACATCAGGACAAAAAAATGCCGCTCCGGGAACTTTCCGAAGAACGGCATTTTTTGTGTTATAACTTCATCAGGGTACCTCTAAAAACCGCTTTGAAAAGAGAAAATGAGATAGCTGCGTCGGATACAAGGAAAGCCGACGAAGCCGGGCTGGCGCCCGGTTAGGAGGTTTGACGCAGTAGACGGCGTGGCTAGCTCTTTTTCTCTCAAAT
>JAGBMA010000031.1 GCA_017635095.1 Ruminiclostridium sp. | reverse complement strand
CGACTTCCCACACAGGAGCGCCGTTGAATTTTTGTTTGCTGTGAAAAATCATATCATCACTTCCTTTTCCTTGTGAAGTAGTAGGCAGCACCGCCGACTCCTGCGAGAGCTGCCACTCCTGCGATGATAGGCAGAGGATTTGTCTCAGACTGCGCAGGATTGCCCTCAGAACCGCCTGACGGACTGTCGGGGGTATCGTTATCCTCTGCGGAAGAACCGCCCTCAGAGGTCGTTTCCGTTCCTCCTGCGACCTCTCCGATCACTCTCGGACTGTCCTCACCGTTATCGTTGATCTGATGACCGTCTGTGCTTTCTTCGGGTTCGTCTTTCAGGGTACTGAACGGAGGAAAAGTGTCCACGGTATCGCCGTTTTTGTCGATCATCTGCCAAGTGCCGTTCAGGAGAATGAAGCTGTAAAAGTTGTCCTCAGTCTCAATCGTCCAGTTACCGCTGTTATCGTCCTCAAAGTCCCAGCCGTCGATCAGGTCACGGTAGTATCTGCGGTAGCCGTGTGTGACCTCGCCCACATCGGTCCAGTCATATCCGCCTGTGCCGTAGTTCTCATCAAGCCACTTGTCAAGAAGGTGGTGCTTGTATGATGCTTCGGGGTATTCAAGCCCGTTATCGCCCTTGCCGTTCCAGAGATCTTCCCAAATAGCAGTTTCAAGGCTCTCACGGTCGGGGGCTTCGGCAGCGTAAGCGGTAAAACCTGAGCTGAGTGCAAGTGCGGCGCAGAATACCGCTGTGATAAACTTTTTCATGTTAGTTCTCCTCCATATTTTCAAAGTAGAAAGCAAGTGCCTTTTCAATAGTTTCCGTGATTTCCTTAGCCTTGACACCTTCGCTGAAATACTTGGTATAGGTGTCGTTGCTGATCTTCACGCTCTTGGGCTTCGGCTTTGCTTCGCCGTCCTCTCCGCTGATGATACTTTCAACTGTATAGCGGTCGATGTTGCCCTCATCATCGGCAGATGCACGGAGCATTTTCGCTTTCTTCATGTCGATCTTGCCGTCCACAGCACACTCGGCAACGACCGCTTGCGTATCTTCTGACAGGAAAGAAAGCTCAACTCCTGCACGGATAGAAAGCTCTCCGCTGTCCACAAGGGCTTTCAGTGCGTCGATCAGCTTGTTGATACGGATAAGACGGACAACAGAGCCTTTGCTCACGCCGTACTCCTTGCCGACGCTCTCGCTTGTGTCTAACTTTGAACCCACTGGATTCAAAGTTGCGGTGTCGGGTTCTGCGGACGGATTTTCAAGGATAGCAAGCTCCCTCAGAATGTCATTCCGCTTGCCCTGAGAGAACATTTCGGAATGACGGAGTGCAACAGCGGCAGCCTGTTCAGAAATGCGAAGGTTCTCAAAGCCACGCTGCATTACATTACTCTCGATCACATACATTTCTGCCTCGTCCTCGGTCAATCCCGTCTTGACGATAGCCGGCACGGTGGGCAGTCCTGCGAGTTTTGAAGCATTCCAGCGGTTGTGACCGATCAGTATCTCATAACCGCCCTCGATAGGCTGTACGATGATCGGAGACAGCACACCGTTCTCCCTGATGCTGGCGACCATATCTTCAAGGCGTTCGCCCGAATACAGCTCAAACTTGTGGTTGTGGTAGGGGTGAAGCTGATCGCACGGTATCTGCTGAATGGCGGTCTGCGGTGCGGAGAGCATTGTTGCCAGGTTAAACTGCGGTGTATTCATCGTTTCATCTTCCTTTCCATATCCGCAAGCTGTTTTCTCAGCTCACGGTTCTCAATATCAAGCTCCATGATACGGCTTTTCAGCTTCTTCGCTGTCACATCGGCACGGACTATTATATCCGCAAATCTCAGGAGCGTGTAGCGGTAACGTCGCTGATTGTAATTGAATTGATAGCAAACCTCTCCTGAGAGCCTGTCACGGCTCTCGGAAAGGCTTGCAAGCACTTCCTTTGAAGTCTCTGCGATGATCTTGCTGTGGTCGGTGCTGAAATACTCGTTCAGCTCACCATCGCCGTGGGGAGTGAAAAGCCACGGCATTTTGTTGGTATCAAAGGGCTTCATGACTCGTCCTCCTCGTCATCATCTTCATCGGTGCAGTAGTCAAGCCCGTTCTGAAGCTGAATGTAGATGCCCGAATAGCGGTCATGCTCCGCACCGTCGCTGTTCATCATCGCTTCAAGGAAATACGCCTGAGCTTCTTCACGTTCGTCCCACTCCTGTTTCTTGCCGTAGCAGACGGTAGTGACCTTGCGGTTGGGGTTCATAGCGAGTTCTGACATACTTAACATCTTGAAAGCACCTCCTGAGCCAATTCATCATATTCCTGACCTAACTTGTGACCTGTGAGACAAAGCGGTGTGCCGTTCTCGGAGCTTTTCGCCGCTTCAATGGACTTGCTGATGCTTGTCCTGAACAGCATTTCGCCGTACTTTTCATTGAGGGTTTCGATAGCCGTTCTGCTGACCTTTGTGCGGTCAACCATAGTCGGCAGCACTCCGATGAGATTCAGCTTCGGGTTGGTGTTCGCCTTGACGAGCTGTGTGAGAGCTTCAAGGGACTGCAAGCCGTCCATACTGAACTTCTGTGTCTGCACGGGTATCAGCACTCTGTCCGCAGCGGTAAGGGCATTGATAAGGAGCGTTCCGAGGGACGGCAGGCAGTCGATCAGCACGAAGTCATACGCTCCGATCACATCTTCCGTAAGTATCCTGCGGAGAATATGCTCCTTTGAGATCATCGTGACCATGAGCGTTTCCGCATTGGCGAGGTTAATGTCGGCGGGAATGTAGTCCACTCCTGCGGTTTCGCTGTGACGGATCGCTCTCTGAGCTGTGTCTGCGGTCACGGGATTTCCTGCGTAGAATGACATGATAAGCTGTGTCATGGTCGGGTTGCCGTCTGGCTCGTATTTCAGGTACTCGGAGAGGTTTGCTTGCGGATCGAAGTCGATGAGAAGCACCTTCTTGTCATGGTTCAGAGCAAGGCAAGCTCCGAGGTTATAGGCTGTGGTCGATTTGCCGACACCGCCTTTCTGGTTGCTGATTGCGATGATAGTAGTTTCCATTTTCGTATCCTCCTGTGATTTTGGCTCAGAACAGTGGATCGTCCTCTGTTCCTGCGTATGGATTGCCGTTGTCGGTCGGTGCGGTGTTCTCACGCTTCTTACCACCTGAGAAGTGGATCTCCTCGACCTTGACCTCGATAGCCGAACGCTTCTGACCGTCCTTTTCATAGCGGTTGTTGTGGACTGAGCCGACAAGTGTCACCATATCGCCCTTGCCGAACCAATCGACGATCACATCAGCGTTACGGTTCCAGGCGGTGCAGGGAAAGAAGTCAGTTTCGGGATTTTCCTCGCCCTTACGCTTCGGGCGGTCGCAAGCGATAGTGAACTTGCAGAGGCGGTTCTCGCCAATGGTCTTGATTTCGGGATCGGCAGTCATTCTGCCTGCTACTAAGAATTTGTTTAACATAGGTATTTACCTTCCTTTCGTGGTTTCGGGTTTCTGTGTTTCTGTTGTGCTTTTATTATACCTGACTTTACACCCAATGTCAAGTATAATTTTCTGTATTTTGGAATCTTTGTAGGGGCGCAGCAATCAGCACCCTGATTTTCGGTTTTCCCCAGTGTGATTTGACTAAATTTCTGATTATACTTGACTTTGCACCCAACATTTGATAGAATAGGTGTAAAGACCTATATTCAGGGGGGATAACCTTTGTTTAAGCATAAATGTGAGATGTGCGGACTGGAGTTTGAGACGAACAACACCCGTGCCAAATACTGTATCTATTGCCGTGATAAGGCTCAGGCT
>JAGBMA010000030.1 GCA_017635095.1 Ruminiclostridium sp. | reverse complement strand
GGGAATTTCTCACATCAGAAAGAACGGCATAACCTTCGCAGAACAAGAAAAAGAGGCATTGAAAAAGTTACCGAGCAATGCCTTTTATCAGCGTGCGCTTTGAATCTAAAGCGACTGGTCAAATGCCTTAAAGGAAGGCTGTATCAAAATATATATTGTCTGTTTATCTCCGTTCGGACTGGTTTCGGGCGGATTTTTGCTTAATATGGACGATTTGTCAACAGCACCAATTATGTTACTGCATTCCCCACGGCTGGCGGTAAAATGGAAAACAACGGCAGACTCAACTGCGTCCTTTTCGACCATATAATGCTTGAGAGCAGCGAAAAAGCGAAGATAACAAATTACGACGATCTCCTCTCGCTTCTGGACTCGGCCGATATCAAACAGGAAGTCCCATACGATATGTTTGAATGGATATGGGTACATATGGCAATAAATGCCGGAGTTACTTCAACTGCCGCAAGGGAAGGCAGAATAGATGACCCGAACAGACTTGCAAGAGAGCTTATGTCAGACTCAAAAGCATTGACTATGGCCGTAAAATGTATCAGGGAAACCTTGAAAACTGTCAGCGCAAGAGGTGTTGACCTGAAAAAATACAATAACGAGATATTCCCTTATAAGATCCCTTCCGGAATAGCGGGAATAGCAATGAAGAAGCTCTTTGCGGGAAATGAACTCACATCAAGGATAATGACCCTGCATAATGATGTCAATGATATTTTGTACGGCTGCCGATGTGTGTATGATGAAGGCAAAAAGCATGACCTTCAGATGCCTTTGTTTTACAGAAATATGGATAAGGTCTTTGAAAGCCTTGAGCGAAGATAGAATTATGCATTCCCTCATGGGAGCCGAAAAGAGAATGATCGGATCCTGATCTTTTTTGCAGTTCCGGTCAAAAATGTTTCCCGATCTTCCTAAGAAAGATCCTGTGCTTTCTGCTCCTTCCCGATAATCGTGTAAAGCAGGAATACCGACGCTGTCATCATTATCAGTTCCGTGACCGGCTGCGCCCATATCATTCCGTCAAAGCCGAAAAGACTGTTGAACAGCAGAAGCAGCGGCACATACAGGAAAAGCTGACGCACGAGCGTGATAACGAACGCGTAAACCGGCTTTCCCATTGCCTGAAATGACATTCTGCACATTGAAACTGCACCGACAAACGGGAGAATAAACATTATCGCACGCAGCACCTTGCTGCCCGTTTCGATGACCTCGGCGGTATCGGAGAATATCCCGATCAGCAGCGGTGCGAGAATTCCGTAAAGCGCCATTACCGCAAGCTCGGTGCAGCTAACCACCATAATTCCCGCTTTAAGCACGCTCATCATTCGCGGAAAATTCTTCGCGCCGTAGTTGTAGCCCATGATCGGCTGAGTGCCTGACGCAAAGCCCTGATAGATGTAGTTTCCGAGCGACATTATCTTCTGCGCTATGCCCATTGCCGCGACTGTAAGCTCTCCGTAAGCCACCGCGAGATTGTTGTTGACGATGTACGCCGCCGAGGTGAGCAGCGTTTCGAGAGTTGCGGGAACTCCCACCCAGAATATCTCTTTCAGTATCTCTGCCGTCGGCCTGATGTACTTTACACCGGGTCGCAGCAGAGTTTTCTTTGCAATATAGAACCACAGCGAGACCAGCAGGCTCACCGCGTTGCCGAGTATCGTTGCTGTCGCCGCGCCGGAGATCTTCATATCAAGCGTGAAAATGAATATCGGGTCGAGTACGATATTCGTTATCGTCCCGGCGATCATTCCGGCTATCGACTGTTTTACAGAGCCTTCCGCGCGGAGAAGCTGACCCGCCGTGTAGCTGCCCATTGTGAAGATGCTGCCCACAAAGAGCACAAGCACATACTGGGAGGTGTAGCCGGAAGTATTGTCCTGCGCGCCGAGACCTGCCACTATCTGCGGCAGAAACAGAATCCCGGCTGCTGTGACTATCGCGCTGTTCACGACCTTAAGGACGAACCCCGCCGTAAGCGTGTGTTCAGCCTTCGCGCTGTCGCCTGCACCGAGACTTCGCGCAATAAGCGAGGAAGCGCCTGCACCTATCATATTTGAGATCGCTATCATCACCATCATCACAGGGTACGCGAGGTTCACCGCCGCAAGCTGGTAGTCGTCACGCATAAGCCCGATGAAGTATGTGTCCACAAGGTTGTACAGCACCATTATGAACATTCCGGCTATCAGCGGTACGCCGAGCTTCACGACTGCTTTTGCGGGCTTTTCTTTGCTCAGAGTGTATATTCTTTTGTCTTCTTTTTCCATTTCAACATTTCACTTCTTTGATAAAATAAACCTTTTCTTAATTAATGTCTGCTCATCAGCCAACAAATTGCTTCATAGCGCAGCTTGAAGCAATTTTGTTCGTCTGAAGGACGAAATGAGCTTGACATCAAGGAATGTGTCCGTTGTTTAAATGCACCGCAGGAGCATTTAAACAACATCTGAAAATCTGTTTTGCAGATTTTCAGTCAATAACTGCCAAAAGGTAGTTATTGAGGACACATTTATTATATCATAAACGCTGTGAAAACTCAATATGAATGTATAATTCCTCATACCGGTCAATTATTAAAATAAGTACCAAAGTAAAGCAAAATCCCACCGACCTTGATGGTTAGCGGGATCGCTGTCTCTGCCGAACGCTTTAGATTTCAGGGTAAAACAAAACCTCCAGCAAGAAGTATCTTGCGGAGGCTTTATTCGGTGGCGCCGTCGCGCCTGGTCGGAGCGACAGGATTCGAACCTGCGGCATCGAAGTCCCAAACTTCGCGCGCTACCAACTGCGCCACGCCCCGAAGTAATAATGTTATAATATTATACACTAAAAGCCGCGCACTGTCAATGGTTTGTGATTTTTTTTGCGAAAAATGAGAAAATTTTGAAAATACCTGTTTACAAATTGGTAAAAATGTGGTATTATTTATATAGTGCATACCTGTACGGTCAAAAGGATATGCAGCGCGATAACCATGAGCAAGGCTTAGGGTCGCTTAAAATTAAGGAGGTTGTTTTCCAATGGCAAGACAAAAACTTACAATGGACGGTAATAACGCTGCCGGACACGTTTCATACGCGTTCACGGAAGTTGCGGCTATTTACCCCATTACCCCGTCGTCCGTTATGGCAGAAGTAACGGATTCATGGGCTGCGGCAGGCAGAAAGAACATCTTCGGTCAGGAAGTACAGATCGTAGAGATGCAGTCCGAGGGAGGAGCTGCGGGTGCAGTTCACGGATCTCTTTCCGCCGGCGCTCTTACTACTACCTACACCGCTTCGCAGGGACTTCTTTTAATGATCCCGAATATGTATAAGATAGCAGGCGAGCTGCTCCCGAACGTAATACACGTATCGGCTCGTGCTCTTGCATCTCATGCACTCTCGATCTTCGGCGACCACAGCGATATTTACGCATGTCGTCAGACAGGCTACGCAATGCTTTGCTCCACCAACCCTCAGGAAGTTATGGATCTCGGCGCTGTAGCTCATCTTTCCACGATCAAGGGAAGAGTTCCTTTCCTCCACTTCTTCGACGGTTTCAGAACTTCTCATGAGATCCAGAAGATCGAGGTATGGGATTACGATACCCTCGACAAGATGGTAGATAAGGAAGCTATCGCGGAATTCCGTGACAGAGCTCTCAACCCGAACAAGCCCGTTCTCCACGGCTCGGCTCAGAACCCTGACATCTTCTTCCAGGCAAGAGAAGCTTCCAACCCGTACTACGACAAGATCCCCGAGATCGTTACAGAGTACATGGACAAGGTAAACGCTGAGATCGGTACCGATTACAAGCTCTTCAACTACTACGGCGCTCCCGACGCAGAGCAGGTAATAGTTGCTATGGGTTCGGTAAACGATACGATCGAGGAGACTATAGATTATCTCCTCAAGCAGGGCAAGAAGGTAGGTCTCGTTAAGGTAAGACTGTACAGACCTTTCGTTTCCTCCGCTTTCGCAGCAGCTATCCCGTCCACTGTAAAGAAGATCACAGTTCTCGACAGAACAAAGGAACCCGGCTCAATAGGCGAGCCTCTCTATCTCGACGTTGTTGCAGCTCTCAAGCAGGAGAACAAGTTCCAGGACGTTCCCGTATTCACAGGACGTTACGGTCTCGGCTCCAAGGACTGCACACCGGCACAGATCATTTCCGTTTACAACAACGACTCGAAGCCGCGCTTCACTATCGGTATCACAGATGATGTCACAAACCTCTCTCTCCCGATCACCGAAAACCCGAACACAACTCCGGAAGGCACGACCTGCTGCAAATTCTGGGGTCTCGGCTCCGACGGTACTGTTGGTGCAAACAAGAACTCCATCAAGATCATAGGCGACCACACCGATATGTACGCTCAGGCATACTTTGAGTATGACTCGAAGAAGTCCGGCGGCGTTACGATCTCGCATCTGCGTTTCGGTAAGTCCCCGATCAAGTCCACATACTTTGTAAACAAGGCTGACTTCGTTGCCTGCCACAACCCGTCCTATATCGACAAGTACGATATGGTCCAGGACGTTAATCCGGGCGGATCCTTCCTGCTCAATACCCAGTGGACAGTTGACGAGCTCGACGAGAAGCTCCCCGCTCCCGTTAAGGCTTATATTGCAAAGAACAACATCAATTTCTATATCATCAACGCTATCAAGGTTGCAAAGGAGATAGGCCTCGGCAACAGAACAAACACTGTTCTCCAGTCCGCGTTCTTCTCTATCGCAAACATCATTCCTCCCGCTGATGCAGTTGACTACATGAAGAAGATGGCATACAAGTCTTTCGCAAAGAAGGGCGACGATGTCGTTAACATGAACTATGCTGCTATCGACAGGGGCGCAGGCGAAGTTATCAAGGTAGATGTTCCCGCTTCTTGGGCAAATGCAGAGGGCGAGCTCCCGACACATCACGCAGAAGGCGACAACAAGTTCCTCATCGACTTCATCAACAAGGTACAGATCCCCGTAAACGCACAGCGCGGCAACACGATCCCCGTATCCACATTCGTTGACATAGCTGACGGTACGTTCCCGCAGGGTACTGCTGCATTTGAAAAGCGCGGTATCGCAGTTGACGTTCCCGAGTGGATCCCGGAGAACTGTATCCAGTGTAATATGTGCTCTATGGTCTGCCCGCACGCTGTTATCCGTCCGTTCGCTCTGAACGCAGACGAAGCTGCAAAGGCTCCCGAGGGCATGAAGATGAAAGATATGACCGGCATGAAGGACTACAAGTTCGCTATGGGCATCTCGGTACTTGACTGTACAGGATGCGGCGTATGCGCGAACGTATGCCCGGCTAAGACAAAGGCTCTCGTAATGAAGGGTCTTGAGACTCAGGAAGCTGAGCAGAAGAACTTCGATTATGCTATCAAGACCTCCGACAAGCCGGAAGTTCTTGAGAAGTTCAAGCCCACTACCGTTAAGGGTTCTCAGTTCAAACAGCCGCTGCTCGAATTCTCCGGCGCTTGCGCAGGCTGCGGCGAAACACCGTATGCAAAGCTTGCAACTCAGCTCTTCGGCGACAGAATGTATATCGCGAATGCAACAGGATGCTCCTCTATCTGGGGCGGTTCCGAGCCTTCAACTCCGTACACCACCAACAAGCAGGGTCGCGGTCCCGCATGGGGCAACTCGCTCTTCGAGGACAACGCAGAATTCGGTCTCGGTATGTTCCTTGCACAGGATACTCTCCGCGGCAGAGCTCAGCAGCACCTCAAGGCACTTGCTGAAACAGCAAAGCCCGAGATGAAGGAATTCATCGACAAGTACTTCGAGACAGTAAACGACGGCGCAGCAAACCTCGACGCTACTTCCGCACTTATCGAGAAGCTTGAGAAGTGCGACTGCGACAACGCAGACAAGAAGGAAGTTCTCAGACTCAAGAACTACCTCTCGAAGAAGTCCAACTGGATCCTCGGCGGCGACGGCTGGGCATACGATATCGGTTACGGCGGTGTTGACCATGTACTTGCAAGCGGCAAGAACGTGAATATACTCGTATTCGATACAGAAGTTTACTCCAACACAGGCGGTCAGGCTTCCAAGGCTACCAACATCGGTGCAGTTGCTCAGTTTGCTGCTGCAGGTAAGGCAGTCAAGAAGAAAGACCTTGCCGGCATCGCTATGAAGTACGGTTATGTATATGTTGCTCAGGTATCTATGGGCGCAGACAGAAACCAGTGCATCAAGGCATTTGCAGAAGCAGAAGCTTACGACGGACCTTCGCTCATAATCTGCTACGCTCCGTGTATCAACCACGGTATCAAGGGCGGTCTTACCATTGCTCAGCAGGTAGAGAAGGAAGCTGTTGAAGCAGGTTACTGGCATCTGTTCAGATTCAACCCCGATGCAGAGCAGAAGTTCACTCTTGACAGCAAGGCACCTACAGGTGATTACAAGACCTTCATGATGCGTGAAGTTCGTTACAACTCCCTTGCACGTGCTAACCCGGAGAGAGCTGAGAAGCTGTTCGGTATCGCTATCGAAAACAGCAAGCAGAAGTACGACGACCTCGTAAAACTCGTTGACTACTACAAAGCTTAAATCCTAAAAAAAGCTGCCCCCACGGGCAGCTTTTTTGTGTGCAGGGCTTTGCCCTGCACCCTCAGCGCGTCTGCTCCCGCGCGTGTAGAGCTCTGCCCCACGCCCCGTGTCCGGCGCTCCCGCGCTGTCTTCGCAGACGGCGCTGGGGCTACGCGCCCCCGTCCCGCAGCAGGGCAAGCCCTGCACCCGTAGCTGCCGCGATTTACCCGACAGTTTATACACAACCAAAAGATACAGCAGACTCGATTGTTACGGGTCTGCTGTTTTTCACGTTATGTGCAGATTACTGTCTCACTCAGCGCGGCAGCTGCAAAAGTTTTTTTGGAAAGAGAGAGGGGTCGAGGGGAGAGAGAAAAGCCTTTT
>JAGBMA010000029.1 GCA_017635095.1 Ruminiclostridium sp. | reverse complement strand
ACATATATGAAACAAAACGGGTTTTACTGGGCGCTGTTTGCGCCGATGATAAAGAGCAGCATAAAGGCACACTTCGGAAAGGAAATGGCAGACAGAGCTATAAAAAACGGAAAACAACAATACAACACTCTCGTCCGGGAAGCACCTGACCTCGGCAGCGGTAATCCAATGGCATCAAACGCTTATTTTGCGTATGTTTTTGTAGGTGCGTGGCTCGGAACGGATAAAAAGCTCACACCGGACGATATTGCACTTGTAGTGGCAGATGTGCTGACAAAGGTGAAAGCACTATAACTGTATGACAAAGGAAGATATACAAAATCTTCCAGTAAAGGAATTGAGCGCGGGCGACTGCGCTCTTTTTCTTTGGGTGACATTCCCGTGTTATCAGGAAGGGCTTGAACTGATCGAAAAATGGGGCTTCACCTACAAGACCTGTGCTTTTTCTTGGGTCAAGCGGAATCGTAACAGCGACAGCTTCTTTATGGGCTGCGGTTATTGGACAAGAGCCAACACCGAGATATGTCTGCTTGCTACCAAAGGAAAGCCGCACAGGTGTATCTGATACTTTTTTCTCCGCGCCCTATAGACAATCTCTCCGTTCGAAAAACCATAAATCTAAGTTTTTCAAACGTATTTCTTGTCTATAGGGCGGTCGATAAAAGTATAAATCCGTCCGGCAAGTCTGTGACGCTCCTTTAATGGAACACAGCCGCAAGCCAGCCGAGATACGGGACAGGATAGTTGAGCTTTGCGGCGATGTTCCCCGGATAGAGCTGTTTGCACGGCAGGTTGCTGACGGCTGGGACAGGTGGGGAAATGAAGCTCCCGAAGATGAAGCGAAGGAAGGTGATACCGATGATAATATTCAAAAAAAGCAAGACCGAAAAAGTGGACTTTTTCAAGCGGCCTTATGACGGCGTTACCATGAGGGGCGCACTGCCGGAAGATACAAAGATCATCTATCAGGCTGTTCAAAAGGGCGAAAAGCTGACTGTTGACCGTTACGGTCACGTCTATACGTCTGACGGCAGATGGATCGCGGAAGTTGTGGGCAGATAAAACGGTTGACAGCTTTGGGAGGGGGTGGTATAATGATTGTATGATAATTACAAATCCAAAAGAAAGGATGAGTATTTTTTGAACACAAAAATAATTAAAAGCAGAAAAAAGTATTTTCGTTTGGCTGTATCATCTATTATAGTTTGTGTTGTACTTTGTATGACAGGCTGTCAGATGTCATCTTCTGCCAAACTGAGAAGTACTGAAAGTATCGTTGAGGAAATTTCAGTAGTTCACGCCAGTTACGGCGAAGAGGCAAATGATAAGATCAACGCCTTATTGAATGAACTATCATCGGTGGATTCCGTTGCGGGAACACGCTGGAAAATGATAATGGATCTTTGGACATCACCCCGGCTTGGACAGCCGCTGAATTATAATGTCTTACCGGACGGCTTGCCTGATACAGATGAATTATGTATCGTTGTACTTGGTTTTCAGCTGAATCCCGACGGAACGATGAAAGAAGAACTGATAGAACGGCTGAGTGTTGCTCTCAGCAGTCTGAAAAAATATCCGAATGCCTATGTTGTCTGCACCGGCGGAGGAACCGCAGCAGAAAACAAATCAGTTTCAGAGGCAGGTGAAATGGCAAAATGGCTTGAAGATAACGGCGTTGAAAAAGAGAGGATCATTGTCGAGGATAACTCCATTACTACAGCACAAAATGCTATTTTTACATACGATATCCTGACCTCTCTTTATCCGTCCGTTAAAAAAATTGCGATAGTATCAAGCGATTATCACATAGCAACAGGAGAGCTCCTGTTCAAAGCTGAGGCGATACTGCGAGCAAACGCTGTCGGGAATGAAAAGTTGGAAGTGGTTTCAAATGCGGCGTGGAAAGCTCCGTCAGGTTCATTATCGACTATGTTTCAGGCAGGAGCATTGATCGAATTGTACGGCGATATTGATACAGCATTTGAGATCTACTATGACAACTACGATATTCATAGCCTTCCTCCTTTGCATTGAAACTATGACAGCAATATTTGTCCGAATCAATTATTCCTTGACAAATTCCCTGTTCTGATATATAATGAAACAAAGTACAGGAAAAGCCTGTATTGAAATGATACGGAGGATAATTCTATGAATAAGTCGGAACTTGTCGAAGAAATTGCAAAGGAAACGGGCGTTTCCAAAAAGGACACCGAGGCTACCTTAAAGGCATTTGTCAATGTTGTGTCTGATACGCTTCAGAAGAAAGAAAAGGTTCAGCTTATCGGTTTTGGCTCTTTTGAAACTGTTGACAGAGCTGCAAGAACAGGTGTAAATCCGCAAAGCGGCGAGAAAATCAAGATCAAGGCTTCTACGTCGGTAAAATTCAAGGCAGGCGCACCGCTCAAAGAAAAGGTGAATTCAAAGCCGAAAGCCGCTAAAAAGAGCAAGAAAAAGTAAGAGAACAATACATATCAAAGCACCGTTTTCATCGGAAAGCGGTGTTTTTTTATGCAAATTTATAAAAACATCTTGACTTTGTGGCTTTAAAGTGCTATTATGTAAAAGGAGGAACTTATGCAGACAAAACTCCAACTAACGCAGGAGATACTGCAAAAGCAGATAGAAGGGCTGTGGAAAAGCACCGATGAATACCGCAGCTTTCTGAAAACTTCTTCCCGCTTGTACAAGTACGGCTTTAAAGATCAGGCTCTTATTCACGTTCAGCGCCCCGATGCAGTAGCTTGTGCCGAATTTGATACTTGGTCTAAAGAAAACCTGATGAACAGGTATATCAAGCGCGGAAGCAAAGGAATCGCCCTCTTGACCGAGGACAAAGGCAGAGCCAAACTCCGCTATGTATTCTCAATCCCCTCATTTTCGGCAGCATGATGCGCCATCTCACCGAGACAGCTCTCGTCAATGCCGACTTCCTTCAGATGCAGTCGGCATAGTGGATCGTGCCGTCAAAATCACATACATTCATCGTGATTTCTCCGATCTGTTCAGGACTTTGAAAAGCGTATCATATTCCGGTTATAGCCCGTAGTCACAAGATATGTCTTTTCTTCATGCGCTTCCATAAGTCCGCTCAGTATAAATCCGCTGAGTCCCTTTATGTGCATATCCGGGTCTGTCATATCAAACAATTCGCCCGAATCGCGCTCGACAATAAGCACCGAGTCTTCCTCAAAGAAAAGTGAAAGCTCAAACAAAAGCGTTTTTTTCGACTTACTGTTCTTTTCAAGTATGGTAAGCCCGATCTCTTCTGTGAAGAGCGCCGCATGATTGACAGCCTTTTCTGAAAATCCACGGGACTTCATGCTCTCTCCCACACGTTCCGACAATGCAGACGCGGTCTCTGCCGTAAGTACATCGTCCATTACCACGATATCAGAGTCTATGTCTTTCAGCAGGAACGGGAAATTGTCCTTTCCGAACCTCAGATATACATATCCGTATGCGCAGATCAGTGTCAGCAGCGGTGCTGTGATAAATCCCGTCCAGAGCCCGTTGATCCCGAAAAGAAGCGAGCCAAGTATCGGCAGGAGTATGTACAATACCCCGTTCTGAAGCATTGCAAAAGACAGCGCCATACGGATACGGTCTATCAGCATATAGTAGGATGTTGTAAGCGATACCACGCTGCACAGCGTAAATCCGCAGCACACTATCCTTATCGCGGCAATGGAAGGTTCGAGCGTTTCGCCTTCACCGATACCGAAAAGACCGCAGAACTGCTTTGCAAAAACAAATATCAGTCCGGTAGCTATCAGACCTTCAAGAACTGCAGCTTTGAATCCCGACTTCATAACTCTCTTGATGAGCACATGGTTCTTTTCTCCGAAATATGTACCGATAAGCGGCTGCATCGCCATTCCTACGCCGTCAAGCACCACGCTGAACTCGATAAGATTCACTACTACCGCAAGCGTGACAAGTGCCGGCTGTCCGTAATTTGCCGAAACAAAACCTATCATAACGTAATCCATGAGCGCCCAGCAAAGATATACCGAAGAGTCAACTATGCTGTAGCGTGAAGTAAGCAGGAAATCCCTGAAAGAGAGATGCCATACGAAACGAAGCGAGTTTCCCTTGCGGAAGTAATGCCAGATGCAGGTGAGTATGCCGAGACCGTTGCCGATGACCGAGCCGAGTATGATTCCGGTCATGCCCATAAAATTCGTCAGTATGACCGAGAAAAGAATGTTTCCGCCTATCTGAAACCCGTAGCAGATATTGTTGCACAGTTCGTCGCCGTCGCTGTAAACCATCTGTTCAAGATAGAAGATAACTATCGTCAGGAACGCGTTTATCGGTGTAAGGCGGTAATACAGAAGCGCCTGATCCAGTATTTCGCCGGTGATGCCGTTCAGTCTGAAATATTCGCCCTGAATAAGCAGGATAGTCAGCGCGGAAATCAGTCCGATCGAGAAGCTTATTATAAGCCCCTGGCTGTAGATCTCGTCGGCTCGTTTTTTCTTCATTGCGCCTATCTCTCTTGTATAGACGATGCCTACGCCTGTGGATACAAGGTCACCGAAGAACGTTACTATTCCCGTTACCGGTGTAATGGCATTTATCGCAGCTACCCCGTCTGTCCTATGAAATAACCTGCGATTATACTGTCGCTGAGAAGCATAAAGTACATGACCGCCTTGGTGAACGTGCCGGATATGAACATAGATCTGAATTTTTTCTCGCAAAAACCTTTCATTTTTTCGCCTCCGAGTTTACTGCGGAATTAAAATGTATAACGCCATTTACCGTCTCCGATCTTATCATTGGCAGTAAAGGCATTCCCGAAAATATCAACAAAACGTCTTACTGTATTATAACACATTTTAGTCAATTTGTAAACAGCTTGCGAAAAATAGGTCCTGCTCCGAAAATCATTACGATTCCGGAAGCATAACCTTAAGCAAGGCGAGGAAACTTGACAGGTATTCGACGCGGTTGGTGTGTTTTCTCTAAAAATGGGTTTTTAGAGGTTCCAATAATACAGCTTACCAAAACACAACAGCATATCCAGCGCCCTGCGTTCTCCGGAACAGCGGGGCTTTTTCTATGCCACAAAAGCTAACGTCAGAATGCACAATCAAGCGTCTGTAACGAGCCTCAAACCATACAACATTAAACAGAGTTTTCGGGCGCTGATCGTGAGATGCCCGAACTTCCGGTCACGAAAATGCAAATAAAACCGATAAGAGTGCCATTTCTACGCTTAATGCGTGGGAATGGCACTCTTTTTTATTTTGCCTTTTTCTGTTTAGGGTCGTTGACGGATAATGACTTTAACAGCTTTAACAACAACTCCTCACTATCCGGAGAGAGGGTTCTGTAATAGTCGATAAGCTCTCTTTCAACAGGAGTTGCGTAGATCACGGAGTCATCTTCATTGAAAAACTCGGCTAAAGTAATATTCAGCGGCTCTAAATAGCGTGTTATAGTTTCAACATTAGGTGTTTTAGCACCTCGTTCAACAGCACGAATATGTGTCGGGGACAATCCGGTCAATTCACATAGCTTATATACCGTTAGTCCCTTTGCTTGACGAAATTTAGCAAGTCGTTTTCCCAATTCCATTTTTACATCACCTATCTGTTATTATACTACATTTTTCGGGATTAAATAATGTATTATCGGTTTTATAAACATTGACAAATGATACCGATAGAGCTATAATAACGGAGGGTGGTATAATGAAAACTGCTTGTTTTACCGGGCATAGGAGCATTACAAGTGATATTCAGCGGCTTTGGGAGGATATGTACGAAAAGCTCGAAAGGGCTATTATTAACGGCGGGATTGTGGACTATTACGCTGGTGGAGCACTTGGCTTCGATACACTTGCAGCCGAAACTGTTTTAAAGCTGCGGGATAAGTACCCACAGATAACACTCAATCTTGTGCTGCCGTGCAAACCGGAAGATCAGACACTTAAATGGACGGAAGAACAGCGGGAAGCCTTTTTCAGTATAATGAGTAGAGCCGATTCCGTGGAATTTACCGCTGACAGGTATTACAGCGGTTGTATGCAGAAACGAAACGCCTGTCTTGTGGAACTCGCAGAGTTCTGTTTCTGCTATTGGGACAGTTCCAATCAGCGGAGCGGCACGGCGCAGACAGTAAGATATGCACTGAATAAGCCTATTCAGGTGTGGAATTTTTATAATAATCGAATGGAGAGATAAATTTTTCGGGATTAAATAATGTAATAACGGTTTTATATGTTATTACACGAGCAAGCAAAAACAGCATTGACATTTTCCCCTCAAAGTGATATAATAGCAATAATTTTTATACGAATCGGGGTTAAGAACAAATGAGAAAAACAAAGATTGTCTGCACAATGGGTCCGGCAACTGCCGATGACGATGTACTGCGCCAGCTGATGTTAAGCGGTATGAACGTCGCGCGCCAAAACTTCTCCCACGGCGACCACGAGAGTCACAAAAAGGTATTCGATCAGGTAAAGCGCATACGCGAGGAACTCGATCTGCCGATAGCTTCTCTTCTCGATACGAAGGGACCGGAGGTTCGCGTAAAGCAGTTTGACGGCGGCAAGGCAGAGCTGAAGGACGGCGAGGAGTTTATACTCACGACACGCGAAGTGACCGGCAGCAGCAAGTCTGTTTCGATAACATACAAGAACCTTGCAAAAGACATTGACATCGGTACTCGCATTCTTATTGATGACGGACTGCTGGAACTGAAGGTTGTAAACATCGTAAACAATGATGACGGTGATGATATTGTCTGCAAGATTGTTCACGGCGGCTACATATCCAACAACAAGAGCTGCAACTTTCCGGGCATAAAGCTGTCAATGCCGTATCTGAGCGAGCGCGACAAAAGCGACCTCAAATTCGGAATAGAAACAGGATTTGACTTCATCGCGGCTTCGTTCGTAAGCAACGACGAGGATATACTTGAGATTCGCCGCTTTCTTGAAGAAAACGGCGGCTCTGACATAAAGATAATCGCTAAGATAGAAAATCAGGAGGGAGTTGACAATATCGACGACATCCTCCGCGTGTCCGACGGCATTATGGTCGCCCGGGGCGATATGGGCGTTGAGATAGCATTTGAGGAAATTCCGCGCATACAAAAGCTGCTGATCGAAAAAGGATACCGTGCCGGAAAGCAGGTCATAACCGCGACACAGATGCTCGACTCTATGATAAAAAATCCCCGCCCGACAAGAGCGGAAACTACCGATGTTGCAAACGCTATCTATGACGGAACAAGCGCGATAATGCTGTCCGGCGAGACTGCCGCAGGTCTGTACCCGATCGATGCGGTAAAGACTATGACAAAGATCGCCGAGACTACCGAAAACGACATAAACTATGCAAAACGCTTCCGTGACAGACACGAGGGTGAAAACGACAATGTTACGAACGCGATCTCTCACGCAACGGTAACGACTGCACTTGACCTGAACGCCAAAGCGATACTTACAGTCACCAAAACCGGAAGCACAGCGAAATTCCTGTCGAAATACCGCCCGAACAGACCGATACTCAGCTGCACACCGAGCGAACGCACATGGCGTCAGCTCAACCTTAGCTGGGGCGTAGTTCCGCTTATGTCCTCGGAGCAGTCCGACACTGATGCCCTTTTCGCGCACGCTGTTGACTGTGCGGTCAAGAAAGGCTATCTCGATACGGGCGACCTCGTTGTTATCACGGCAGGCGTACCGCTCGGCATTTCCGGCACCACCAATCTGATGAAAGTCCACGTTGTAGGAGATGTTCTCGTAAAGGGCAAAGGCATCACCGAAAGAGAAGTGACTGCGCCGATATGTGTGGCACGCAATGCTGACGAAGCGCGTGACAAGTTCGTAAGCGGTGAGATACTTGTTATGGAAGAAACGAACAATGAGATCATGCAGATCCTTCGCTCCGCCGGCGGCATCATTGTTGAAAAAGGCGGTGAAAGCTGTCACGCTGCGGTTGTCGGTCTGTCGCTGGATATACCTGTGATTGTAGGCGCGGAGAACGCAGTAAAGATACTCAAAAGCGGAACGACTGTTCACCTCGACGCAAAGAAAGGCATAGTTACCGCAAACTGAAAAAATTTTTCACGGGAAACAGTACGGTTACTGCATGAGGCGGTAAAGACGTTTTCCAAAGGCGCTCAAGGACGTGCGCACAAAGGAGAAAACTTTATTTCCCGTGATTTTTTTGTAATTACCAGTCTTGACAAGTGATATAATTACATCAATTTTTTTGTGTGAGGTAAGGTAAAATGGAAATTCTTTTAAGTTGTCTGTTACTCGTTGTCGGATTTGTCGCGCTGATAAAAGGTGCTGATTTCTTCGTTGACGGAAGTTCCGGTCTTGCGGCGAACTTTAAAGTCCCCGGTGTTATCATCGGTCTGACCATTGTTGCAATGGGAACAAGCGCACCCGAACTGGCGGTCAGCACTTCTGCTGCCATTGCAGGGTCAAATGAGATAGCACTCAGCAATGTCGTCGGCTCGAACATCTTCAATCTTCTCGGAGTCCTCGGTATCTGCGCACTTATCCACCCGATACCGATAGACAAAACGATAATGAAGCGTGACTATCCTATATCCGTGATAATATCGTTCGTTACGCTTCTTGCAGTAGGACTGGGTTTCGTGCTTTCGGGTAATTTCGCGGAAACGGGAATGCTCGATAATGTGGGAGAGATCAGCCGCATTTACGGAATAATCCTGCTTGTGATGTTTGTTGCGTACATTGCAATGCTGATCATTCAAGCGCGCAAAGACCGTCAACAGGAAGAAGCTGTTGTGCCGATGCCGGTATGGAAATGTATCCTGCTGATAATTGTTGGGCTTGCCTGCATTATCATCGGCGGCGAGCTGGTAGTTGACAATGCGAAGAAAATAGCTGCGGCGGCGGGAATGTCGGAAACGCTTATCGGACTAACGATAGTTGCGATAGGTACATCACTTCCTGAACTTGTTACGTCGATAGTTGCTTCTAAGAAAGGCGAAAACGGGCTTGCAGTCGGAAATGTGGTTGGCTCGAACATCTTCAATATCCTGTTCATTCTCGGAGTGTCCTCAACTATACACCCGATAGCCGTCAACCTCGCGTCTGTTCTCGATCTTGCGATACTGATAATCGTAAGTGTCATCACATTCATCTTCGCGAAAAGCGGAAAACTCAGCAGACCTGCAGGAGCCGCTATGGTAGCTCTTTACGCAGCAGATGTGGTATTCGCGATAGTAAGATAGCGATAACAATGCCCGACGGCTTCAACCGTCTGGCAGCCATTGTAGCATTTCTTTCAGGAACTGTCAATGGCAAGCCGCCTTACGGCGGTGGCTGGTTTTGCCTCCGGTTCGGAATCTAAGAACAGCTCTGTTGTAAGTGTGACAGGTAGATTTTCACCCACACTTATGCCAGAAGCCTCCAAAACATTCATTTTAATCACTAATTAACACGAGCCCTTTTTCTGCACTTTTGGATTGCCAAACACACGGAATGAGCGTTTAAATAAAAAATATCCCGCTGTGAAACGTTATCGCAGCGGGATATTTCATTATTTGTTTTTCTTTTTGCGTACAGCGACGATTATGATCGCGGTTATAGATGCGACGAAAAGAAGCGAAGCGGCAGAGATGATGAGAATGGGGATGAATGATCTCTCCCCGGCGGGAGCCGTTTCTTCTGCGGGCTTTTCATCGGGTATGCCCGGTAAAGTCAGCTCTGGCTTTTTCTCCGCGAGCTTCAGAACATACACCTCGGGTTCGAATTCCTCAAGAAAAACGTAATTATAGCCTTCGGTATGTAATGTGATCCTGCTCGTAAGGTCGCTTCCGAGGTCGTCCTCTGTTACGGTGTAGCTGTAATTTATCGTCTTTGTCTCGTTCGGGTTTAAAGCACCGATCTTTCCGTCTTCTCCGAGATCTGTCAGGGAACAGGAGATCGTTACGTCGTTATAGGTGTATCTTGAGGTCGCGTTTGTGACGGTTATTGTGCCGTTGATGACATCGCCCGCATCATAGATCAGTTTCACATTATCTATGTGATTTTCGGCATGGATCTGGTCGGAGTACGGATAGCTTCTGATAGGGAAATTGTCGTAATCGAGATACGCTATTTCGAAATATTCCGTATTGTATTCGTCAAACGTTGTTCTGATAATGGAGAGGTCTTTCCACTCTTCGGTATCCTCATCCTTTACTCCGAGCCAGCTTTCATCCTCATTGATTATAAGCTGGGCGTATAACGGATTTTCGTCGACATATCCGTCGAGCGAGCCGTACATGTTTATATAATCTTCTTTCCAGGTCTCGCTGTATGAGTTGTACGCGGTCCTGTTTGAGGCGCTGTTTATTTCGTATACGTATTTTCCGTCCTTGCGCTTCAGCTCAAGAACTACCGAATAAATCTGATCTTCATCGATCAGGACTTTATCATCGAGCTTTGCGGTGTGGTAACCCATGTGCTCGAAAAAGTCTTCACATTCCGATACCTTTTCGCCGTCGGTGGGAGATTTGAAATCGTCGTTAAGAAGATATACCGAAAGATGTGCCTCAAGTTCGGGAAGTGCGGTCATTATGCCGAGATCGCGAAGTACTTCCTTGCTGTCCGATGTGAATACATTCGCCATATACACGGGAGAATCGAAGGTAGCCACGGTGTAGCTGAATGACGGGAAAAGGTCGTAGATATCAAGACTCCGTCCCATATTTTCCGGGTCAAAGAGTGAAAAAACATAGCTTTCGGGTTCATTTATACTTTGGTCGTAGTAAGAGAGATAAAAGTATCCGTCGCCGTTGTTGCCCCAGCTGTTTTCGGCGGTCTTGTCGCTGCAGTTCGCGCAGCCCCACGAGTTCCTTACGATCCAGGCTCCGTCCCCGCCGATAGTCCCTTTGGGGTCGTTGAAGTATTCCTTGGGAAATCCGTCATCATAGCCGACTATGCAGACCGCGTGGTTCGAGCCGATACATGAGTTATAGGAATAAGGGTCGTTAGGGTCATAATTCTTGTCATAGGTATAGTGCGCCCAGATCGCCGCGTCGCCTGTGAATTCGGTCGGTTCGCCGTCCTTGGTGAGAAGGTTGAGATACGTGTCTTCCGGGTCAAGCATATCGCTCGGATAAGACTGATCCGAGCAGAAGTTCACAGCAACGCCTCTGCCCGCGAGAAGTTCTTTCTTTATCGCGATCGTTGCTTTCTCGTTATAGCCATAACCGTCGTCGGTGTATTGGGCGGGGGAGGGAAGCATATTGGATTCCTTGAGGAAAAAGCCCTGGAAGCGCTCGTTCTCGTCGAGGGACCAGTCACCGGTCTCACTGCGGTAAACATTGTAGCTGTAGTATTCGCCGGGTCCGTCGAACTCGGTGTCATAGTTTTTTAGGCCGGGGTGTTCTTTGAGGTATTCGGCGATATAGGCGTCTATCGAAGCCTGATTTGGCGCAACGGCTCCGATCTCGTTTTCCCCGTATTCGGTGTACCAGTTTTCATCTACCGTCTCGCGGGAGATGTTTATTTCCCACTTGCCTTCCTTGTTGAGATACGGAACATTGATCTCGCTCGCCGGACCTATCCCTTCGGAGAAAAGAACGGATGCGAAATGCGCGAAACCGCCCCAGTTGTAGGGGATATGTGTTTCTTCGTCGTTGTCTATACCGTCGTCAAGAGATGCAAAGTGATATCCTTCGCCCATCTGCGAGCCGTAAACGAGCGGATCACCGGAGATAGCCGTGTATGAGAACCACGCGAGGTGTTTCTCCGAGAGGTCGAAGAAAGATTTCTCTTCATCGGTCATAGTGTTGTAATCGAGTCCGAGTTCGTGAGCTATACTTATCTCCGAAGCGGCGATAGCGCCGAAGCTCCAGCAGGTCCCGAACGGGGTCTGATTTCTTACCTCGGGGACATAACATACACCGTCTACATCTCTGAGGTCGAATTTTTCCGGGAGCTTTTCATTATCCGATTCCGTTTCGCTTTCGGGCTCGCCGCCTTCCTCGGTATCGTCCTGAAGTCCCCAATAAAGACGATCTATGACAAGATCGAGGGTGCTGTCATATTCTTCCTTAAGACCGAACTGATCGTCTTCGAACCAATCTTCGTATCCGGTATCTTCGGGAGCCGCGTGAGCGAAAGACATCGGTGATGCCGAACACAGCGCGTATATCGCGGCAGCCGAAGCCGACGTTATTTTCAGGGCTCTTTCTTTTCTCATAGTTATCCTTCCGTTCGTTCAAAACAGCCGGACGGGTTCTCCTCGTTCCACGTCCTGCCGTTATATCTGAACCAGAGTGTTTCACCGTTCGTGAGATATGCTCCTATCTCATTGACACCGTCACCGTCAAGATCCGACGCGGTAACGTTCCAGAGATCAAGGTCAGAGAAAATGTCGCTGATAAGACTTGCGATACGGTTCCCGTCGGAGCTGTCATAAACCGCGTAGCCTTTGGTATCGTCCAGTACCGAAAGACAAACGGTCAGCTCGTCTGATATCACGATATTGTCAGAATAGCTTCTTGTTGTCCGCCAGTCATTACCGATTTCTCCCGTGAGATCATTTTCGCTTTCGACGAAGATATCTTCCGTGATCTCTGTGACTGCGGGCGGCTCATCCGCCGGCCTGTTGCGGATATAATCAACAAGTATGAATGTGCAGACTGTAGGGAACGCGCCTGTAAGTCCCGCGGCCGCGCCGAGGACGGTCAGGGTTATCCCGACCGCCTTTTTGCGTCGGATTATAAGGATGATGCCTGCGGCGAGAACAACAAGACCTGTTACCGCAAGCGCAATATATGGAAGCATCGGGGTTCTCCTTAGATCTTATTCAGCCGAGCGTACATAATGTATCGCGCCGTCCTGTCCGGAATAAAGGTTTTCAAGCGGGATCTCACCCGATACACCGAAGCCGTTCCAGAATTTGCCGTCGTCTGTGTAGAATGTGTACCAGAAAGCCTGGGAATTATCGGGGTTGAGTGTGAATTCGAGCTTTACTGTACCGGTAACGCTGCCGGCTTTGAAGTTTCCGACATAAAGATCGTCGGTTTTTGTTATTTCGAGTTTATCCGAAGCGTTATCGGCGTTGATCCATGTTCCTTCAAGTGCGGCGACGCTGACGCCGGATGCGGGAGGATTCTTGTATTCATAGAACCCGTACTCGTTGGGTAAGGAATAGCTGTCGGTACCGCCTATAGCGTTTCCGTTGTCGGGAACAAGGCGTTCCATACCTCCGTTGCCTATGTAGAGACAGCCTTCCGTTCTTTCCTCGGGAGCTGTTGCGGCGCAGGCTATGAACGCTTCGCCGTTATTGTCAATGAATGTGAACAGAGGAACGCGGGAACCGTCTATGTATTCTTCGTACATGACCGCTACAGTACCGCAGCTTATGATCGCCGTGTCCTTAACGTACTGATATGTACCGTCTTCGGCGACGATCACGTATCCGATCGGTATACCGCGGTAGCCCTCGCTGTATCCCGTATCCTGGGTCTCATATATCCAGCGCCCCGCTATATCCGCGATATTGGGTTCGTATGCGCTGCCCGGATCGTGATCGGGTATCTTTTCGATAAAAGAGGCTTCGATATAGCCGATATCATATCCGCCGTTATCGTTCGCGATCGCTGTCATATACCAGCCCTCGTTCTCGCTTTCGAATACATCTATCTGTGTACCGCCCTGGATCTCTCTGATGACTTCGGAACCGGTGTCCGCGTCGCTGTAAAGCTTAGCCGCTCCGTCGACAGCGATATAACCGCCGAAAAGACGTTCTCCGAAGGGAAGAGTATGCGGCATTTCCTTGATAACATCGGTCTTTACGAAGCCGTAGGTATCACCGCCGAGTTCGGCGTAGAACCAGCCCTCCTTGTCACAGGAATAGATCTCAAGCATAGTTCCGTATGTAAGCTCGGAAAGCTTGTCGGAATTCTCGTCGGGCTTGCTCATGAGGTACTCGGTCTTGTCCGATTCAACGTAGCCTCTGAACATGCGGACTGCGTTCATGGAATAGTCGTAGTCTTCGACTTCCGATACGCATTCTGCTCTGATATAGCCGATCTTTCCGTCGTACTCGACCATATACCAACCGTCCGTACCGGAGGAGTAGATATCAAGCTGAGTTGCGGCGGGGATCTGAGCGATAGGTTCGGCGTTCTCGCTCGGCTCGGATACAAGCTCCGCCTGTACTTCCGCGGCTACATATCCGCCGAAAAGGCGCTCGCTCGGAAGTGTCGCCTGAGTCGACACGACTGTTTCGGCGGGAATTGTCGAATCGGCGGGTACGGGCTCGGTAGCCGTTACCGTGACTTTACCGCTTTCGCTGCAGCCTGCAAGACTGAGTGCGAGTATAGCTGCTGTGATGATAAGTGCTCTTTTTTTCATGATTATATGTCCTTTCGTTTATAATTGCTGTTATCATCATTTATCAGTTCTCCGCTTACAATAACAGTATCATTAAGAACAATTCTTCCTGTCCCGGATTGATGCGCCTTCTCAAAAGGATTATCAGGATGAGAAGCCAACACTTCCATCCATTCCATATCAAAAACAAAAGTTGTTCCTTTCTGATACATTCTTGTACAGGAACAATCATGTAATGATAGATGCTCAATTGTATTTTCACTGATATATGTGAAGTTTTCCATTGTTCTCACCAAATGCAGACAGATTCTTAATATATCAGTAATTATATCACGAATCAATGTATTTGTAAAGCGTTTCCGGCAATGACTTGATTTATTTGCGGTCTTATGCTATAATCATTACAGCATAACCAAAAGGAGCAGATATCAATGCCGAAAGCAAACTTACTTACCCGCGATCTTTACAGACAGATAAAGTCTATGAACAGGGACGCAAAAGAGCTTCTCGATCGAGGAGCTCTTTTACTTATGCTATATCCCGCTATTAGCGGTCAAAGCCGCTGACAGCGTGTTTATTTGCTTGACTGTATGGGTTATACTATTGGAAGAAAAAGTACACCGTTGGTGGGTGGTGAGTATAATGGATTTTTCTTCAATAGGTGTAAACATCAAAAGATATCGGTTAGAGGCGAAAATGTCTCAGAGCAAACTTGCAGAGCAGAGTGGTATTTCCACAAAGTATGTCAGTGCGCTTGAACGCTCAGAGAAGCCGCCGTCACTTGAAACTCTCGTAAACATCGCAAATGCGTTGAACATAACAGCGGATATGCTGCTTTGTGATGTTCTGAATAAGCAGGTTGATATAAAACAAGCGATGATTGGCGATATTATCAAAGGCTTGCCCAAAAAGGATCAGCTCAAGATTATTGCAGTTGTTGAGCTGCTGGCAGATCAGGCAAAATCATAAAGAAGATAACAATATTCGACAAATCGGTAGGAAACTGCCGATTTTTTTATTTCCCGTCACGGTTCTCGTTTTTTCGACATAGTCTTTGTGATATAATACCACTAAAGGTGGAAAAAGCCGCTGATAGAGTCACAAAGGAGTATACCATTATGAACACAATCAAAAAAGTTGCAAAGCAGCACGGCGTATCCGTCAAAGAAGTACGCAGGGACTTTGAAGAAATGATTAAGGTCGGAATGTCATCAACGGAGCCGGAGGCGGTTATGTTCTGGTCGCAGTTCGGCGGCAGGACACCTACACCGGAACAGTTCATAGCTGCTCTTACAGCAGCCGCCAAAGCAGAACTCGCATAAAAAGAATCCCCGACAATTTCTGCCGAGGACTCAAAAGTATTATATCATCCCCGTTCTCGGATAAGCAGGTATTGAAGGGCTTTAAAAAAACAGGGGCATAAAAAAGCGCAGATGGCTCAACATAGTCATCTGCGTTGTCTATATATGTCATATTATATGTTCGCCGCTGTGCAGAGCAATGAGTTTGTCACCCATGATCTCTTTCATCAGCTCAAATGCAGGAATGCCGGTGCAGTGACCGCTGTAAAAGACTGTTCTCATCTGTGAAAGCTCCCGCGCTGTCTGAATGATGACTGCTTTTTCTTCCTCGGTATGCTCGCCCTCACGCTTCATCATGTGGAATCCGCTCACTACATAGTCAGGCTCATTGCCGAATAGCACTTTGTATCTGTCAAGGATATTGAGTATTCCGTTATGAGCGCAGCCGGACAGAAGCCAGTGTTTACCGTTCTGCGTGATAACAAGGCACTGCTCATGCACAAAATCGTCCTCGGTTTTTACACCGTCTTTCAGACAGAACAGCTTTCTGTTGCCCTGCGGATAGCATCGCCTGCCTGTGATACCGCTGAACAGGAACAGCTCATCGTCAAGCTGCATATCGCCGTCTATCAGCCGGACATTCGGCAATTTGAGAATATCAGTATCAATGCCGATGTAACGTTCACCGTTATAGTGCGGTTCGGCAGCCTTTCTCTGCATAATTATCTGTGCAGTGTGGTTGAGCTTTGAAAACGGCAGGATACCGCCCGAATGATCGTAATGACCATGACTGAGGATAACTGTATCAACGGCGGTCAGATCAACGGCGAGCGCTTCGGCATTTCTGACTACTGCGTCAGTCTGCCCGGTGTCAAGCAGTAATTTATGCTTCTCTGTTTCGATGTAAATGGATAACCCGTGCTCAGCGATACAGCCTTCGTGACCGCAGGAATTTTCTACAAGTGTGATGATCTTCATAGATTCTTACCTCACAGGTGGATCTTCTTCAATATAGCGGTCAAGTATCTCCGCAGCAGTTCTTACAAACTTCACGCAAGGTCTGACTTTAGGGAACCTCTAAAAACCCAATTTGAGAGAAAAAGAGCTAGCCACGCCGTCTACTGCGTCAAACCTCCTAACCGGGCGCCAGCCCGGCTTCGTCGGCTTTCCTTGTATCCGACGCAGCTATCTCATTTTCTCTTTT
>JAGBMA010000236.1 GCA_017635095.1 Ruminiclostridium sp. | reverse complement strand
GAGAGAGAAAACCTTTTTTTGTAAAAAAAGGCTTTTCTCTCTCCCCTCGACCCCTCTCTCTTTCCAAAAAAACTTTTGCAGCTGCCGCGCTGAGCGGGACAGTTTCTGCACAACATATAAAAACAGCAGACCCGAAAGTAACGAGTCTGCTGTATCTTTTTGTTGTGTATAAACTATCGGGTAAATCGCGGCAGCTACGGGTGCAGGGCTTGCCCTGCCGCGATCCAGCCGCGTAGGCTGGCCCCACTCGGGAGAGTAAAGCGCGGGAGCGCCGGACACAGGGCGTGGGGCAGAGCCCCACACGCGCGGGAGCGCCGGACACGGGGCGTGGGGCAGAGCCCCATATTACTCGTTCTTTATCGCTTCAAGAGCGCTGATCTTGACCGCACGGTTTGCAGGATAGTATCCGGAGATAAGCCCTATGACTGTTGAGAATACAAGCGCAAGGAGCACCAACCAGAGCGGTATGATCGAAACATCTCCCCCGCCGCCTTCAGTGTAGATTCCTAACATCTCGGAGAATGCAGAACCCGCGAAGGCGTTCATGATTATCGAAATAATATAGCTGATGATCGTTCCGATAATTCCGCCAAGAAGCCCTATAAGCCCCGCTTCCATAAGGAAAGTGAGCCTTATATTGCCGATAAAGCAGCCAAGAACTTTCATGATGCCGATCTCTCTCGTGCGCTCGTAGATCGACATGATCATCGTGTTTGTGATACTGATTGCTGCGACCAGAAGGCTTATCGCAGCAAGGCCTCCGAGTATGAGCTGGATAACGCCAAGCTCACCCTGCATCTGGTTTCTGACCTGAGCCATGCTCGTGGCACTGTATCCCATTTCCTCGACCATTTTCTGCACGCCGTCAACACTGTTGATATCGTTGCAGATCAGCTTGACCTGTGAGTACTGAGGAGCTTTCGCTTTTTTTACATTATTCAGCCTGTTATAGTCCTCAATGATCTGCTTAGCTAAATTAACATCAATGAACACACTGTACGGAGTTTCCCACATCGTATCCTGCTTCAGCACCGCGGCACCGGTAAGTTTGTACTCATAGCCGCGTCCGCCATAGGGATATGTTCCGTCCTCATTGGGCTTTTTGGTGTTGTTTATACCAATCTTTATCGTCTCTCCGACCGGTTCTACGAACGGCTTTGAGAAACTGCCGTCCGAGAGCTGCTGTCTCTGTGTCATGGCAGCGTTTCCGTGCTTCTTGGTATCCCGGAACTGATACGGCATCTCATAGCCGAAGATTATAGATGAACTGTAATTGTGCTCATTCGGAGCTTCACCCTCATCTATCTCATACCCCATTTTTTCAAGCAATGAGAAATCTATGCCGTAAACGTCTGCCCATGAAAGCCTGTATCTGTCATTTCTTCCGGCGCAGACCGTTATCATATCGCTGCTCACGTTCATCTTCGGTATAACGTACAGCACATTGTCCAGCGTACTCAGCGTCTCGATCGCTGCATCGTCAAGCGGCGGTTTTTCCGTAGTTGAGCTGCTTGAAGAGCTTCCTTCCGTGAACACAACACCGGGCCCTGCGCTGCCGTTATATATGGTCACCGCAGTAAGGTCGCCCCACGATGAGAGCATACTGTCCATCGCCTTGTTCATACCGAGTCCGAGAGAGATCATTACGATAACTGCACAGGAACCTATGACAACGCCCACAACTGTGAGCATAGTCCTTCCCTTTCGTCTCCACAGGTTGCGAAGACATATTATGAGCATATCAGATATCTTCATCGTCGTCCTCTAATTCTGCTTTTTTCTTCTTTTTCTTTACCGCGACAATTATAATGATTATAACAATTACCGCCAGAACAGCTCCGCCGACAGCAAACCATATCCATAATCCGCCGCCTTCACCCTGAACGTCCTCCATTCCGGGATCCATCATGCCGTCCATTCCCATGTCGAAGTCTCCGCCATAGCCGCCCATCGTCTGCACAGCGGTAAGAGTAAACGGTATGTCGCTTTCTTTGCTGTCACCGTTGGAATCCTCGTAAGTGAACTTTATCGTACCGGATATCTCGCCTTCCGCAAGAGGTGTGATCTTTGCATCATAGTACTCTTCTACACCGCTGTTCACATTGCCTATGTAATAGGTGGGAGTATCTACGGTAAAGTTATCGCCGACAACAGATGCAGTCACATTATACACTGCGCTCTTGCCCTTGTTTACGATGCTCATGCTGATACTGCACATTTCACCGACGTTGATCCCCCAGCCGGGTATCTCGGGTTCATTGATAACGAGCCTGTCTTCCTGACGGAGCGGGATAGTGATCGTTTCGGTTATGCCGGAAGCCTGGAAACGCTCCTTGTTCACCGAATATTCGTATGTGAACGAGATCTCAACAGGATAGCTGTTCGGGATCGCGTCCGCCTTGGCAAGAAGGTCGAGACTTATTGTCTCCGTGCCCTTGCAGGGGAGCGTATCAAAGAAGAACGAGTTGGTCGAATTTGCAGGAGAATAAGCTATACTTCCGTCCTGGAGCGGCTTTCCGTTTACTGTTACTTTAAGGTTCTCGATCACAGCCTGAGAAGAAACGTTCTTGAGAGTAACGGTTAGCGGGAACGCCTTTCCGGCGTAGATAAAGTCACCGCCGTAGTTATAGTTCTCGATGATTATATTCGGCGCGAAGACTTTCTTGCCGTCACCGTCTGTACCCGTGCTGTCCTTGGGTATGCACTTGACGGTAGTATTTGATGTATTGCTCACTTCGCCGTAGTCTATCTGTATCGGAATGACTTCTCTTATGGAAGCGAGGTTCTTGCAGCCCACGAGGGTAAATGTGAACTTCTTTGATTCGCCGGCCTTTATGTCGAAATCGCTGTAAGGAAGCCCCTTATCTATAGCGAACTTTGTGCCGTCAAGGTTCATGACCGTAACGCGTGCATGATCTATATTGCTGCTTCCGCCGTTGGTTATCTCAAAAGTGAGATCGAAAACGGTGTTCTCCGCAACAGTTTCAACGCTCGTATAATAGTCGGTGACTGTCAGGTCGTACTTGCCGCTGTTCTTGCCGCTTCCCGCCTTGCAGGAAACAACAGTCTGGAACTGGACGGTCTGAGTTCCGTACTCAACGCTCACAGGTATAGGCTCTCTCTCGGAAGCGATACCGGAACCGCCCATGAGCTTGAACGTAAATGTCTTTGACTCGCCGGATTTCAGGTTGAAATCGCTGAAAGAAAGTCCGGAATCAATGGTGAACTTCGCCGCATCGGGGGATACGATTATACGGGCGTTGGAAATATCTGTCGCACCGTTGTTCTTCAGCTCGACCGTGAGCTCGAACCTCGTTCCCTTCTCTACCTGCGTATTGCTGAATCTGTAACGGGTCATCGAAATATCGTGGGCGCCGTATTTTGCAGCTTCCGAGTTCGGAAGACAGCTGAGTATCACCTGAGTCGAGGACTGGCTCGCAAGATTGCTCTTATCTTCGTCAAGTGTGTATGACAATGCGAGCGTAAGGGTCTCACGCACAAGTGAGATACCGTTCTGGGCAATAAGGCTGAACTTTGCGGAACCCGTTTTTCCCTTCGGGATATCGACATACTTCTTTGAAAAGCCCTTGTCGAGCACGAACTTGTTGGTATCAAGCCCGTCGAGATGCAGCTCGGCATTCTTTACGTCCACTCCGGTGTTGTTTTTAAGGATAACGTCGATGTCGAAGCTGTCACCCGGGCGGATATTCTCCTTGCTTACCTTATAGCTTTCAATGGTAAGTCCCTTTACTTTGAGGTCGCTGTCAACAATGAGTTTCAATGAGGTCGAGAAGCTTGAAAGCACGTTATCGTCGTTATCACAAACTTCTGCGGAGATCCCGAAAGAATACTCTCCGCTCAGAGTCGTGGGAGAGACCGTAAAAATGAACGATGTTCCCATTTCGGGGTAATATATCGTCTTTTCGGTGATATTTGAATAAATATCTTTCGTGTTGCCGGAAAGACTCACTCTTATATAGGAGAAATCACCCTGCTTTTTAAGCTTGAAACCTACGGGGACGAGAGTATCCGTTCCCGGCCATATCTTATACGAATTATTTGACGCGAGCGCCAGCTGCGGCACACTCGGAACAACAACTTCCGGCGAGCCGTCTGACTCGGCATATGCCGCGGGAGCAGCGCAGACTGCCATCATGACCGCGGTCATAAGTCCTGCTATGATCTTTTTAAACGATATCATCTGTTTTGTCCTCTCTTTTATTCTTTTCGGTTTCTTCACCGGACGGTTCATCGTCTTCCGGTGAGTAAACGGATACGTTATCCTCTATACTTGTTATCTCACCGTCGATTATATGTACTATCCTGTCCGCATAAACCGCTATCTCAAGGTCATGAGTAACGAGTATAAGCGTGATGTTGTACTTGCGGCACATTCTCACCATAAGCCGCATTACTTCATCGGTGGTCTTTGTATCGAGGTTGCCGGTAGGTTCATCAGCGAAAACGACAGGCGGTTTTGCAACAAACGCTCTTGCAATACCGACACGCTGCTGCTGGCCGCCGGACATCTGATTGGGGCGGTGCTTCATTCTTCCGCCAAGTCCGACGAGTTTCAGCATCTTTTCGGATATCCTGTCGCGCTCCGACCTTGCCATACCCTTGAACATAAGCGGCATTCCCACATTCTCCAGCGCGTTGAACTGTGAGATCAGATTATAGGACTGGAAAATAAAACCCGTGTTTTCCTGTCGGAAGCTTGCGAGCTTCTTTTCCGAAAGTTTTGCCACATTTACTCCGTTAATGAAAATATCGCCTTTTGTCGGCTTTTCAAGTCCCGCAAGCATATTCAGCAGCGTTGATTTTCCCGAACCGGACGTACCGAGGATGCAGCATATCTCGCCTCTCTTAATATCCAGGTCGATATGCTTCAGGGCATATACTTTCTCTTTTCCTATCTTATAGACTTTACGGAGATTTCTTACAGAAATAAACTCCAATCTATCACCTTCCCAAAACTCTTTCTATATAAGTAAACGAGATCGAGTGCATAAAGGTTGCATCTTTCCCGCAGTTTTTTCTGAAATCAATAAAACTTCGTGCATTTATACTATATAGCTCTGTTTTTTCTTTCTGTTTTGTGCATTATTACAACAAGTATAAAATCTTACAAGCTCCCCTGTTTTTCAGAGGAACTTGTATTACATTTTACTTAACGTCGTTCTCGTCAAAAAGATCGCCGCACTCAGGGCAGAACTTCGGAGGTTTCTCCGGATCCGGCGGAACCCAGCCGCACTTGTCGCACTTGTACTTCTTCGGTGCAGCAGGCTTCGGCTTTCCGCAATTCGAGCAGAACTTTGTGGTATTCGTCGAACCGCATTCACAGGTCCATGTACTTGCTTCCTGCTTTGCGGGAGCGCCCTCACCCTTCTTCGCACCACAGTTGGAGCAGAAGTTGGTTGTGTTGGTATTTCCGCAGCTCGGGCATACCCAGCTCTCGGGAGGAGCAGGCTTCTTTGCGCCGCAGCCGGAGCAGAAGTTTGCATTTACAGTGTTGGACGCGCCGCAGGACGGGCACTTCCAGCCTGCAGCCGGAGCGGGAGCTCCGCCGTTGGGAGGTGTGGGCTGCTGAGTATTGTATGTGCCCATGATGTTTCCGCCCATGTTCATCATAGCGCCCATTCCCATAACGCCCATCATACCGCCGCCGGAGCCCTCGTTTGAGCCCATAGCCTCAATACCGGCAGCGATGCTCTTGTTCATCATAGCCTTCTGTACACGGTCATCGAGCTGTGTATCCGCTTCGAGGCGAGCACCGAGACGCTTCTTGGAATCCTCGGACAGAGTAACGGGGCCTTCAAAACCTACGCTCTTTATAGTAAGTCCGCGCTCCTGCCAGTCAACGGCGTTCTTTGCCGTAGCCTGTGCGAGAGGAACGAGCTTTGTCTGTATCTTCGAGTACATGATGCCCTGATCGGAGAGTTCTGCGAGACCTCCGAGAAGAGCCTGAATGAACTCGCTCTTGTACTGGCCGTTGGAGAATATCGCCGAAGCGGAAAGATCCCCGGCGTCAACGCCCTTGGGCGCTACCTGTGTATAGAACCTTACCGCAGCTTCCGCATCGGGTATCTGGATCGAGAAACGGCCGAAGCAGCGAAGCTCGATAGATGTATTGTAGTAGGGGTCGAAATACGGCATAGGCTCGCTGGTGCCGAAAGGAATACCGGGTATTTCCTGAAGGTTGATGTAAACTACCTTCTGCTCGGCTGCGGGAGTACCGCCGAATGTAAATCTGCTTATAAGATCCTTTGCGGAGTCCTTGATGTTGCCCGCGAAAATAGAGGGGGCAGATGAGTTGTCGAGGATATATCTGCCGGGGTCGGTAACGACATTGGTGATCTTGCCGTTATCAATGGTAAGCATACAGGTACCCTGCTCTACCATGATAGCGGAACCGTTGCTGATGTAGTTTTCCGTGCCCTTGGTGTTGCTCGAACGGTTCGAGCCGTTGTGCATCTTCGTGCCGACTTTCAGAAGAGTTTTGTTGTCAATAGCGCCGCAGTGTATCTCTTCCTTCCATGTATCGCCGAGAGTACCGCTTAAAGCGCCTATTGCAGCTTTGATAAGTCCCATAGGTTATCATTTCCTTTCATCTTTAATTGGCATTTCTGCCTATCAGATAAATTTATAAGCGCTGACGAGCCAGCTCTTATAAACTTCTTCCGTTACGCCTGTGCCGCAGTAGGGGCACTTCATCATTCTGCCGCCCACGGAATATACCGGAGCTCCGCAGTTCGGGCAGTTATGTGAGTATGTCAGTGACTTTGAGTCCTCTGCATATTCGCGTCCGTAGCTCAGCGTCACCGATGCGGCAAGCTGAGACGGGTTCTGTGGCACCTTGTCTTTGCCCTCGAAATAGTGCAGGCACTGGAACGAGATCTCGAACACAGCCACTGCGGTATCGGAGGTGGTCTTGTAATTGGATATATCCGTTCTGTGCAGCCTAATCTCATCGAAATGCTCGATCAGGTTTCTGTCATGATTATCACAGATACGATCATAAACCTGATTTTTCAGGCTATCGGTGACATTTTCCAATCGGGAGGTCTCTTCCCTTTCTATCGCTGTGAGAATGGACACAAGAGCCGAATTTGCCATTTCAAGGAACCGCTCATATGTCATATCGGGAAAATCACGCATCAGCTGAGGTTTATACATCGCCGAGACGTTGGAAATGGCGCGGGGCGTCGAGACTTCGTCCTTGAACCCCTGGCCGATAAGATCCGCAGTCTCTTTCAGCCCCATTCCGAGGTATTTCCGTGTGACCGAATTAAGCTTATGCTTTATAAACATGACTCCGCAGAATATTGCGATCACTATGATAGCGATCACGATAAGTGTTGTAAGGATAGGGTTCATTCGTATCAACCATTGCTGTTGTCGCCGCTCGTGGGAACTCTTATTCCGTCGTCCTTTGTATCATTGCGCACTGTCGAGAAGTCACTGAGCACCCAGCTGAAAAGGCCTGTGGTCACCACGGATCCGCAGTATTCGCAGACGCCGGTGCTCGATATAGTGAGCGGAGCTCCGCAGTTCGGGCAGTTATGACCGGTCATATTGTTGTCCGACGCGCTTGTTGTCTTGACTCCTACAGAACGCATGAACTTCATCTTGTAGCGGAAGTCCCAGCGGGTGTTCTTATCGCCGCGTATAATGTTACCGGTCTTGTCGTCCGTCTGGTAGTCTATATAGCGTGCATTCAGGTATGCTGTAAGGTACTCGTACTCGTTGTCACGAACATAGCTCGTGAGATATGCGGTGTTGATAGCTATGCTCTCGTAGTGGTATGTCACGCCCTGCTCTATTTTTGACTGCACCTGCTTATCGGTGGTGTTATAGAGGTTTGTATGCATTACGGGTCTTACGGGAGTAAGATCACGCTTGCACCACGCGTTCTGTATATCGATGTAAACTTCTTTCACGAAAGATGTGAAATCGTCCGCAGTAAAGTTCGGGTCGTCCATCTTGATTATCTGTTCGATCTGGGCTGTACGGTCGGGAACATTTACGTTAAGTCCTTGTCCTCCGTTGGCGGGACGAACTCCGCCGCCTACGGGAGTGTTTGTGCCTCCGCCCTGGCCGTTATTGCTCTTGCGGGAAACTGCAATAACGATTATTATGATGATAACTATGACAGCAATGGTACCTATTCCGAAGCCGCCTCCGCTTCCGTCGCCTCCGTCACTGTCACCGTAATAATATGTAGAGCCACCGCTGCTTCCCCAGTCATCGTCATCACCCCAGCTGCTTCCGCCGCCCCAGTCCGAGCTGTAGTCGTAGTCGTTTGCATCAAAAGCAGCCGCTGAAATGCCGAAAAGCATGACCGCAGCCAATAAGATCCCTAAGATCAATGAAAACTTCTTTTTCAAATCAAATTCCTCCGTTCAAGAACGCAGAACGCCATAATTACCGAATATATAATATCATTTTTTCAGAGAAATGTCAAGAATTTTTGCAGTTTCCATAAACGAATATTTTTCAGCGGTGACAATATTGTTCAAAATTTACGTTCCGGGTGTCCTGCTGTAATGCTTTTCATAAAAAGAAGCCTTTCTTTAATTGGTGACTATTGACAAATCAAAGGCTTTGTATTATAATATTTTTAGTAAATGAGTGCATTTGCGCAGTCGTTTATACTGCACAAAATTGAAAGGAAATGAAAGTTATGGCTTATATTTTAGGAGTAGATGTCGGCACATCGGGAACAAAGACAGTTCTTTTTGACGAAAACGGCAGCGCGATTGCTTCCGCGACCTATGAATACCCGCTCTATACTCCCCAGAACGGATATGCGGAGCAGGATCCCGGAGACTGGTGGAACGCCTGTGTACAGGGTATTTCGGACGTCATAAGAGAAAGCGGCGTACCGTCGTCCGAGATAAAGGGCGTAGGTCTTTCCGGTCAGATGCACGGGCTCGTCATGCTCGACCGCGAATGTAAGGTCATAAGAAAGAGCATCATATGGTGCGATCAGCGTACTTCCGCGGAAGTGAAGGAGATAACCGACAAGGTGGGTCATGACCGTCTCGTGGAAATAACCGCAAATCCCGCTATTACCGGTTTCACCGCAGCCAAGATCATGTGGGTGAAGAACAACGAGCCCCAGAATTATGAGCGCTGCCGCCATATCCTCCTCCCGAAGGATTACATCAGATTCATGCTCACCGGTGAATTCGCGACAGAGGTATCCGACGCGTCCGGTATGCAGCTCCTCGATATCCCGAAGAGACAGTGGTCGGACGAGGTACTCGAAAAGCTCGGCATAGACAAGTCTCTTCTCGCAAAAGTCTATGAGAGCCCCGAAATAACCGGAACCGTAACAAAGCAGGTAGCCGAGCTTACGGGTCTTGCGGAAGGCACTCCCGTGGTCGGCGGAGCAGGAGACAACGCTGCCGCCGCAGTAGGCACCGGCGTTGTCGAGGACGGTACCGCGTTCACGACTATCGGCTCAAGCGGCGTAGTTTTCGCCCACACCTCCGACATCTCCATAGACAAGAAAGGCAGGGTCCACACATTCTGCTGCGCAGTTCCCGGCTGCTGGCACGTCATGGGCGTAACACAGAGCGCCGGTCTGTCACTGAAATGGTTCAGGGACAACCTTTGCTGGAGCGAAATGGAGACCGCCATAAACATGGGCGTTGACCCCTATTTCCTTACTGATAAGGCTGCAATGGAAGTTCCGATAGGAGCAAACAGACTTCTGTATATGCCCTACCTCAACGGCGAGCGCACCCCGCATCTCGACCCCGATGCCCGCGGCGCGTTCATAGGGCTTTCAACCATGCACAAGAAGAAAGATATGATCCGTGCGGTCATGGAGGGCGTTTCGTACTCACTCCGCGACTGTGTGGAAGTAATGCGCGAAATGAACATAAACGTAAGCAACATGATGGCCTGCGGCGGCGGCGGTACTTCCCCGCTCTGGAGACAGATGCTCGCCGACCTCTACGGCTGCCCCGTGAAGACTGCACAGAACAAGGAAGGCCCGGCTCTCGGCGTAGCTCTTCTTGCCGCAGTCGGCACCGGCATATACTCCTCCGTTCCCGAAGCCTGCAAGGCGGTCATCAAGGAGGACAAGATACAGAATCCTATCGCCGGGAACAGCGAAAAGTATGAGAAAGTCTATGCGCTTTACAGAAAGCTTTATCCCGCAATGAAAGACACGTTCGCAGAGCTTGCAAAGCTCTGATGTTCACAAGCTGCATCGGAACGAACAGTTAAAGGAGGGACGCTTATGAGATTCAGTGAACTTGAAAAGACCTGGCAGGAGGTGTTTGAGCTCGGCTGGCAGTCATTCTGCGAAGGCAATCTGCCCATCGGCGCGATCATAGTCGATGACAGCGGAAAGACGCTTTCCGTCGGCAGGAACCACTATATAACAAGCAAACGCTTTCCGAACTGCAAGGTGGATCACGCGGAAACGGAGTGCATACAGCTGCTCGACATAGAAAAGTACCCCGACCTCGGGAATTACACTATGTACACGTCCATGGAGCCCTGCCCTATGTGCATCGGCACAATAATCATGAGCAACCTCAAACGCGTCCGTGTAGCAGCTCACGATTCCTGGGCAGGCGCGTCGGATATCTGCATAAAAAACGCCTATGCGCAGAAGAAATCCGTTGAGGTCTTATTCGCGGAGGATTTCCTTGCAAATATGCAGATCGCGCTCCAGGGCTGTGTCGAGCTGAGATACAACGGCACGGACAGCTCGGTCTATAAGAGCTTCGCAAGTATGTACCCGCTGGGCGCATCTGTGGCATACAAGCTGTACAGCGAAGGGATCGCGGAACGTTTCGTCGATGACAGGACGCCGTTTGCGGAAGTCTTCGACAGCATCGCAGATATGTTTGAATAAAATTAACCCCGTATTCAAAGCGAATACGGGGTTTTTTAAAACGGAACAAAGCTTCCGTAAACTATTCCGACAACCATTATAAGCGCCACCACGCCCGCTATGATGCGGTAGGCGACTTTGAGTCCTTCTCTGTTCTTATTTCTCATAAATTCTCACTTTAATTGCTCGGTATGAAGTAGTATATCTTCTCGTCCGAGTACGAGTAATCAAGCTCCTCACGAGCCATTTCCTCGACGTATCCCAGTTTGTATTCCTCGCTCGTATAGCGCTCAAGAAGCTCGTTCTGAGTGCGAAGAGCATAGAGCTTATCCGAAAGCTCCTCAAACTCGGCGGATTTCTGAGAGATCTCCACCTGCATAGCGACAAGGTTCACCACAGCGTATGCCAATGCCAGAAAACCGGCGAATGCAAAAATAAACGGAAGCTTAACCGATCTTCCTGATTTTCGCTTTAACAGCATTTCTGTGTTCACCGCCTTCCGGATATACCTCGTCTATTTTATTATCTTCAATATTATACAATACCCGACGGTGGTTTTTCAAGTACTTTTTGCTTTTTTCAGCAAATTTCGATGTTTTATCCAATAAACCGGTGCACAAATATGTTGCTTTTTCACAAAGAAATCTGACAGGCGCAGCAATTTTCCCGCCTGTCCACACGCAGATCTTTCCGAAAAGACGTGAAAGCGGAGGAACTGCGGCACCCAAAGTCACCATATTCAGCGCAAAACCGAAGGCTGCAGCCACAACATAGTACAGTCTGAAAAATCCCATTCCGTACTCGACAGACAGCGCAAAGAGAACGAAACCGGCAAGTACCGCAAAAAGCAGATCCGATACCGCAGCCGCCTTTTTCATCTTCGGGAAAGCAAGCCGGAAAAACCGCAGTACATTGTATATCACAGCAAGACAGAACCCAGCTGCGGCATACAGCCATATCATCTCCAGCGCACCCTCAAGTGTCTCAAACATACGCCCACCGCCTTATCTGAACAGCCGTGAGATGATGTTATCGGGAAGATGATACTTTTCGGTGGTGTAGGCAAGCGAGTCGATGCGGCCGCTGATGCGCATTATCCCGCCGGCGGGATCGAACTCTCCTGTCTCAAGGCGCTCCCCTTTTATCACAAGGTCACCGGCTGCGGTAAACAGCGTTATAAGCGTATCGGTGACACTCTCCACCGACTTTACCCCTGTGATTATCATTCTCTCACGATCATCTATGGTCACACTGCTGTTCATATTATCTCCTCGAATGTACAAACCTTTGTATAACCATAGTATGTCCGGATAAACGGGTTTAGAACCTTTTCAGACCACTTCGTAAAGATCTCCGGCTCCGTCCTTACCGACGACTTCGGCGACCTTTACCACGCGCACTTTAAGAGGCGTTTTTCCTATATTTATCTCGATGATATCGCCCGCTTTCACGTCATATGACGCGCGTGCAGGCTTTCCGTTCACGCTCACCTTTTCCGCGTCGCAGGCTTCATTTGCAACTGTACGGCGCTTTATGAGCCTTGATACTTTCAGATACTTGTCGAGTCTCATTTTTTCCTCCGAAAACAAAAGCGGATCCGGCGTCGGCTCCCCTGCTCCGCGCGGCTTGATGCCGCGCCTTGGAGAGCTTCGTTGCGGCGTCAAGCCACAGCCGAATCCACTTTATTATCTTTAAACCGCTGATTACTTAGCAACAGCATCTTTTAAAGCTCTGCCTGCCTTGAATGCGGGAACTTTCGTAGCCGGGATCTTTATCTTTTTCTTTGTCTGAGGGTTGATACCTTCACGAGCCTTGCGCTCACGTGTCTCGAATGTTCCGAAACCTACGAGCTGGATCTTGTCACCCTTTGCGAGTGTGTCGGTAATAACAGCAACCGTAGCGTTAAGAGCCTTTTCGGAATCCTTCTTGCTGAGCTCGGTCTTTTCTGCTATAGCCGAAATTAATTCTGCCTTAGTCATTTTAAACCTCCATAAAAAATGATTTGTTTTGGTTTTGCATCTCCCGAGTATGTGCCGTACATCAGGCCTGATGCGAGTCGGTCTTGGTCTGCTCCCAGAGTGTCTCAAGCTCTTCCGGAGAGGCTTCGGTAAAAGTCTTTCCCGCTTGTTCAAGAAGCGCCTCAACTCCACTAAAACGTATTATAAACTTATTTATGGCAAATGTCAAGGCTTTTTCGCTATCTTTTTGTAAAAATCTTGACAAATTGGTGCAGGAAAACAAAATATCGCCGAGCTCTTCCTCTATATTTCGGTCAGTTCCCTCATTGACAGCGGCTTCGAGCTCATCTATCTCGCTTCTGAGGCGCTGAATGACTTCGCTTGTCGAACTAAAGTCCATACCCACTCTTGAAGCACGTTTGCCGACTTTTTCTGCCCTCATGAGTGCGGGCAGGAGCTTCGGTACGCTGCGAAGCCTGTCGGAAGGCTTCTCTTCGTTCTTGGAAGCGGCTTTGAGGTTATCCCAGTTCTTCAGCACTTCTTCCGGGGTATTCGCCGTAATATCGCCGAACACATGGGGGTGGCGGTAAACGAGCTTTTTGCAGATACCATCGCACACATCGTCGAAGTTGAAGTGCTTCTGTTCATCTTCTATCTCGCTATGAAAGACCACCTGGAGCAGAAGATCACCCAGTTCTTCCTTGAGCAGATCGGTGCTGCCGCTGTCTATAGCCTCGGCAACTTCATATGCCTCCTCAAGAACGTCCATTCGTATCGACTCATGGGTCTGCACCTTGTCCCACGGACAGCCGTGCTCACTTCTGAGCTCCTTCATTATCTCGCGAAGGTCATTTATGCCATATTTTTCCTTGATCTCAAACATTTTATCCGTCCTTTCCGCATTTTATGCCTGCACTATTCTATCACATACCGGAAAAAAATACAAGACCCTGCGAAAAATTTTGTTCATACCCTTTTCTTTCTCAGCAGCCTTATTACTGCCGCACAGTCGGAGCTGTCATATATGAACAGCATCAGTGCGTAGATCACCGCGCCCGCCGTGGCAGACACAGCGAGTGCCGCAAGTGTTCCGGCATGGGCTTCAAGGCCGCGGAAAAACAGATACGCGCCGACTCCCCCGCCGAGCCCCGCAAAAACAGACGGGATACTGTACCTGATACAGCCGGTGCTTATGCCGAAGCGTTTTTTCAGCGTCCTGACCGAATACACAAGGCAGACCGCACAGGAAAGAACGGAAGATATTGCGGCTCCCGAAATGTTCATTTGCGGAACAGCTATGAACATTACATTGAATACAAGCTTTACCGCCCCTCCGATAAGCGTCACCTTTATCGGAAATCCGAAATCGCCGTAAGCATTGAAGATCATGCAGACCGAACCGAGAAGCGCCGGAACAAGCCCTCCCGCGCTAAGCAGAGTGAGCGGTACAGCGCTTACCGCAACTTCCGCTGTCCGGGCAGGATAAAGCACCTGCAGCACGGGCTCGGAAAGCACTGCCATGAGCGCCGAGACCGGAGCCGTCACTGACGCGGTCCCTTTTATGAGCAGCTTTATCTCCCTTCCGAGATCCGTTACGCTCCCCTTTTCCGCGGCATATGTAAGCCTCGGCAGCTCACACCTCGCTATCACTCCGGAGACCGACGATGTCAGCATATATACCGACATTATTATACCGGCGTAACAGCCGTACATAAAGTTGCCCACACCTGAAAAATTGCTTCTGATCTCGGAAAGGAGCGTATCGGAAGCCCAATATCCGTCAAAAATACTCGCCGAGAGGTCTATGCAGTTTGATATCGTAAGCATATCCGCCAGCGAGATCAGATTTGATGCTGCCGCACCAAGAGATATCGGAAGCGCCTTTACCGTGATCTCACGGCAGACCGCCAGTATCTCCGCTCCAGTCATTTTTTCCCCGCTATCGCGGTAACTGTCGGATCTCCGCCGCGAGCGTACAAGCATGAACAGAGTACCGCATATCTCACTCACAGTTACTCCGAGTATCGCCGCAGCCGCCGAATATGGCAGCGCCGCACTCTGAGAGCCGAAAAAACGAACTCCGTTCACATAGACATAGTAGGAAAGTCCTACCCCGACTCCTGCCCGGACAAACGACTCTATTACCTGCGACAACGCCGTCGGGAGCGTATCCGAAAGACCTTCGTAATAGCCGCGATAGACTGCCGTTATCGAGCAGAATACCGTTGCGGGCGCTATTATGAGCACCGCCGGAAGACTTTCCGGTGAATTTGCGATAACGCAGACGAAAGGGACTGCAGCCGCAAATATAAGCGCGCTTCCCGCTATACCCGCCGCAAGCGCAAGAAGCAGTGAACAGCGTCTCACGTTCCGCACCGACCGGTATTCTCCCGCAGCCGCGTACCCTGCCACAGACCGGGTAAGAACAGTCGGTATGCCCGCACAGACAAACGACAGCACAGGCGTGAAGATGCTGTACGCAGTGGTGAAGTATCCCATTCCCTCGCCGCCGAGAATATTTCCCAGTGGTATTTTGAGCACCGCTCCAAGCGCTTTTGAAATGAACATAGCGGCAAACATCACCGCTGTATTGCGCAGAAATCCTTTATTTGCAGTCATACCATACCTCCTGTGCAGCCAAGACACGCTCTCTCTATCAATATATATGGTTTTGTCCCCGAATATTACACAAAATGTGCCAAACCACTTGACATATTATAGGATTTGAGTTAAAATATAGTATATATGGAAAAATGCTGCAGCAAAAAGCGCTGACAGAATGTTAATAAAACAGATAAAGGAATGGAGAAAGAAATGGCTGAACAAAAAAGACTTCTGCTCATATACCCCGACTTCCTCGAAGAAGACAAGTACAGCAAGAACAAACTCGGCAACTACAGTGAGGGACTTGCTTCGATATCCGCAGTCGTAAAAGGCGGCGGTCATGACGTTAAGCTATACCACGAGCTGTATATGCCCGAGAAGCAGGAGTTTCTCGACAAGGTAAAAAGCTTTGCGCCCGACCTCATCGGCTTTACCGCGCGTACCACCGCTATCCCGTTCATCACCGAGATGTGCGGCTGGCTCGATGACAATATGCCCGACATACCCGTGCTCATAGGCGGATATCATGCCATTCTCGTTCCCGACGAGTGTGCAAAGATCCGCGGTGTTGATATCGTATGCGAGGGCGAAGGCGAATATCCGATCCTTGAACTCATGGATTCCATGCGTGACGGAGAGATGCGCACCGATATCCTGAGTATGCACTACAATATGCCGGACGGAACATACAAGAAAAACCCCGTCCGTCCGCTCATAGAAGATCTTGACGAGCTTCCCTTCCCCGACTTTGAACTGTTCGATTACGAGAACCTCGACCGCTCAAAGAACTTCACCGCAATGGTAATGCTCTCCCGCGGCTGCCTGTTCAGCTGCACATACTGCGGCAACTCCCAGTTCCGCAACATCTACCCCAACAAGAAGAAATACTGCCGGTTCAGAAGCCCGGAGAAGTCGATCGAACTGCTCGAACTTCTCATAAAGAAGTACCCGTTCATAAAGTTCATAGAGTTCCGCGACGCCATCTTCAATATGTATAAGGACTGGTTCTACGAGTTCATGCCCATGTACATCGAGCGCATCAATCTCCCGTTCAACTGCAACCTGCGTTTCGACGTGCTCGACGAGGATATGGTGCGTATGCTCAAAGAGGGCGGCTGCTACATGATAGATATCGGTCTTGAAAACGGCAATGAGGAATTCCGCCGCAAGTACCTGCACCGCAACATGAAGAACGATATGCTTATCCAGCAAGCAAAGTGGTTCAGAAAATACAAGATCACCGCGCTCACTTATAATATAGTCGGACTGCCCTATGAGACTATCGAGCTCTCACTCGAAACGATAAAGCTCAACGCGAAGCTCGATGTGGATAAGGTCATACCCAACATCTTCTACCCGTATCCCATGACCATACTCGAAAAGACCGCGAAAGACGGAGGCTTCATCGACCCCACCGTTGACCCCAACGACCCCGTTCAGCTCCGTATGCCGCAGTACCCGAAATACGACATTCTCTATATCGCGTACAACTTCAACAAGCTCGTCCGCAAATACAAGGCTATCTATGCGCTCCCGCCCGAGGAAGCTGCAAAGAAAGAGGCTGCGCTCGACAAGAAGATCACCTCAAAGCACTATCCCCGCAAATTCCTTTACAAAACGGCAAAGTTCAAGGAGGATTCCTTCATCTGGGCTAAAAAGACCCTGAAGAAAGTTTCCCCGAAGCTGTTCATCTTCCTCAAGAACAAGACAATGAAGGAAGTAAAACAGTGATCGCTCCAATTATCTATAAGGCAGGTCGTTATGAACAAGATCACAGTCAAAGCATCACAGAGCTATGATGTAATTATCGGGAGCGGTATCCTGCAGGACGCAGACAGATATATCCCCGATGTCCTGAAAAGCCGCAGAACGGTCATCGTTTCCGATGACAACGTATATCCGCTCTACGGCGAAAAACTCAAAAATACACTTACCGCAGCCGGTTTCGAGGTTTACGAATTCGTGTTCCCCCACGGCGAACAGAGCAAATCCCACGAAACGCTTCTTAACCTGTACGGTTTTCTTGCAGCTTCAAACATCACCCGCTCCGACAGCATCATCGCCCTCGGCGGCGGAGTTACCGGCGACCTCGCCGGGTTTGCGGCAGCGTCTTTCCTGCGCGGGATAGACTATGTGCAGATACCCACCTCCCTGCTTGCCCAGATAGACAGCTCGGTGGGCGGAAAGACCGCTGTGGACATTCCGGCAGGGAAAAACCTCGTAGGTGCGTTCAAACAGCCGAGACTTGTGCTCGCGGACACCGATACGCTTTCCACACTTCCCGAGGCATTCTTTGACGACGGAATGGGTGAAGCTGTGAAATACGGAATGATATGGTCGGAGAAGCTTTTTGAGCTTATCGCGGCGGGAAATATCAAAGAGCATCTCGAAGAAATGATCGTTGAATGCGTTGATATAAAGCGCGAAGTCGTGGAAACCGACGAGTTTGACAAGGGTCTTAGAATGATACTGAATTTCGGGCATACCCTCGGTCACTCCATCGAAAAGACCCAGAATTTCTGCGGACTTTCCCACGGAAAAGCAGTCGCGGCAGGTATGTACCTTATTACAAGAGCGGCGGAGAAGCATGGGATAATTGCGGACAACATAAGCGACAGGCTCAAAGCTTGTCTTGATGTGAACAGACTCCCGAGCTCGGTGGATATCACCCCAGAGACGCTTTTTGCAAACTCCGTGAACGACAAGAAACGGTTCTCGGACGATATCAACATCATTATCTGCAAAACGATAGGAAAAGCGGACATTGTGAAAATGCCCGTAAGCGAATACAGGAAGCTTATAACGGAGGGCTGAAATGAGACTTGACGGGTTCGGGATTTTCGTAGATGACATGGGCAAGATGATACGGTTTTACCGCGATGTTCTCGGATTCGAGATAAAAGAGAGCGAGGACGCGGGAAACGTGATGCTCCTCAAAGACGGTATGCTTTTCATGCTTTACCCGCGAAAATCATTTGAAGGCATGGTGAACAGGCGGTTCGAGTATGTAAAAGGATTGAACGGACACAGCGAGATCGCGCTCTATGTCGATACATTCGCCGAGGTCGATGAAGCCTTTGAAAAAGTAACCTCGAAAGGTGCGATTACCGTACTCCCGCCCACAGACGAACCCTGGGGTCAGCGCACTTGTTATATTGCAGACCCGGAAGGCAATCTCATAGAAATAGGCTCGTTCAACAAGCCTTTCCGGAGCTGAACCCCCGTTGTACACAATAATATCCGGTCATTTGTCATCAAATTTCACTCCACGGAGGCTCATAAAATGGATATAAAGATCACTCCTTCCCTTCTTCACGGCAATGTTTCCGTTCCTCCGTCGAAGAGCATATCTCACAGAGCGCTTATCTGCGCTGCTCTCGCAGACGGCCGGAGCGTACTGCACAATGTGCTCGACTGCGAAGACACAAGAGCGACAACAGATGCCCTCACAGCTCTCGGTGCGCATATCGGAAGCTGCGGCAGCGACACTGTTGTGACGGGCATAAAAACTCCTGCAAAGGAAGCGGATATAGACTGCAGGGAGAGCGGCTCTACCCTGAGATTTATGATACCTATAGCTGCGGCTCTCGGCACAAAGACAACGTTCCGCGGCAGGGCAAATCTTCCGAACCGACCGATAACGCCGTATCTTACGGAATTTCCGAAGCACGGCGTTTCTTTTGATACGGAAAGAATGCCATATACAATCGAGGGGAAGCTTAACGGCGGAGTTTTTCCCGTTACCGGAGATATCTCCTCCCAGTTCATAACCGGTTATATGCTGGCTTTGCCGCTTATCGGAACAGACTCGACGATAAAGCTCACGTCCGAGCTTCAGTCCAGACCATATGCGGAACTTACCGCAGACGTGATGAGGACTTTCGGGTGTACGGTAAATATCGGGGACGATTATTTTGCAGTTTCGGCAGACGCTCGGTTCACCCCCCGCGATCACACCGTTGAAGCGGATATGTCCCAGGCTGCATTCTTTCTCGTTGCAAACGCGATCGGCGGCAGCACACGTCCGGTGAACCTGAACTATGAGAGCGTGCAGGGCGATCGTGCGATAATCGAGATCACAAGAGATTTTGCAGAAAACGGCGGAAAAGCTTTTGATGTTGATGCAGAAAATATTCCCGATCTTGTGCCGATACTCACCGTACTTGCCTGCTTCGCCGACGGTGAGAGCCATATCACAGGCTGCGGAAGGCTTCGCATAAAGGAATGCGACCGTCTCGCCGCGATAAGTACTGAACTGAACAAACTCGGCGCGCGTGTCGAAGAAGCTGAGGACAGCCTCACGATACACGGCGTAAAGGAGCTCAGCGGCGGCGACTGCATCACCTACAGCGATCACCGCATTGCCATGTCTCTTGCGATAGCATCACAGCGCTGCACGGGACCGCTCATAATACGCGGCGCAGACTGCGTTTCAAAATCCTATCCCGACTTTTTCGGTGATTTTGCAAGACTCGGAGGTAAGTACGATGTCATCTGAACTTAATTTCGGAGATCTTTCGGTCTCGATCTTCGGCGAGTCCCACGGCGCGGGTATCGGCGCAGTGATAAACGGGCTGCCCTCGGGCGTTGAGCTCGATATTGACAGGATCCTCGATTTCATGGCAAGACGTGCGCCGAAAAAGGACGGAATGAGCACAAGGCGCAGCGAAAAGGACACTCCCGAGATACTTTCCGGGTTCTTCAACGGAAAGACCACCGGCACCCCGCTTGCGGCTGTCATACGGAACACAGATACACGTTCCCAGGATTACGGCAATATCGCGGTCTCCGCACGTCCCGGTCATGCAGACTACACCGGATTCAAGCGGTATAACGGTGCCAATGATCCCAGAGGCGGAGGTCATTTCTCCGGACGGCTCACCGCTCCGCTGGTTTTTGCGGGTGCAGTCTGCGCACAGGCACTTGAAAAATACGGTATCGAAAGCTGTGCGCATATTCTTGCCATAGACGGGGTGTATGATGACAGCTTCAACGAGCTCGACGTACCGCCGGATCTGATGAGACGCATCAAGGAACGCCCTTTCCCGGTGATAAACGAGAGCCGCGAAGAGGAAATGCGGGCGCGGGTGCTTTCAGCCGCAGAAGATCTCGATTCCGTCGGCGGCATTATAGAATGCGCCATAACCGGGCTTCCCGCGGGTATCGGCTCGCCCATGTTCGACGGGATAGAAAACCGGATATCACAGGCTGTGTTCGGTATTCCCGCAGTAAAAGCCGTTGCTTTCGGCAAGGGGTTCGGATTTGCCGAAATGCGTGGCTCCGAGGCAAACGACCCCATGTACATCGAAAACAACGCTGTAAAAACCTCCACCAACAATAACGGCGGTATTTACGGCGGAATTTCAAGCGGTATGCCGGTAATATTCACTGCCGCGGTAAAGCCAACCCCGTCGATCGCGAAGCCGCAGAAGACTGTAGATTTCCTCAAGGGCGAAAACACCGAACTTGTCATAAAAGGCAGACACGATGCCTGCATAGTTCCGAGGGCTGTTCCGGTAGTTGAGGCCGCGGCGAACATAGCGATACTCTCGTTTCTTGTGTAAAAAGGACAGATAAAATGTCCGGAACGAAAAAAATTCTGGAAAATACAGCGATACTAACGGGCGCGCTGCTGGTAAACTATTATCTTGTACCAATGCCGGAGCCGCACATTGTTACAGATCGTATTTTGCTTGCGGTCGTTATTCTCGGAGTCGCTTCAATCGCTGGGACCGTTTTATGCAGGAAGTTTCTTTGCTGGCTCATTCCCGACGCTGTACACATTATTCTGCTTTGGGCGGCGGTGCATTCCGATGTGAACGGAAATCCGTACAATCTCGGATATTTCTTCGGTTGGAGCCCGCAGATACTCGTGTGGGAGCTTGCCGCGGTATTTCTGTATCTGATCGTAGTTCAGGCTGCGGCATACGGTATTATCCGATTTATAAGAGCGATATTGATAAGAAAAAACAGATCTAAAGCCGAAAAGGGTGATGAAATTGGACAATCCGGCTGATGAAAACGAACGCGTTGACGTATGCGTCTATTTCTGCTTTATACTCGACAGCTTCGGGGAACTGCACGAAAGCGTCATAGGCGAGATCATTCTTTCTTCGGCTCCCACGGAATATTTCGAGATAATGGGCAATATCGGGTTCATGCTCGAAAAGGGGCTCATCGGAGAAAAGAAAGACCCGAAAAACAGCGAAAGCGTATATTTCCTGCTTGACGAGGGTCAGAAGATCGCAAAGGATCTTAATTCGCACCTCTCCCCCGCCCTCAAGGACAGGACTGTTGCGGAGGGCAACCGTGTGCTTGCAAGAAACGAACGTGAGCGCTCCGTGCGGTGTGACATACGGTACGACAGAAAAAATGACAGGTACGATCTCAATGTTAAATTCCTGAACGAGCTTAACGGCGACACTATTCTCGATCTTACGCTATACGCGCCGGACGAGAAGAAAGCTGCCGAGATGCGCGACAGGTTCCTTTCAAGGTCATCGTTCGTTATCACAAGGATAATGAATATGTTCCTGAAAGATGATTTTTTCATGTATGACAAATGAATGGAGAACTGATATGAACAAAATTAGTACAAAACTCACTTCCGCTTTTGCAGCTCTCACGGTACTGCTTACTGCGGCAGGCTGCGGCAGCACGGATAATACGAATGTGCAGACCGGCGCGGATACAACGGTTTCGGAAGCTGCACCCGACCAGACGGAAGCTTCCGGGAACAACGCGGAGACCCTCTCAAATCCGGTGGCAATGACAGCAGACGGAGATGTGGATATGGAAGTCGCGCTAAGCTATCAGACCGATTTTGACGCACTTCTGAAACAGCTCGACGAAAAGACCGTCAGCGAAGATCACCCAGTATCCGATAATACAAACCCGGAGACGCTTGAACTTTACCGCTGGCTTAAAAGCATCTACGGCAAACAGGTGCTTTCGGCTCAGCAGCTCAGCAACGACCAGGATAAGGACTTCCTCACATACTACTACTACACCGAGGATCTGCCCGCCATGAAGGGCTTTGATTTCATCTTCAAGACCACTCAGTTCGGTGACGGGGCTGACTGGACTCAGATGGCGATAGACTGGCATACCAAGTCGAATGGAATTGTATGCTTCTGCTGGCACTGGAACGTACCCTGCGACATCGACGATCCCGAAAACAACGCCACAGCGTTCTACACTCCCGGCGCAAGCGACGGTCAGCCTTCCACCACATTTGATATCGCGAAAGCCGTCACCCCCGGAACAAAGGAATACGAAAGGGCTATACACGATATAGACCTTATAGCTCATGAGCTCCAGCGCCTTGAAGCCGCGGGAGTACCGGTGCTCTGGAGACCGCTCCACGAAGCGAGCGGCGCATGGTTCTGGTGGGGTATAAAGGATAAGGAGCAGCTCAAAGAACAGTGCTATCAGAAGCTCTGGTATATGATCTACGACCGTCTAGAAAACTATCACAAGCTTACAAATCTCATCTGGGTATGGAACGGCCAGACAAAGAATGCCGAAGTCCACCCTAATACCTATGATATCGCGGGCATCGACGTTTACCCCAACTCCGAGAATCATACTGTGCTCGAAAGCGACTACAACAAGCTTCAGAAGATCACAGCCGAGGGAAAGATGCTTGCACTTTCGGAATGCGGATATATCCCCGACTCCGACGAGCTTGCCGCGAATATGGACAGCGTGAAGTGGCTCTATTATATGCCCTGGTGCAGCGGCGGCAGAGGTGACGGTGCGTTCATCTATCTCGACTCCACGCTCGTAGGTATCCCGCTCGTAAACGAAAAAAGAATGACCGCAGACTTCCTGAAAAAAGTAATGGCTTCCGATACTGTCATCACATGGTCGGAACTTCCGGATTTCGAGGGGACTTCACGGGAACTTCCCGGAAGGATCCAGCTTGCTCTCCCCGATATCGAATTCCAGCGCGAAAAAGATGCCGCAAAAGCCACAGATTAAGGAGCGAAACTGCTATGGAAATAACTCTCACTAATGGTGCAGCAAAAGCCGTGATACTTGACAAGGGTGCAGAACTTCGCTCTCTCGACTTTTCCGGCAAGGAACTTATGTGGCGTGCAGATCCGGCATTCTGGGGCAAATCCTCACCGATACTGTTCCCCATGATCGGTAATCTGCACGGAGGAAAAACGCTCATAAACGGCAGGGAATACGCAATAACAAAGCACGGATTTGCACGCGACAACACGTTTGAAGCTGAAAAAATCTCGGATAACTGTGCATCATTCACTTTCCGCGCCAACGAACAGACGAAACTCTCCTTCCCCTTTGATTTTGTGCTGACGCTGCAGTACACACTTAATGAGGACAGTCTCGAAATGAAATACACCGTAACAAACAGCGGCATCGGGAATATGCCATACTGTATCGGTGCACACCCCGCGTTCGCCTGCCCGAATGAGGAGGGCGCGGATTTCACGGACTACAGCCTCATTTTCGAGAAAAATGAGACTGTGAACAGCCCTGTAATGGATCTTGAAACAAGAATGTGGGGCGACAACAACAGAGTTTCGCGGCTTGACGGCACAAGCGAGTTTAAGCTCGCCTACCCGCTGTTCGACAACGACTGCGTTTACTTCGACACCATAAGATCGAAGTCGGCGGCGCTTGTTTCCGGAAAGAGCGGAAAGGGCGTAAGAATAAGCTGGGACGGCTTTGAGACGCTCGGGGTATGGACTCCCGACCACAAAAACGCACCGTTCGTTTGCATAGAACCATGGTGCGGGTGTGACGACTACGACACCGATGACGGTATATTCGTGCACAAGCGCGGTATCCAGACCGCCGGTGCCGGTGAAACAAAAACATATTGCATAAAGATCGAAGAAATATGAAAAAACGGGTAATGCGTTATGGCATTACCCGTTTTATTAATGTCTGCTCATCAGTCAATAACTGCCTTTTGGCAGTTATTGAGGACACATTTATTATTGCATGGACTTCCATTCTCTTGTAACAAAGAAATGGTTCACAGAATCAAGTATGTCCTGCTTTTTCATGGATTTCAGCAGGTAGCCCTGCGGCTTCAGGCGCATAACGTTCGTTACGCTCTCGCGGTCGTTCTTGCCGGTAAGGAAGATCACCGGTATATCGGCTGACGCAGGTTCGCTCCGTATCATCTCAAGCACCTGCGGCCCGGGAGTTATGGGCATATCGTAATCGAGTAGGATAAGATCCGGCGTGTTTGTGGCGATAAACGTTATAGCCTGCATTCCGGAATTTACGATCGTAACGTGATAATGGGGCGAGAGCCAGGTCTGCATCATCTTCAGAAAAGCTCCGTCATCGTCCACAAGCAGTATGTGCTTGGACTGCTCGGGGATCATGCCGTCGCTGAGCGAGGTGACCTTTTCCAGCTCATCAGCGAGCTTGCGCATATCGAAAGGCCGGAGGAACTTACGGGTCACAGCACTGTCGGGGATAGTCTTCCCGATAACTTCAAGCTCCTTGTCGTAGCCTATCGTGCACAGTATCTTCTTGTTCTCCGCACAGATATCTTTAAGATACACCAGCACATCTACCGCTTCATGCACGAAATTCCCTGCGTAGAGCAGAAATATATCCGCTGATTCAAGACCTGTCTTGATCTCGTCTATTGTGGGTCTGATCTGCACTACATTGAATCCTGCCGTTTTTTTCAGGTTGTTAGCGAGCGCGTCGATCATAAATCCCCCGCCGTCGCTTATCAGCAGTATGTTTTTCTCCATTTTCCGTTCTCCTTACCTTTATTCCCCCAGGACTTTCTTTATCATATCCCAGTCGGGTTTTGACACTGCAGATCTTAGTGCAGTGAGTTTTTCTTTCTCACCCGCGGGCGCTTTGTACCCGTTGAGTGAATCCATGACGAACAAAACGCTGTCGTAATCGAACACTTCCGCAAGCTCGCGTATGGCTTCATATGCTTCCCGAAGCTTCTCTTCCGGCAGCTCGGGAAGATCTGCGTCATCTTTCGGCTGCACAAGCGGAGAAAGTGCCGCTCCGAGGTCTCTGTATTCGCTCAGCAGTTCGTCCATGTTATCTTCGAGGGTTTGTACGTCACCGTCATTTCCGGCTTTTTCGAGACGCTCCGCAAAATCCCCCAGCTTCATTGCGCCTATGACACGGGACGTGCTCTTGAGAGCATGGACCTTGACAGTGACATTCTCAATATCACGTTCCCGCCAGAGCCGGTCGATCTCATCTGCACTTTCCGCGGCGCTTTCCGCATATACCGTGAGAGTCTCCATGTAGATATCTTCATCTCCGCAATGACGCACGCCCTCGGCGGTATCTATTGCCGCTATCCCGACAAGCCATGCCGGAAGTCCGCTGCTGTCCTCCGCCGTTACAGGCTCATCTTCGCTCACGTCGCCTGCGGAAGCAGCCATGACCTTTTCCGGCGGCAGATATTTTATCAACGCGGCTTCGAGATGATCCGGGTCGATAGGCTTCGTGAGGTAATCGTCAAATCCGGCGCTGATGTATTCCTCCCGGGCACCGGAGACTGCATTCGCGGTAAGACAGATAACAGGCGTCTCTATATTTATCCCGTCCTTGTCCGCAAGAAGCTCCTGCAGTGTCTCTATACCGTCCTTCTCCGGCATTCTGTGGTCGAGGAAGATGATATCGTACTTTTTCTTTGCGGCAAGTTCAAGGCACTCGTCTCCGCTCGAAGCTGTGTCTATGTGCACGAGGGTCTTTTTGAGCAGGCTCTTGAAGACTGCAAGATTCATTCTCGTATCATCTACAACGAGCACTTCCGCATCGGGAGCGGTGAATTTCTCCTTATAGCGTTTTCTTTCCGCAAGAGTCTGTCTGTAGGATTCCTCATAATTGCCGATAGGAGTATCGGACAGAACTTTCTGTTTTACGGTAAAGGCGAAAGTGGAACCCTTGCCGTATTCGCTCTGTACCTCAAGGTGACTCCCCATCATGGACAGAAGTCTCTGTGTTATGTTCATGCCGAGACCGGTTCCTTCAATGGTGCGGTTTCGCTCCTCCTCGATGCGCTCAAAAGCCGAGAAGAGCTTCTTCATATCCTCCTGCTTTATTCCGATACCCGTATCCGAGATCTCAAAACGAAGTCCGATCATGTCCGCACCGTCTTCCGGCGGGAGCTTTTCACAGCTGACATTCATGGAAACGCTTCCCTTTTCCGTGTACTTGACGGCATTGGTAAGAATGTTCGTTACCGCCTGCTTCACGCGTATCTCGTCGCCGTACAGTCTTACGGGGATCTGCGGGTCAACGCTTATCTCAAGCAGCAGCCCCTTGTCGTCCGCCCGGGTCTGGATCATGGTCACAAGGTCGTTGAGCACGGACGCAAGGTCGTAGTCAACAGGGATAATATCCATCTTCCCCGCTTCTATCTTCGAGAAATCGAGAATATCGTTCACAAGTCCGAGTAGTGTGTTGCCGGCGTTCTTTACATTCTCAGCGTACTCGATGGTGTTGGGTTCCCTGCTCTCGCGCAGTATCATCTCATTCATGCCCAGCACCGCGTTGATAGGTGTTCTTATCTCATGTGACATATTTGACAGGAACACGGACTTTGCCTCACTGCGCGCCTCGGCTATCTGCAGGTCGGATTCGAGCTTTTTCTCGCGTTCGAGAGCATCTATGTAATTCGTCATATCGTCGATCATGCGCTGCATGGAGCTGTTGAGTATATTGATCTCGTTATTCCTGCCCTTAAGCTTTATCGACTTGAGCTTATCCATGAGCTCTGCGCGCTTTTCCTTATCATCCGAAAAATAATCGTTCATTACGGACGAAAGTATTCTTATCGGAAACACGACTTTTCTGAGCATCATATTATTGAAGAACATACCGAGAGGCATAGCGATACACATAACGATAAGTCCGAGCTGGATATCCATGATTATTATATCCCGGTCGCTGAGCATGAAATTCTGGGTTATCTTCTGGAACTGGTCATCGGTGAGCTCGTACGCCTGTTCGGGCTTCTTGTCCGGTTTAAACATGGGTCTGGCAGTATCGGAAGGAGCATCTTCGCTCTTTTCCCCCGATGTTTCCGCTGCCTCGGTATCCGCTGTTTCTTCTTCGGCAGCGGATCCTTCTGCCGCAGCAGTTTCTTCCGCTGTACCGGAAGCGGTATCATCGGCGGAGGACTCTGTCTCCTGAGATGGGATATAGATGGTGCGCATCTGGTATGCACGCTCACGCTGGCTGTGATACATCTGAGACACCTGTGCGTTTGAGAGGATCACCGCAAAGAAGCTCAGCAGCAGAGCCTCGGACATGGTCATCATTGTTACCTGGCGTTTGAGAACGGAGCCGCCTGCATGGCGGAACTCGCTTGATTCCTCATACGCCTTTGTATAGACGCAGCATTTGCCTATGTAATTCTTGATCTTGTCCGGGACGAAGCGGAAGAACATGAACTGCACAAAAACCGCAGCGAGTACTTCCGGCACGGCGCCGAGACAGAGCTGCCAAAGCTCCATTCCGGTGTAATCGGTATTTACACTGTAGAGCTGAACAAATACGATATACCACGAACCACCGAGAATTACAGTAAAGTAGATAACGGACAATAGCGTTTTCCACCACTTTTTGTACCAGCGGTTCTCGGAAAAATAACCGGCTACAATTGATATGACGAAGTAGATGAGCAGCGAAAAAAGACCTTCCACCACTCCTCCGTTGGACAATGCCTGTGCTATAAGCGCCGCGAGGAAAACTATGATACCATACTGATAGCCGCAGATACCCGCTGTGATTATCACGAACAGATCCGTGAACGAGAAGGTTATCCCCATGTATTCTATCCGGGCTATCGAGGATGCGGTCATGTCATCCGAACGGAGCCACAAAACATTTACAGTCATCACAAGGGTTATGAGCAAAGTGATGACTGTTCTTATTATTTTTTGTCTGCGTGTCATTTGTTCTACCTGCTTTTCTCAGCCTTGTGCAACGATGCGGTTCTTGCCGCTGTTCTTTCCTATGTAAAGACGTTTATCTGCAAGAGATATCAGCTTTTCTATATCCGAAGCATCGTCACTGTCGCACAGGCCGAATGTCATAGTGATACCGATATTGTATTCTCCGCTTTCAACGACGGTCTCCCTTATCTTTGAAAGGATCTTTTCGTTAAGCTCCATGCAATGCTTATGGGCGCCTTTTGCAAGAATAAGTATCTCTTCACCGCCCCAGCGGCACACGACCCCGGAGTCGCCGACAGAGCCGGATATTATCGAAGAAACTGTTCTGAGCACTTCATCGCCCGCGTTGTGACCGTAGGTATCGTTGACGCTCTTGAAATCATCTATGTCTCCGAGGATCACACAGTACGGTTCGCTGCTATCCATATATTCGCCGAAGATCGCGCGGATATGGTTGCGGTTGCGCAGCCCTGTGAGCTGGTCATAGTTTGCGAGACGGTCGAGGGTGACGTTGCTTTCCCTTAAAACTTTCAGGTCATAGCTAATCTTAGCAATGAACATCGCCGAGAAAGAAACGAGTATGAGCACAGCGGTAATGAGGTTTATACGCATCACCGAGGTCTCGAACAGCAGCGGGAAATCCTCATACACCGGCAGCTTCACACTGCTTATATCGAGAGCTCCGATCATGGTGCTGACGTTTATGGCGGCAAGAACGGAAGAAATGACGAAGGGGTGTTTAATTTCCGAATCGAGGAACGAAATGAAATATGTTACGGGGATTATCGCAAGCGCATAGAGTGTGAACTGGTAATTGAACCCGATATAGATGCTCGTCATGAGGCTGTGTATCATTATCTCACCGGACAGCAGGTACAGCCACACTACCGTGAACCTGTTGTTTTTTATCGCTATAAGACCGGTCATATAAAGCACGGTGCTCACGATATTGAAGATCATAAGTTCGGTAACGCCTACAAGTCCGAACAGAATCGCATAAAACGCGTGGACAACAAAGCAGAAGCCATAGATAAGCCTGTAACGAAAAGCGTTGCCTTCGTCACTTGCAAGTTTGTTGAGGATATCAAGAGCGAAATCGATTACTTTGGTAAACAAACCCACCGGCCTCCATACAAATGATATTTAATTTATTATACAATATATTGCACATAAAATCAAGTATAATCGAAAAAAAATATACAATTTGTTCATAAATTTTCATTTGCTGCATCGAACGTGATAAAATAGCTTCAAAACCTCTTTACAAAACCGGGAAAATGTTGTATAATAACTTGAATACAAAGCGATAAGACAAGGAGAAAGATCATGCTTCAGTACGAAGAACTCATACTTGAATTTGAAGGTCTAAGGCCGCAGCTCGCGGATCTTAAGGCCGCTATAAACATCGACGGTCTCAAGAAGGATATTGCAGACCTTGAGGAACAGACTTCCCAGCCCGATTTCTGGAACGACCCGGAAAGCTCCCAGAAGATCTCTCAGAAGCTCGGTGCGCTCAAAGCCAAGCTTGCACAGTACGATAAGCTTGCCGAGAACTTCGATGATGTCATCACAATGGCTGAGCTCGCAAACGAGGAAGAAGACGAGTCGATGCTCCCGGAAATAAAGGAGCTTGCGGATAAGACCAAGGCTATGCTTGAAGAGCAGAAGCTCGTTACCCTGCTCTCGGGGGAATTTGACTCAAAGAACGCTATCCTCACTTTCCACGCGGGTGCAGGCGGCACCGAGGCGCAGGACTGGGTAGAGATGCTGTACAGAATGTATAACCGTTGGGCAGAGCGCCACAACTTCAAAGTGTCGCTTCTCGATTACCTTGAGGGCGAAGAAGCGGGCATAAAGAGCGCTTCCATACTCATCGAAGGTCTCAACGCATACGGATTCCTCAAATCCGAGAACGGCGTGCACAGACTTGTGCGCGTATCGCCTTTCGACGCTTCCGGCCGCAGACATACGAGTTTCGCGAGCCTTGAAGTAATGCCCGAGATAGATGAGGACACCTCAGTCGATATCCGTCCCGAGGACATCGAAATGGAAGTTTACCGCTCAAGCGGCGCAGGCGGTCAGAAAGTAAACAAGACCAGCTCCGCCGTCCGCCTTATCCATAAGCCCACAGGTATTGTATGCGCCTGCCAGACCCAGCGTTCACAGGTTCAGAACCGTGAGTACGCAATGAGAATGCTCATCTCGAAACTCGTTGAGATAAAAGAGCGCGAGCACCTCGAAAAGATCTCCGATATCAAGGGCGAACAGCTCCAGATCGCGTGGGGCGCCCAGATCCGCTCATACGTTTTCATGCCCTATACCCTCGCGAAAGACCACAGGACAGGTTTTGAAATGGGCAATATACAGGCTGTGATGGACGGAGATATCGACGGATTCATAAACGCGTACCTCAAGAGCAAGGCTCTCGAAAACAATGAATAAAAACGATGTGATCCGGCTGACAATAGAAAGTCTTACCGATGAAGGCGCAGGCGTGGGAAGATACGACGGCATGGTCGTGTTCGTTCCTTTTACCGCAGTCGGCGATGTACTTGACGTGCGCATCGTAAAAGTCGGTAAGAACTATTGTTACGGGATATCCGAAAATATAACAACACCTTCATCTGACCGCATTTCCCCTGACTGCGACGTTTTCGGGAAGTGCGGCGGCTGTGTGTTCAGGCATATTTCCTACGAGGCGGAACTCCGCGCAAAAGAAGAGATGATACGTTCCGCTTTCACAAGGATAGGAAAGATCGAGCCGGAATTTCTTCCGATAATACCCAACGATCGCACCTCCGGATACCGCAATAAAGCCCAGTACCCTGTTGCAAGGGATAAGAACGGTGCCCTCACCAGCGGCTTTTTTGCAGTCCGCAGTCACCGAGTCATTCCCTGTGAGAACTGCAGGCTCGAAAGCGGTATTTTCGGAGAGATACGGAGCTTCGTACTCGAAGAATGCACAAAACTCGGCATTTCCCCATACAACGAGGAGCTGCATAACGGCGTTCTCCGTCATATCTGCATACGCAGAGGGCACTACTCCGGCGAGATCAATGTCGTGCTCGTTGCAAGAAGAAATGTCCCGGAGTTCAGAAAACTCGGTACAATACTGATGAAGCGGTTTCCCGCGATCCGGGGCGTCGCTGCCAACATAAACAGGGACAGGACCAACGTCATTTACGGCGATGAAGAACATACTCTCTGCGGATCACCGGAGATCACGGACACTATGCTCGGAAAGCAGTTCGTGATCTCGCCCAGGTCGTTCTATCAGGTGAATACGCCCATGGCGGAGAAGCTTTACGACGAAGCCGGAAGACTTGCGCAGGCAGACGGCAAAACGCTCATCGACCTGTACTGCGGGATAGGTACGGTGGGGCTTTCAATAGCCGGAAATGCTACCGGACTTATCGGAGTCGAGATCGTACCGAGCGCAGTTGAAAACGCACGCAAAAACGCGGAGCTCAACGGCTTCACAAATGCGCAATTCCACTGCGGCGACGCGGGTCAGGTCACTTCCCTGCTCCGGGAAAAAGGACTCAGAGCAGATGTGGTCACGGTAGATCCGGCGCGGAAAGGCTGCAGCACCGAAACTCTCGACAACATCACGGCTTTTTCTCCCGAACGCATAGTGATGATCTCCTGCAACCCCGCAACCGCCGCGAGGGACTGCGGATATCTTGCGGAGCGTGGCTACAGGACAGTTAGCGTCCGCGGCGCCGATCTTTTCAGCAGAACTGCTCACGTTGAATGCGTGATACTGCTCGTTCGTGAATAATAGCACGTTTTTTGCGGATAATGAAGTATAACGAACCAAAGGAGGGCAAGTTATGCTTCACAAAAACGATGAAGATATTCTCAATACCATATACAAAAACAGCCGTATGGCTTATGACAGCACAAAACAGGTGATCGGCAGGTGCCGGGACAAGGAACTCGGCGAGTATCTGAAACGGCAGAAGGATCACTATGCGGGAGCCTGTATGACCGCAAGGAGGCGTCTCGAAGCCTCCGGAATGAAGGCACAGCCGGTGCCTGCGATGCAGCAGACCATGGCACAGATGGGCATAGCCATGAAGACGGCTGTGAACAACGACCGAAGTCATATCGCGGAGCTCATGTACGACGGGACGAATATGGGGATAGTCAATATCGCCAGATCCGTAAACCATAGCAGGAATGCGGCTCCGGAGACGATAAAGCTTGCGGAAGATCTTTTAAGCGGCGAGGAAAAGTACGCGGACGGTCTCAGAAAGTTTCTGTGAGTACCCGAACTGTAACCGCAGCAGTATAAATTTATAAAAAAATTCAGCAAATTTCACAACCGTTTTTGTATTCTATTGACGTAATCCGGCAAATGTGATATAATTCATATAATAATGTGCTATAATCACATCGCAGAAAAAGGTGATCCCGATTGAAAGACAACAAAAAAATAATTGGAGTATGTCTTACAAAAATTGAAGATGAATTCAGGACCGATTTCCTGACTTCTTTTCACCCTATAGCCGAAAAGAACGGTTACAAGACCGTTGTATTCAACAGTCCCCGAGATCTTTACTACGGCGACAGCTACGATATGGGCTCAAAGAGCATATTCGAGATGATTAACTATGATATCATTGATCATCTTGTGATCCTTGACGAATGCTTCTACGACAAAAGCGTTCCGGATCTCATAATAAGAAAAGCAAACGAAAAGAATGTTCCCGTTGTTCTTGTTCACGGTACTCATGACGGCTGTGTGAACATCGTTACCGACTATATCGACGCATACAAGACGCTTATCCGTCATCTTTTCGATGTTCACGGCGTAAAGAAGCCCGTATTCGTGGGCGGAAGAATGACGGACGATCCGCATACGGAAGCACGTCTCGCCTGCTTTAAGGAAGTGCTTGCGGAATACGGTGTTCCTTTTTCCGACGACCTCGTTTATTACGGAGATTACTGGGATCAGCCCACCAAAGTTGCAGCAAGAAAGATAATAGCAAGACAGGACGGTATCCCCGATGCGATAGTGTGTGCAAACGACACTATGGCGGTCACAGTTTGTGAGGAACTTGCGGAAAAAGGCTACAAAGTGCCGGAAGATATTGCGGTCACCGGCTTTGACGGTCTTATAAGCGCAGAGTATTATACCCCTCGCATCTCCACCTGCCAGGAAGACATAAACGATCTCGCAGAGCTCGTTTTCAGTGTTATCAGCGGCGATACGATATGCAGCTCACCGGAGACTGTTACCGAGAAGTATATCCCTTTCTTCAGCGAGTCCTGCGGCTGTACTCAGGAAAACAAGATAGACTACCGCCAGAGAGCCGCTCAGCTTTTCCGTACCAACTACGATACAAGACAGCACGAAGGTCATGTATATAAATGGGTGGACAGCGTACTCGACAGCGATAACATCAATACGCTCAGTCATGCGCTGAGCGACTACATACTCCCCAACTCCTGCGTATGTCTCAGCGAAAAATTCATCATGACCACTCTCGGTCAGTCAAACGACAGGTCAAGGGAATATTCCGGAAGCGAATTCATTGTTATCTCCTCGATGTCCTCGGACTACGGCCGCGGCAAACAGGGTCGCTTCCCCGGCTCAGACATGATACCCGATATCGGCGAATGGCTCAGAGAACGGTCGATATGCATTCTGACGCCTGTTTTTGTCGGCGAGGAGCCCTGCGGCTATTATGTTCTTAAAACAGAGAACATCACCGAGATGACGCTGAAACTCTTCCGTGTCTCCAAGACCATGAACATAGCTTTCGGTGCGCTCCTCAACAAGCTGCAGAAATCAAATATGCAGAGCACTATGCTCAACGCGAGGTTCACCGACGCGCTCACAGGACTCCCCAACCTCAAAGGTTTTACCAAATGGTTCGACGAGTTCTCTGCTTCCGAAATAAATCATCAGAAGACGGTAATGGTTTCCGTTTACAATATCCCGCAATACAAGTTCATCTTTGAAAACTACGGCATGGACGATGTGGAAGAGGCAGTGAAATTCACATCTGATGCCCTGAGACTTGCAAACAGGGACAACGGTTTTATTGCAAGAACCGGAAACGACGAGTTCATAGTATTCAACTATGTTGACAGCGAGAGCGAAGTCAGCACAGTCATCGACAACGCGGTGTCCGTATTTTTCGGCGTCATAGAAGGATACAATACAAGCAGCGACAAGGATTACTACCTTGAAGTGAACTGCGGCTGCACTGTGGCAAATGCAGGCTGGGACAGCACCATGAGCAGCTTCATAAAGCTCGCGAACGCAGAGATGTACATGAACAAGCTCAAGGCCGGTCTTACTCCGGTCATGAAGGAAGAACGCGCTCAGGCTCCGGAAAAGAGCAAAACTCCGAAGGATCTGTACAGCGAGTTCACTACCCTCGTCGAAAAGAACCTGTTCACATACTTCTTCCAGCCCATTATCGACGCAAAGACCGGCGATATCTACGCATATGAAGCCCTGATGAGAACATCGGGCGGCATAAAGATGTCACCTCTCGAAATACTCGATATCGCAAAAGAATACAATATGCTTTACGAGATCGAGAAAGCCACCATGTTCAACGTAATGGAAAGATATGAACGTGATATGGAAATGTTCGCGGACGCTAAGGTGTTCATAAATACGATACCCGGAAATTTCCTCTCAGAGAAGGATCTTTCGGAGCTTAAAGGAAAGTACGGCAGATATATGTCGCACTTCGTATTCGAGATCACCGAACAGGATACGGTTTCCGATGAAGAACTCAACGCTATACGCGATCTCGGAAATGTTGACAACTCGGATACCGTGACCGCCGAAGCAGGTCAGATCGCAGTTGACGACTACGGCACAGGTCACTCCAACATAGTGAATCTGCTCCGTTACGCTCCCCACGTCATAAAGATAGACCGGTTCCTCATAACCAATATCCAGAACGACCCGAACAAGCAGATGTTCGTCAAGAGCACCATAGAGTTTGCGAAAATGAACAACATCAAAGTGCTTGCGGAAGGCGTAGAGACATTTGAGGAAATGAAGACGGTCATAGAGTTCGGCGTTGACCTGATACAAGGCTACTACACCGCCCGCCCTGCTCCGGATCCCATAGGCGTGATACCCGAAAATATCCGTAACGAGATCATGACCGAGAACCTGAGCCTTACAAAGATGTCCGGCGACCTGAAGGTGTATTATCCGCACGACAGCGAGAATGTTAACCTCTACGACCTCGCTCTCGGAAATTACGGACGTATCGTGCTCAAAGGCGGAAGTGTGGTATTCACCGGGACCGAGGGTCAGACTTTCGAGATGGAGATAAAGACCGAACCCGGCACCGAAACGGAGATCACCCTCGAAAACGTATGCATAAAGGCAATAGATGAGCCGGCGATACAGATCGCTCAGGACAGCAAAGTTGTACTCAGGCTCGTCGGCAAAAATACAATAGAAAAGAACGGCATTTTCGTTCCCGCAAACGCTTCCCTCAGGATCACCGGCGACGGCAGTCTCGATGTTTCTGTAAAACGCAACGGAAGCGTAGGTATAGGAAGCCTTATCGACGGCAGACCTTTCGGAGAGATCGTATTCGCTCATACGGGATCGGTTTCCGTTGAGCTTCAGATCGAAAAGGGCGTATGTATCGGCGGAGGCGTCAACTCGGATAATTCCGCTATCAGGTTTGAAAGCGGCAAGGTAAGCGTTACGACCCAGTGCGTAAACTCCATAGGCATAGGCTGCTTCAAGGGGCGCGCCGATATCCGCATCATGCCCGAAGCCGAGATACACACTAAGTGCAGCGGCAAGAACGTTGTTTCCATAGGCTCCTTCGACGGAGATGTGAACATTGTCTCCGACGGTATTGTTGATGCAGTTTCCGACGGTGAGCGCTGTGCTTCCCTCGGCTCTGTCGGCCCCGGTCTCTCCGAGATCGCTATAAACAGCGGTTCCGTCAATGCCGTAGTTCACAGCTCCAAGGCTGTATGCATCGGTGCTGTTGACGGAAGCACAAGGATCGAGATCACCGGCGGATATGTGAATGCATACGGCGAAGGCGATACGATATGCGGTTACGGAAGCATTGAAGGCATAGGAACTGTCTTCATCTCCGGCGGAACGGCAGCGGTTAAGATACTTTCAGGCTGTGTGATCCAGTTCGGCGGCGAAAGATGCAACACTGTCATAACCGGCGGAAATGTGCTTGCGGCAGATGAATCAAAGGTCGAGGCGTTCAATGAATCAGGCGATGCCCTCTTCCCCGTTCACCCCGGCGGCGACAGCTTCACCCGAAAGATACATACACACTCGGGAGAATATGTTTATACCGCTGAAAAGGCTATGAGCACAGACGATCTCTGTGTATATATCCCGCAATAACAGATCAGCGCTGTACACGGCCGTGTACAGCGCTTTTCCGTTTATAAATGCAAAATACCCGCTCCGACAAGACATCGGAACGGGTATCGATTTAAGCTATATATCAGACTGCATCTACATATACATCTTCGCAGTCATCTGTGATCTCATGAGTAACGCGATCCAGGACTTCCGCCCTCTTAGCGTTGTTGAAACGGTCGAGCGTACCTACGAGATATCCTGTGATACGTCTGATGCGCTCAAAAGGTCTGTCTTCGTACTGGTAAGCGAGGTCAACATAGTCACCGTCAATAGAAATATCGAGACCGATAAGCTTCTGGCCGGGCTTGAGTTCTCTGCCCCTGTCAACATAAGCCTGTATTTCGTTATCGGAAAGTATTCCGCCCTTTGTAGTTATCGAAACATTCTTCATGGGTACGTCCTCCTGCAATCATGCTATATTTGGTCATTGCTTAATTATTATACCACAACATATAGTGAAATGCAAGTGTTTTTTGAAAAATTTTTCATAAAATTTTCACAACCGCGTTCCGCGTGATGTTCCGCGTTTTCGGGGTCTTATCAGTCCGGATCCGACAGTTCGATGACCCCGGAAAGCTCTCCGTCATGTTCCGGAAGCGTCTCCGGTTCTGTGGTTTTCTTTGTCTTTGCAGTGGTCTGTGCAGGCTTTATGGCATCATCTGTCCAGGAGAAAGTACCGTCGAAATTGTACACTTTTCCGTCCACAACACGCTCACAGAGCTGGTACAGTATAGCGTAATATGCGTCGGGAGCGAGATGCACGCCGTCGGGCGAACCGAGGTAATTGTCCTTCAACATATTGTGTGTGTTCTTCATTTCATGCGCCACGTCCGCATAGATCCACTTTCCGGTGCCGTCGAGATACTCCCTGAGCGCAGTGTTGAAGCTGTCGATATTGTCATTTGTCGTAAAGAGCTTGCCGTTTTCGCCGTAGGTTATCGGAGTGATCGAAAGCACGATCAGCTTGGCGTCGGGCAGGAAACTCGATACCTGGGAGAGAATATCGTCGTAGTTCTTGCAGAAAGTACTCTCCGATGTCATATTTACATCGTTCATTCCCATGGAAAACACTATGTACTCGGGTTTAAGATCCACCAGCGCGGACAGCAGCGGCAGCTTGCTCCCGTTAACCTTGAACTCCACCCAGTCCTCGAAGATGTTTCTTGCGGCCACATTTCCGACTGCGCATACTCTGTCCGCCGGTATTATATCGTAGGCTTTGAGGCCGCTGCAGATACTGTCGCCGACGAAAACGCACTTCGAGAGGAAATCCTTGTAATCTGCGGACAAGGGGTACTCTTTATACTCGTCCGAATATATCGTGTATGTACCCTCCGACGGTGCAGTTGTCGTATCTTCATCGGATACGGATACTTCTGCCGTCTCGGTGGTCGTTTCGGATTCCGTCGTGGTCTGTGATTCCGTAGTCGTTATAACGGTGATCTTTTCGGTAGTGGTGGTGGTAACGGAAGTTGTTGTCGTTTCCTGGGTCGCAAGCACCTCGACTGCGCTTTCCTCGGTGGGGACCGTCTTTGAAATATCATGAGCACAGCCGGACAGCAGCAGAACCGCGGCGGCTGAAATAACAGCTTTCCTGTTGATCTTCATATAATATCTTTTCTTTCTTTTTGGTTTATACGTCAAGGATCGACAAACCGATCCCGCAAAAAGTCAATACATTTATATTAGCACAATTCCGCCCAAAAGTCAACCTTATAGCAGAATTTACATTTCCGTTTATTTGTATTCATTGTAAATTTCGGTATTGCAAAAAAAACAATATTGTGATATAATAATAAAGTATTTGCATTTCGGGAACGATCGTTTCCCGACGCACCGCCGGAGATATCATTACGAAAGGAGGCAGGCATTATGGATCACAGAATAAACCTCGGCGCATGGAGAAAGGTCTTTGCAGTACCCTCCTGCATTGTTGACGAACATCATCTCAAGCTTGCCTCGGGCACACAAATAAAGGTGCTGCTGTATCTTCTCGCATACCCCGACGTCGGCATAAAAGACGAGATAATAGCTTCTGAGCTCGGTATCAGCAAGGAAGATGTTTCCGACGCGCTGCTGTACTGGGTGAATGCACAGGTGCTTTCCGTAAGCGGAAGCGAATACTACCCGTCCGATGCCCCGCACAGTGCCGCTCCCGATGCTGCTGTCCATGCCGCGCCTTCTTCCCCGGATCCTCACACGGAACTCTCCACTCCCGAAGCGAGAGCCGCTCTTAACTCCGAGACCCACTTCCCGCCGAAGATAATCGCCGGTGCAGTAAACGGAGACAAGGCTGTAAAGTACCTTTTCGATACATACGAACGGCTTGCGGGCAGACCCCCTCGTCATGCCGAACAGCAGACCCTCATGATACTCGTGGAAGAGATCGGGCTGCCGTGCGAAGTCACAATGATGCTGATAGAATACTGCTTCAACATAGACAAGGCTACTCCGGCATATATGAAATCAGTGGCGAGAGACTGGATAGAGAGCGGCATAGATGATATCCGGAAAGCCGAGGAGCGCATACGTCAGCTCCAGAACAGGAATACAGCGGAAAACCGGCTCCATGCAAAATTCGGTCTTTCATCGGCATTCTCGGTGAAGCAGAAGCAGATGATCGCCGAATGGACCGATATGGGTATTTCCGACGCTCTGATCGACGAAGCCTATGATATTACCATAAACAATACCGGAAAGCTCAGCTTCCCGTATATGGACAAGATACTGCGCAAGTGGTCAGCAGAGGGCATAACCGACCCGTCCCGGCTCGAAAAACGCAGGACACAGGATCCTGCAGCCGACAACACGCCCTCCTTCAATACTTCCGAGATCGAACAGCGTGCTTACGATAAATACAAGAACCTTTGAGAGTGATTTGATATGGCATTCGACAACAGATTTTACGCCGCTGCGGAAGCGGAACTCAACCGCATAAGGCAAAAAGACAGAAATACGGAAGAAATGCGGCTCGAAGAAATAAAGCTGAAATTTCCGGATATATACGCTCTGCGCACAAAGCTTTCGGGCACTTCCGCAAAACTACTCTCCGCTATTGCGGACAGGGACGGGAATATTTCCGAAAAACTCGCCGAGATCGAAAAAGATAATCTTTCTCTCCGGGAACAGCTCAGGAGTGCTCTTGTCAGCCGCGGTTATCCGCAGGATTACCTCGAACCGGTATGTGAATGCAAAAAATGCCGCGACACCGGAGTTATCGACGGGAAACGCTGTTCCTGCTTCATGGATATGGTGAAAAAAGCGTCGGCGGAAGAGATCAACCGATCCTCTCCCCTACGGCTTTGCACTTTCAACGAATTCAGCCTTTCCTACTACGATGACAGTACCCCCACCCAGCTCGGGGCGACTGCAAGAAAGATCATGGAAGTAAATCTGTCCGCCTGCATAAAGTACGCGGAAGACTTCCATATCCCATACGGAGGACTGCTGATGCGCGGCAAGACGGGTCTCGGAAAGACCCACCTCTCCCTCAGCATTGCTTCCGCAGTCATCGAAAAAGGATACAACGTGATATACATATCCGCACCCGATCTGATGAGAATGATAGAAAAAGAGCATTTCGGCAATTCGCCTTCCGATGCGGACACACTCGGAATGGTCATAAAAGCGGATCTGCTCGTTCTCGACGACGTTGGCGCGGAATTTGACACGAAATTCAACCAGTCCGCGTTCTATAATATAATCAACGACAGAATGAACGCGTCACTGCCGACAATTATCAGCACAAATCTCGATCACAGCGAACTTCCGAAGCGCTACGGCGAGCGTATATACTCCCGCATATCCACAATGGAAGAGCTTGTGTTCGTCGGAAGCGATGTCAGAGTGAAAAAAACACGGCTCAGCTGAAAGAACAGGAGATAACAATGAGACTTGTAGCAATAGTCGGTCGCCCGAATGTCGGAAAATCGACTCTCTTCAATAAACTTATCGGTCAGCGTCTCTCCATAGTTGAGGACACACCGGGCGTGACCCGCGACCGTATCTACGGCAGAGCCGAATGGCTCGACAAAAGCTTCACCCTTGTCGATACCGGAGGTATAGAGCCGGAAAGCAAGGACGTGATACTGTCCCAGATGCGTGAACAGGCTCAGCTCGCTATCGACAGCGCCGATGTCATCATCTTCGTGGTGGATATCACCACAGGTATCACCGCAAACGATGAGAGCGTTGCGGCAATGCTTCTCAAAAGCGGGAAACCGGTGGTGCTCTGTGTAAACAAGTGTGATTCGTTAGGCGCTCCCCCGCCGGAGCTCTACGAATTCTACAATCTCGGTCTCGGCGACCCTATTGCAGTCTCCTCCGTTCACGGTCACGGAACGGGCGATCTTCTTGACGCAGTCATGGAGAATATGCCCGACGATGACGAAGAAGAGTATGACGATGCGCTCATAAAGGTCGCAGTCATAGGCCGGCCGAACGCGGGAAAATCCTCCCTCGTGAACAAGATCGCAGGTGAACAGCGTGTTATCGTCTCGGATATCGCCGGCACCACCCGCGATGCAATAGATACAGTCGTAGAACGTGACGGCGAAAAGTATGTATTCATAGACACCGCCGGCATTCGGAGAAAATCAAAAGTCACGGAGAGCGTGGAACATTTCAGCGTTCTGCGCGCGTATATGGCGGTGGATCGTGCCGATGTATGCGTTATAATGATAGACGCCAACGAAGGATTCGCCGAACAGGACAGCAAGGTAGCGGGATATGCACACGAACAGGGCAAGGCCTGTGTTATTGCAATAAACAAGTGGGACAGCATAGACAAGGACGACAAAACCATGAACGAGTTCAGAAAAAAGCTCGAAGTCGATTTCTCGTTTATGTCCTACGCGCCTTTCGTATTTATCTCTGCCCTCACCGGTCAGCGCATAGACAAGCTTTTCGAGCTTATAAGATACACTGCCGAACAGAATGCGCGGCGCATAACCACGGGAATGCTCAACGACCTTCTGAGCTACGCGACTTCCCGCGTGCAGCCCCCCTCCGACAAGGGCAAGCGGCTGAAGCTGTACTATATGACTCAGGCCTCCACCAAGCCGCCCACATTCGTTGTTTTCTGCAACAACAAGGAGCTCTTCCACTATTCCTATCAGCGTTACATCGAAAACCAGATCCGGGAAGCGTTCCGTCTTGACGCAACGCCTGTCCGCATAGTTGTACGCGAGCGCGGAGATGAAAAGAACGCGAAAGCGTGAGTTAAGAAAAAGATATAAAAAAGAGGAACTTATACATGGAAACTTTAATGTATGTACTATGTTTCGCACTCGCCGCGATCATTCCTTATCTGCTCTGCGGCATAAACTCCGCCATCATCGTCACAAAGATAAAGTCCGGCAAGGATATACGCGAGCTCGGAAGCGGAAACGCAGGTCTCACCAATACTCTCCGTACCCAGGGCAAGGCCGCTGCGCTTTTCGTACTTATAGGCGATATCCTCAAAGGCGTGCTCTCCATAGTCCTCGTCCATCTCATATTCCGCGGGCTTGTCGGGATAGACACATATTCCCATGAGAACGGGTGGAGCTGGGTGAACTATCTTTCCGGCATATTCGCTGTGCTTGGGCACGTTTTCCCGCTTTACTACGGCTTCAAGGGCGGCAAGGGCATTCTCGTGACATTCGCGGCTATGCTCGCTATAAACTGGATCGCGGGCGTCGCGCCTTTCGTTGTTTTCGTCATCATCGTTGCAATAACAAGATACGTCTCTCTCGGTTCCATATGCGCTGCGGCATTCTATCCCTTCGCTGTGCTCGGGTTCTCGCTTATGCAGAATGACAGCGCCGCATGGATAAACTTTGCGCTCTCGGCTTGTATCGGTGCTATGCTCATATTCATGCACCGCGAAAATATCAAACGTCTTGCAAACCACACGGAAAAGAAGCTCGGACAGAAGTCCGGAGAAAACGAGGCTGCAAAATGAAAAAGTACATTGTGAACGAGGATAACGTAAAGCTCACCGGACGCGGTATCTATGACGAGGACGACAATTTCTGGTGCGCACTCTCCGGAAGCGGTTTTGAATGTCACTTCAAAGGCAGGGAGCTCACTCTGAAGCTTGTGGGCGACGGAGCTTCCGAAAAGCCCGCGAACGATGAGAACTGGGCAAGATACGCGGTCTATGTGAACGGCATCAGAACCACAGAAGGTCTCCTCGACAGCATACAGAAGACTGTCCCCGTTATAGAGAGCAGCAAAGAGACCGAGGCGGACATAAAATTCATAAAGCTGTCCGAATGTGCCATGTCAACTTTCGGCATCTGTCCGATCGAGTGCGACGGAGAAATAACCCCCATACCCGAAAAGCCGCTTAAACTTGAGATAATCGGCGACTCTATAACCTGCGGCTACGGAGTTGACGAATACGACCCGGCTGCGCATTTCAAGACCGCTACAGAAGATTTCACAAAAGCCTATTCATACAAGACCGCAAAGCTGCTCGACGCGGACGTCCGCGCATTCTCGATCAGCGGCTGGGGCATAATCTCGGGGTACGTTGATTCTCCGGAAAAGCCTCCGCTCACCGATCAGCTTCTCCCGCCGTACTACACGAAAGTCGGTTTTTCGCATGAAAAGTTCGATGACCGGGACGGGCTCGCGCCCCAGGACACAGACTGGAACTTCGGGAATTATGTTCCCGGTCTCATCGTTGTTAATCTCGGCACCAACGACGACAGCTGGTGCAAAGGTCACGAGGACAGATATGAACTGTACGCGAAGAAGTACGCCGATTTTCTTGCAGTCGTTCATAACTGCAACCCGACTTCAAAGATACTCTGCATTATGGGGATAATGCTCGACGAGATAGCGCCTTACATGGAGAAGGCTGTGGAGATATTCAGGGAGCGATCCGGATTTGAGCAGATATACACGATGCGGCTCACTCCGCATGACGGTAAGCTCGGCTACGGCGCGGACTGGCACCCCTCCCCCGCTACCCACGACAAGGCTGCGGAAGCGCTTGCGGCGAAGATAAGGGAGATAATGGGCTGAAATATGATCCCGCGGGCGGCTGCAATGTAAAATTATACCGTAAAGTATTGACAAATACAGCATACTGTGATACAATATATCAAAAGATAGAGGCGCGGGTTTAAAGAGTAGCATTAACGCCAATATTTCAACATATTGTTAATGTGAAAGGGAAAGCCGCCGAGGAATGTATAGGTTGAAATATGCATATCCGGTCGTGCATTGAATAAGTGTACGATTGTCATTAAGCCGTCCGGCGTAATGGAGAGCTATCGGCAATACCGCTTTCCGCGTTTTGTCGTACTTCATTCTGTAACGAACCGGCTTTAAAAGCCGGTTTTTATATTAGTCAGACAAAGAAAGGAACAATCATCATGAAAGAGTACAAAGTAGGTATAATCGGAGCAACGGGCATGGTCGGTCAGCGCTTCGCCGTTCTTCTCGAAAACCACCCGTGGTTCAAGGTAAAAGTCCTCGCCGCTTCCGAGCGTTCCGCAGGAAAGACATACAAGGAAGCTGTCGGTTCCCGCTGGCTCATCGAAAAGCCCATGCCGAAAGCAATGGAGGATATGGTGATCCTCGACGCTACTAAGGACATAGACAAGATCGCGGAGCAGGTGGATTTCGTCTTCTGCGCTGTGAATATGAAGAAGGACGAGATCAAGGCACTTGAGGAAATGTACGCTAAGCACGAAGTTCCCGTTATGTCAAACAACTCCGCACATCGTTTCACACCCGATGTTCCCATGATAATCCCGGAGATCAACCCCGAGCACACCGAGATCGTGGCTGCACAGAGAGCTCGTCTCGGCACAAAGCGCGGTTTCATCTCCGTAAAGTCCAACTGCTCGATACAGAGCTACGTTCCCGCGCTCTCTCCCCTGCGCAAGTTCGGTATCACTAAGGTACTCGCCTGCACATACCAGGCTATCTCCGGTGCCGGCAAGACTTTTGAGACATGGCCGGAAATGGTGGATAACCTTATCCCTTATATCGGCGGTGAGGAAGAAAAGTCCGAGCAGGAGCCGCTCAAGGTCTGGGGTAAGATCGAGGGCAATGAGATAGTGAAGGCAACCAGCCCCTCTATCACAACTCAGTGTCTGCGCGTGCCCGTTTCAAACGGTCATTTTGCTGCAGCTTTCGTAAGCTTCGAGAACAAGCCCTCCATGGACGAGATCCTCGATATCTGGAAGAACTTCAAGGGCGTTCCCCAGGAGCTCCAGCTTCCTTCCGCTCCGAAGCAGTTTCTCAACTACTTCACCGAGGACAACTACCCCCAGGCTGCTCTCCACCGCAACCTTGAGAACGGTATGGCTGTTTCCATAGGCCGTCTCAGACCCGATACACAGTACGATTACAAGTTCGTATGCCTGTCCCACAACACTCTCCGCGGTGCTGCCGGCGGCGCTGTGCTCATGGCTGAGCTGTATGCTGCAAAGGGCTACTTTGACTGATAACAGCTTCATTCTCCCGCGAAAGCGGGAGAAAAATATATGCAAGGAGAATGCATTATGAGAAAGACTATCTTTACGGGTACGGGAGTTGCCATCGTGACCCCTATGTTCCCCGACGGAAGTATAAATTATGAGAAGTTCGCTGAACTTATCGAAGAGCAGATCGCGAACAAGACAGATGCCATAGTAGTTGTGGGCACCACTGGTGAAGCATCTACCATGACCGATGAGGAGCATATCGAGATGATACGCTTCTGCGTTGAAAAGGTCAACAAGCGCGTTCCTGTCATTGCAGGTACCGGCAGCAACGACACCGGTTACGCTGTGGAGCTTACAAAGGAAGCCGAAAAAGTCGGCGCTGACGCTACACTTCAGGTTACGCCTTACTACAACAAGACATCTCAGCGCGGTCTTGTCGCTCATTTCAACACTATCGCGGATTCCGTAAATATTCCGACGATTCTTTACAATGTACCTTCGAGAACAGGTACGGCGATCCAGCTCGATACATACATCGAGCTTTCAAAGAACGAGAAGATCTCCGCAGTAAAGGAAGCAAGCGGCAATCTCTCTCTCGCAGCCGAAATAGCTGCGCACACCGATTTTGACATCTACTCCGGAAACGACGACCAGCTCCTTCCCTTCCTCTCCCTCGGTGCAAAGGGCGTTATCTCGGTATCATCAAATGTTATACCGCGCCAGAAGCACGACATGGTGGAGCTTTTCCTCGCCGGAAAGCAGAAAGAAGCTCTGGAGCTGCAGTTAAAGTACCTTGATATGGAAAACGCACTGTTCATGGACGTGAACCCGATACCTGTCAAGGAGGCAATGAACCTTCTCGGAAAGAATGTCGGAGAGTGCAGGCTGCCTCTCATAAGAATGGAAGAAGCAAAGATCGAAAAGCTCAGGGCTGCGCTCAAAAACGTGGGACTGCTCTGATCGCAGTACAGGAAGTGAAACAATGGTAAAAGTTGCAATAACGGGCGCCAACGGAAAAATGGGGCGCGTAATAACCAATCTCATAGCACAGAGGGACGATTGCAAAGTCATCGCCGGAATAGATCTTAACACCGAACAGACTGCGGGATTTCCCGTTGTGAAGTCGCCGTTTGAGCTTCCGGAAAAGCCGGACGTCATCATCGACTTCTCTCACCCAAGCGCGCTTGACGATCTGCTGTCATACTGCACCATGAACGGAGTACCGGTCGTTGTTGCAACTACCGGTTACACCGACGAACAGGTGGCGCAGATAAAGAAGACTGCTGAACAGATCCCGGTATTTTTCACGTTCAACATGTCTCTCGGCATTAATCTTCTCGTTGAGCTCGGAAAACGGGCTGTCAATGTTCTCGGCGGTCAGTTCGACATCGAGATCGTCGAGAAGCACCACAACCTCAAAAAAGATGCGCCCTCGGGTACTGCAATTATGATCGCGGAAGCTCTCAACAACGAACTCGGCAACAAGTATCACTATGTTTACGACCGCCACAGCGTAAGGAAGCCCCGTGAAGCTACCGAGATCGGGCTGCACTCGATACGCGGCGGAACGATCGTCGGCGAGCATGACATTATCTTCGCGGGTCACGATGAGGTGATAACCCTCTCTCATTCGGCAGCAAGCAAGGAAGTGTTTGCAAACGGCTCTATAAATGCCGCAGTTTTCCTCTCGAAGAAGGACAAAGGACTTTATGATATGTCCGATCTCCTTGCGGACGCGTAAAGAAAGGAACGGGAACAATGACAACGATCACAAAACAGGAAGAAGTCTCTATCATCACATTCGCTGACATACCTTACGACAGCGAGAGCAGCTTTATCTGCAGCGTTTTCTCGGCGGCAGCAAGCGAAAATGTCGTTATTGATATGATATCGAAAGCTCCGGTCTCTGCTGAGAGCACTTCCATAGGTTTTACATTCGCAGACAGCGATATGCCGAAGATACTTAAAGTATCAAACGGTGTCAAGCCTGCAAAACCGCCGATGATAAACTCAGGAAACGTGAAGTTTATCATTAAATCCGCCGAAATGGTAGAGGGCGTCGGATTTGCGGAGAAAGTATTCAAGGCGCTCGCTAATGCCAAAGCCAATCCAATACTGATAACCACCGCTCTTGACGAGATATCGGTAGTTGTTCGTGAGAGCGACAGCACAGACTTCGAGACCGAACTCAGAAAAGTGTTCTGAAAGGAAATATAACAAAGTGCCTGTTGAGAGCCAATTTCTCAGCAGGCACTTTTTATGTACATTATTTCACGGAGCTCCTTGCCGCCGATATTGTCGTCAAGCACTTCCCCACCGTTCACAAATCCGATATGTTCATAGAATTGACGTGCTTTTATGTTATCTTCGAGCACCCAAAGCAGGATCTTTTCATGTCCCATGCTTTTAAGCCGGGAAACTGCAGTGACAACAAGCTCACGACCATACCCTCTCCCCATATACTCAGGAAGAAGATACACCGATACGATCTCGCCGTACTCAGCAAATTTGTCCCACCGGGATCTGCAGTAACCACAAGTTCCGACTATTATTCCACCGTCGGTAAGAACGAGATTGTTCATACCGGGCTTTCTTATGTTCGCTGCCCAGCGTCCCTCCGGTATGCTGTCAAGATATGCCCGGGGAATAATGTTTTTGTATGCGTATTTCCAGCTCTGTTCATATACACGGCTGACTTGGATCAGGTCGTCATAGTCTGTAAGATCTCTTATTTCCATTTTCTTTTTTCGACATAAAAATAGCGCATACCACCGTCGGCATTAAGGTCACACCCCCGATTAAGCCATGCGGCCTGGCGGAGTCGGTCTTCTTCCCTGTGTCAACAAGTATGCGATATTTACTGATAAGATACTTCCCCCTTTTCAGGGGGAAGTACGTTTATAAACTTTGGCTTCTTAAAATTATTCGTTGATCTTTGTAACGACGCCGGAACCAACTGTTCTGCCGCCCTCACGGATAGCGAAACGAAGACCTTCTTCGATAGCGATAGGAGTGATAAGCTCAACGTCCATTGTTACGTTATCGCCGGGGATGCACATTTCCTTGTCAGCAGGAAGTGTGATAACGCCTGTAACGTCTGTTGTTCTGAAGAAGAACTGAGGTCTGTAGTTAGAGAAGAAAGGTGTATGACGGCCGCCCTCTTCCTTCTTAAGAACGTAAACCTGGCCGGAGAACTTTGTGTGCGGGTGGATCGAACCGGGCTTGCAGAGAACCTGGCCACGCTCGATCTCGCTTCTCTGGATACCACGGAGAAGAGCACCGATGTTATCGCCTGCCTCAGCGTAATCGAGGATCTTACGGAACATCTCGATACCTGTTACAACAGTGGACTTGGGCTCATCTGTAAGACCTGTGATCTCAACTGTATCGTTGGTCTTGAGGATACCACGCTCAACACGACCTGTAGCAACTGTTCCACGGCCTGTGATAGTCATTGTGTCCTCAACAGGCATAAGGAAAGGAAGATCAGCCTTACGGTCAGGAGTAGGAATATAGCTGTCAACTGCATCCATGAGTTCGAGGATGCACTTGTACTCGGGAGCATTGATGTCCTGGCTTGCGCAGTCAAGAGCAACCTTTGCGGAACCGCGGATTACAGGGATATCATCACCCGGGAAATCATTCTTTGTAAGAACGTCACGGATATCCATTTCAACGAGGTCAAGAAGCTCGGGATCGTCAACGTCATCGCACTTGTTGATGAATACAACCATTGCAGGAACGCCAACCTGGTGAGCAAGAAGGATATGCTCTCTTGTCTGAGCCATAGGACCGTCTGTACCTGCAACAACGAGGATAGCACCGTCCATCTGAGCTGCACCTGTGATCATGTTCTTGATGTAGTCAGCATGACCGGGGCAGTCAACGTGTGCGTAGTGACGCTTGTCTGTCTCATACTCAACATGAGCTGTGTTGATAGTGATACCACGCTCTCTCTCCTCAGGAGCCTTATCGATCATGTCGTAAGCTTCAAACTTAGCCTGACCCTTAAGAGCAAGTACCTTTGTGATAGCAGCTGTAAGAGTTGTCTTACCATGGTCAACGTGACCGATAGTACCGATGTTTACATGGGGTTTGGTTCGGTTAAAATGTTCCTTAGCCATTGTTAATTCCTCCTAAAATTTACCGGTAATTTCAAAAAATCCCATAGGTATATTGTACCAAAAAACTGATGAAATTACAAGTGTTTTTTCAAAAATTTTTAATTATTCTTTGGTCCTCTTGCTTACGATGTTATCAGCGATATTCTTCGGAACCTGAACATAGCTGTTGGGCTCCATTACATACTGACCGCGACCCTGTGTCTTGGAACGAAGGTCGTTTGAGTAACCGAACATCTCGGACAGCGGAACAAGAGCATTGATCTGCTTAACTCCATTTCTGTCGTCCATACCCTGGATAGTGCCTCTGCGGGAGCTCAGGTCGCCTATTACGTCGCCCATATACTCTTCCGGAACGATAACAACTACCTTCATGATAGGTTCGAGAATTACGGGGTTAGCCTTCTTGCAGGCTTCCTTGATCGCCATTGAGCCTGCGATCTTGAATGCCATTTCGGACGAGTCTACCTCATGGTAGGATCCGTCGTAAAGTGTTACCTTCAGGTCAACTACAGGGTATCCTGCCATAACGCCGGACTGCATTGCACCCTGGATACCTGCGTCAACTGCAGGGATATACTCCTTCGGGATAGCGCCGCCGACAACAGCGTTGATGAACTCATAGCCCTTACCGGACTCGTTGGGCTCGACTTTGAGCTTAACGTGACCGTACTGACCTTTACCGCCGGACTGACGCGCATACTTGGTATCAACGTCTGTTGCGGTCGTGATGGTCTCCTTATAAGCGACCTGAGGAGCGCCGACATTTGCTTCTACCTTGAACTCACGGAGAAGTCTGTCAACGATGATCTCAAGGTGAAGTTCACCCATACCCGCGATGATCGTCTGACCGGTCTCCTGGTCGGTCCAGGTCTTGAATGTCGGGTCTTCTTCTGCAAGTTTTGCAAGTGCGAGTGCCATCTTTTCCTGACCTGCCTTGGTCTTGGGCTCGATAGCCAGATCAATAACAGGATCCGGGAATTCCATGGACTCAAGTATGATCGGGTGCTCCTCATCGCAGAGGGTATCACCCGTTGTGGTGTTCTTTACGCCGACTGCAGCAGCGATATCGCCGCAGTAGCAAACTTCAAGATCCTGTCTGTGGTTAGCGTGCATCTGAAGGATACGACCCATACGCTCCTTCTTGTCCTTAGTTGCATTAAGGACGCTTGCGCCGGCCTCAACAATACCCGAATATACGCGGAAGTAGCATATCTTACCAACGAACGGGTCTGTTGCGATCTTGAATGCGAGTGCGGAGAAGGGCTCGTTATCGCCTGCACGTCTCTCTTCTTCCTCACCTGTCTCGGGGTTTGTACCCTTGATAGGCGGAATGTCGAGCGGCGAAGGCATATAGTCAACTACAGCATCGAGGAGCTTCTGAACGCCCTTGTTTCTGTAGGAAGTACCGCAGGTAACAGGTACCATATCGTTGGCTATACAAGCCTTTCTGATGCATCTCTTGATCTCCTCTACGGTGATCTCTTCACCTTCGAGGTACTTGTTCATTATTTCTTCGTCCTGCTCTGAAACAGCTTCGAGAAGTTCTGTTCTGTACTTCTCCGCAAGCTCCTTCATATCAGCGGGGATCTCTTCGACTCTCATATCCTTGCCGAGGTCATCATAGTAGATGTCCGCGTTCATCTCTACGAGGTCAATGATACCTCTGAACGTATCCTCCGATCCGATAGGAAGCTGGATCGGAACAGCGTTTGTTTTAAGGCGATCCTTCATCATCTGGACAACGTTATAGAAGTCCGCGCCCATGATATCCATCTTGTTGACATAAGCCATTCTCGGTACCTTGTACTTATCAGCCTGATGCCAAACAGTCTCGGACTGGGGCTCAACGCCGCCCTTTGCGCAGAATACGGTAACGGAACCGTCAAGTACTCTGAGCGAACGCTCAACTTCAACTGTGAAATCAACGTGGCCGGGGGTGTCGATGATGTTTATTCTGTGCTGCTTCCAGTAAGCCGTTGTCGCAGCGGAAGTGATAGTAATACCTCTTTCCTGCTCCTGCGCCATCCAGTCCATGGTTGCAGAACCGTCATGCGTTTCACCTATCTTATGGTTAATACCCGTGTAATAAAGGATACGTTCGGTGGTAGTGGTCTTGCCTGCATCGATATGAGCCATAATACCGATATTACGGGTCATTTCGAGCGTTACGTCTCTTGCCATATTTCCTCCGTTCTCTCCTTACCACTTATAGTGAGCAAACGCCTTGTTAGCCTCTGCCATTCTGTGGGTATCGTCGCGCTTCTTGCACGAACCGCCCTGTCCGTTAAGGGCGTCAAGGATCTCGTTAGCGAGTCTTTCCTTCATTGTCTTTTCGTTTCTTGCTCTGCTGTATGTGGTGATCCATCTGAGTCCTAAAGTTCTGCGTCTTTCGGGACGAACCTCCATAGGAACCTGATATGTCGCACCGCCGACACGGCGAGCCTTAACTTCGAGCTGAGGCATGATATTTTCCATTGCCTCTTCAAATGCTTCAAGGGGCTCCTTGCCTGTCTTTTCGCCTACGATCTCAAATGCGCCGTAAACGATCTTCTGGGCAACACCCTTCTTGCCGTCGAGCATGATGTTATTGATAAGTCTTGTTACCAGCTCCGAATTGTAAAGCGGATCCGGCAGTACATCACGCTTGGGTACATTACCTCTTCTTGGCACTTTACTTCCCTCCTTCATAAATTTGCGCAGCAAACCTGTTGCTGCAAAACGAATTCATCGGTACTCGAAAGCGTACTTGTCCGCTTTTACGCAGCGGACGGATGCTCCCGCCTGCCATTCCGAGGCAATACAATGTATATAAACCTCAAATGGGGCGTAGGTTCACTCTGATTACGCTTTTTTACCTGCCTTCGGACGCTTAGCGCCGTACTTCGATCTTCCCTGCATTCTTCCGTCAACACCCTGTGCATCGAGAGTTCCGCGCACGATATGGTAACGTACACCAGGGAGATCCTTAACACGTCCGCCTCTGATGAGGACAACGCTGTGCTCCTGGAGCTTGTGTCCGATTCCGGGGATATAAGCTGTAACTTCGTAACCGTTGGAAAGTCTTACTCTGGCTACCTTACGCATAGCGGAGTTAGGCTTCTTAGGGGTAGCAGTTCTTACTGCAGTGCATACTCCTCTCTTCTGGGGAGCAGTTACATCTGTGGGAGCCTTCTTTAAAGTGTTAAGACCCTTTAAAAGTGCAGGAGCCTTGGACTTCTTTTCAGAAACCTCTCTTCCCTTTCTTACAAGCTGGTTAAAGGTTGGCAATTCTTTTCACCTCCGATAGAAAATTTTGCAGTATAAACCCGCAATAGTAATTATTATACACAAAAATGCCCGAAAAGTCAAGGTTCTCGGGCATTTCCATTAATTTTTGTATATTTTTCCTGTTTGTGAAAAAATGCGATTATGTTTTTGTGCATTTTCACAACATTTTGCTATACCGTCAAGTTTTATCAAAACTCAGCGGGCTGTTCTTCTGTCTGAACTTCGGAAGGTTCATCTGTTTCTTCGTCGGACTTCATTCCCGTACCTGCGGGGATAAGCTTACCGATGATGACATTCTCCTTCAGACCGATGAGGTGATCCACCTTGCCGTGGATAGCCGCGTCGGTGAGCACTCTTGTGGTCTCCTGGAACGATGCAGCCGACATAAAGCTGTCGGTAGCGAGGGACGCCTTAGTGATACCGAGGAGCACGGGCGAATATTCGGGATCCCTGATCTCTTCGCCGTTCGCGCGTCTTTCGGCAAGCTCGTCGAATATCTTCACAAGCTCGTTCTTATCGACTGTCGCACCGGGCAGGAGGTAAGAATCGCCGGGATCGTCGATGCGCACCTTTCTCATCATCTGGCGGACGATGACCTCGATATGCTTATCGTTGATGTCAACACCCTGCAGACGGTAAACCTTCTGAACTTCGCTGATAATGTAGTTCTGAACGGCCTGCTCACCCTTTACGAGAAGTATGTCATGCGGGTTGATCGAACCTTCGGTCAGAGGATCGCCGGCTGCAACAACATCGCCTTCTTCTACCTTGATCCTGTAGCCGAACGGGATAGCGTACTGCTCGCTCGTTCCGTCATCAGCAGTTATAACTGCGTGACGGGTCTTCTTGATCTCCTCGAAGGAGACCTTTCCTGCGATCTTTGTGATTATCGCGCTGGATTTCGGGCGGCGGCTCTCGAAGAGTTCCTCGACACGCGGAAGACCCTGCGTGATATCCTCGGCAGATGCGATACCGCCGGTATGGAAGGTTCTCATGGTAAGCTGTGTACCCGGCTCGCCTATGGACTGAGCCGCGATGATACCGACAGCCTCGCCTATCGTTATGGGATTTCCGTTTGCAAGCGAAGAACCGTAGCACTTAGCGCACACACCATGCTTTGCCGCACAGGTAAGGAGAGAACGGATCCGCACTCTCTCCGCGCCGGAATCTATGATCTTCTTTGCATCGGCATCGTTGATGAGCTTATCTTTTGAAACGAGCACATTGCCGTTCTTGTCGAGGAAGTCCTCAACAAGGTATCTGCCCACAAGTCTTTCCTGGAGAGACTCGATCTTTTCCTTGCCCTCGCAGATCTCGTAAACTTCGATACCTTCTGTGGTACCGCAGTCTTCCATTCTTATGATGACTTCCTGGGATACATCGACAAGTCGTCTTGTGAGGTAACCGGAGTCCGCAGTACGGAGCGCTGTATCGGCAAGTCCCTTTCTTGCACCACGGGAGGAAATGAAGTACTCCATGATGTTAAGACCTTCACGGTAGTTAGCTCTGATCGGGATCTCGATAGTTTCACCGGAAGTATTCGCGATAAGTCCGCGCATACCTGCGAGCTGTCTGATCTGGTTTATAGAACCACGCGCACCGGAGTCCGCCATCATGAATATCGGGTTGTACTGGTCGAGGTTCTTTGTAAGTGCGTCGGAAACCTCATTGGTAGCCTTGTTCCATACTTCAAGAACAGCATTCTTACGTTCCTGGTTGGAGATAAAGCCGCGGGAGAATTCCTTGTTGATCTCTGCGACCTGTTCATCGGCTTCTTCAAGGATATGCTTCTTCTGGGGCGGGATCGACGCATCGCATACAGCGACTGTGATCGCAGCCTTTGTGGAATACTTATAGCCGAGAGCCTTGATCTTATCGAGCACCTGTGCGGTCATTGCAGTACCGTGGATCTTGATGCAGGCACCTATGATCTGACCGAGCTGCTTCTTTCCTACCTTGAAGTCGATCTCAAGGTCAAGAGCCTTGTCGGGATCGCTTCTGTCAACAAATCCGAGATCCTGCGGGATATGCTCGTTGAAGATGATCTTGCCGACAGTTGTATCTATAAGCTTCTGGATCTTCTCTTCGCCGATCTCCTTTGTAACGCGGACCTTGATAGCCGCATGAATGGAGATAACGCCGTCCTGATATGCCATGAGAGCTTCGTTGAAATCACGGAAGACCTTGCCCTCGCCGAGCTCGCCCTTCTTGGAAATCGTAAGGTAGTACGAACCGAGCACCATATCCTGGGTAGGAACAGTTACCGGGCGTCCGTCCGACGGTTTGAGCAGGTTCTTTGCTGCAAGCATGAGGGATCTTGCTTCTTCCTGAGCTTCCTCGGAAAGCGGGAGATGAACTGCCATCTGGTCGCCGTCGAAGTCCGCGTTGAACGCCGTACATACCAGCGGGTGAAGTCTTATTGCACGACCCTCGACGAGAACAGGCATAAATGCCTGGATACCGAGTCTGTGCAGTGTAGGCGCACGGTTGAGCAGTACAGGGTGATCCTTGATGACATCTTCAAGAACGTCCCAGACCTCGTCCTTTGCCCTGTCAACCATTTTTCTTGCACTCTTGATGTTGTTGGAAAGACCTCTTGCAACAAGCTCCTTCATTACGAAAGGCTTGAACAGCTCTATCGCCATTTCCTTCGGAAGTCCGCACTGATCCATTTTAAGATCGGGTCCGACAACGATAACGGAACGTCCGGAGTAGTCAACACGCTTGCCCAGCAGGTTCTGACGGAAACGTCCCTGCTTGCCCTTAAGCATATCGGAGAGAGATTTCAGCGGGCGGTTGGAAGGACCGGTCACGGCTCTTCCGTGTCTGCCGTTGTCTATAAGCGCGTCAACGGCTTCCTGCAGCATTCTCTTCTCGTTTCTTATGATGATGTCGGGAGCCTTGAGCTCAAGCATCTTTTTAAGTCTGTTGTTTCTGTTTATAACACGCCTGTAAAGATCGTTCAGATCGCTCGTTGCAAATCTTCCGCCGTCGAGGAGTATGAGAGGACGGAGATCCGGAGGGATTATCGGAACAACGTCGAGTATCATCCACTCGGGACGGTTTCCGCTCTGTCTGAACGCTTCGATAACGTCAAGTCTCTTGAGCAGCTTCACACGCTTCTGACCCTGCTGGGTGTCCTTGAGCTCATCTTTGAGCTCCTGTGCAAGCTTCTCGATGTCGATCTCCTGAAGGAGCACCTTTATGGCTTCCGCGCCCATTCCTGCCTTGAAAGCTTCATCATAGCGCTCGCGCATATCGGCGTATTCCTTTTCGGTAAGGAGCTGACCCTTTGTGAGGACTGTATCACCCGGGTCGGTAACGATGTACTTTGTGAAGTAAAGGACTTCCTCAAGTCTTTTCGGAGAGATGTCGAGCACCTGACCGATCCTCGAAGGTGTGCCCTTGAAATACCAGATGTGAGATACGGGTGCTGCAAGCTCGATGTGACCCATGCGCTCACGTCTTACCTTGCTTCTTGTGACTTCAACTCCGCAGCGTTCGCAGATCTTACCCTTGAAGCGGATGCGCTTGTACTTTCCGCAGGCACACTCCCAGTCCTTCTGCGGTCCGAAGATCTTCTCACAGTACAGACCGTCACGTTCGGGCTTCTGTGTTCTGTAATTGATAGTCTCGGGGCGCTCAACCACGCCGTAGCTCCATGCTCGTATCTGATCGGGCGACGCAAGTCCGATCTTTATTGATTCAAAAACGTTAGCCAATTTCAAAAACCTCAATTTCTGTAAATTAGCGGTCATAAGCCGCATATTCCGATTGCTCTTTACGATCCGGCTCTATCAGTCGATCTCATCGTCACCTTCATCTTCTCCGATGCCGAAATCATCGTCGTCATCGTCAAAGCCGGTGTCTTCGTCGAAATCATCGTCTTCGTCATCGGAAGAACCGCTGAAATAGTCGTCATCGCTGTCGCCGATGATGTACGAATCGTTGAGTTCGCTCTCATCTACTTCATAGCTGAAGTCGTCGGGGCTTACAACACCCGCGTTATCATCGTCATCGTCAAGCGTCTGCTTGAGGTCGATCTCCTCGTTGTTTTCGTCAAGTATCTTGATATCAAGTCCGAGAGACTGGAACTCCTTGATAAGAACGCGGAAGGATTCGGGGATACCGGGCTTCGGAACCGGCTCGCCCTTGACTATTGCCTCATAGGTCTTCACACGTCCCACAACGTCGTCCGACTTGACTGTCAGTATCTCCTGCAGTGTATATGCAGCACCGTAAGCTTCAAGAGCCCAGACTTCCATCTCTCCGAAACGCTGGCCGCCGAACTGCGCCTTACCGCCGAGAGGCTGCTGTGTTACAAGTGCGTAAGGACCTGTGGAGCGGGCGTGGATCTTATCATCAACGAGGTGATGCAGCTTAAGATAGTACATATATCCGACAGTTACAAGGCTGTCGAACTTTTCGCCTGTACGGCCGTCTATAAGCTGAGTCTTTGCTTCCTGGGTCATCGGTATCTTCGAGAAGTCTATACCGGGGCCGTCCTTATCGGGATAATTCTCCCTCTGCGCTTCCGCCATAGCGAACATCTGTCTGATGTCCTCTTCGTGAGCGCCGTCGAATACAGGTGTCATCACCTTCCAGCCCAGTGCCTTCGCTGCATATCCGAGATGCACTTCGAGCACCTGACCTATATTCATTCGGGAAGGAACTCCGAGAGGATTGAGTACGATATCGAGAGGAGTTCCGTCGGGCAGGAAAGGCATATCTTCCTGGTGCAGTATGCGGGAAACGACACCCTTGTTACCGTGACGACCCGCCATCTTATCGCCGACCGAGATCTTTCTCTTCTGAGCGATATAGCAGCGGACTGCCATATTGACACCGGCGGAGAGTTCGTCGCAGTTCTCTCTTGTGAACACCTTGACATCGACGATAACGCCGCTTTCGCCGTGAGGAACACGAAGCGAGCTGTCGCGCACTTCTCTTGCCTTCTCACCGAATATCGCGCGGAGAAGTCTTTCCTCGGCTGTAAGCTCGGTCTCGCCCTTAGGCGCTACCTTGCCGACAAGGATATCACCGGAATGCACCTCGGCACCTATTCTGATGATACCGTTCTCGTCGAGATCCTTGAGCGCATCTTCGCTCAGGTTCGGGATATCACGGGTGATCTCTTCCGGTCCGAGCTTTGTATCGCGGCATTCGATCTCGTACTCTTCTATATGGATAGATGTGTAAACATCGTTGTAAACAAGCTTCTCATTGATAAGAACGGCGTCCTCGTAGTTGTAGCCTTCCCAGGTCATGAAGCCTATGAGAGCATTCTTACCGAGGGATATCTCACCCTGAGAAGTTGCGGGGCCGTCCGCGAGCACCTGACCCGCCTTTACCTTCTCGCCCTTTTCGACGATAGGACGCTGGTTCACGCAGGTACCCTGGTTGGAACGCTTGAACTTGATGAGCTTGTACTTTCTTTCCTGTCCGTCATCGCCCTTTACGGTAACTTCATCTGCGGTGACTCTCGTAACTACGCCGTCTTCCTTTGCAAGAACGCATACTCCGGAATCGACCGCAGCCTTGTACTCCATGCCGGTGCCGACGATCGGGTTCTGGGTGACCATAAGCGGAACTGCCTGTCTCTGCATATTCGCGCCCATGAGTGCACGGTTCGCGTCATCGTTCTCAAGGAACGGGATCATCGCGGTCGCAACAGAAACGACCATCTTAGGCGAAACGTCCATGTAGTCAACTTCTTCGGGCTTGACTTCTATGATCTCGTCTCTGCGTCTTGCGGTAACGCGCTTTCTCTTGAACTTGCCGTTCTCATCGAGGGGCTCGTTCGCCTGCGCGATAGTGTACATATCCTCCACATCTGCCGTCATATAAACGACTTCGTCCGATACGATACCGGTGCCGCGCTCTACCTTACGGTAAGGAGCCTCGATAAATCCATACTCGTTGATACGCGCAAAAGAAGCGAGATACGAGATAAGACCGATGTTAGGACCTTCAGGCGTCTCGATCGGGCACATACGGCCGTAATGGGAATAGTGAACATCGCGGACTTCAAATCCCGCACGGTCACGGGAAAGTCCGCCCGGGCCGAGTGCGGAGAGTCTTCTCTTATGGGTAAGTTCCGCGAGAGGATTGTTCTGATCCATGAACTGGGAGAGAGGCGAAGAACCGAAGAACTCCTTTATTGCAGCAACAACAGGTCTTATGTTCACGAGGTTGTTGAGGGAGATCTTCTCAGTCTCCTGCTGGAGGCCTATACGCTCTCTTATAACACGCTCCATTCTCGTGAAACCTATCCTGAACTGATTCTGGAGCAGCTCGCCTACGGAGCGGATACGTCTGTTGCCGAGGTGGTCGATATCATCGACATTTCCCACGCCCTCACAGAGGTTTATGAAATAGCTTACGCTTGCAAAAATATCGTCAATGGTGACGTGCTTCGGAACAAGCTCGTCCGCTCTTGCACGAAGAGCAGCCTCGACTTCTTCCTCGCTGTCGTTCTCGTTGAAAATGTCACGAAGAACCGAGGCAGTAACACGCTCGTTGATGCCGAGCTTCAGAGGGTCGATATTGCCGTAGCCTTCGTCTTCAAGGTGAGGCTTGATATCTACCGTACCGTTTCCTATTACCTTGATAACGCCTTCTTCGGATTCGAGAAGGACTTCCATTACACCGGCCTGTTCGATCTGCTTACCGAGGTCGGGAGTAACAACGGTGCCTTCTTCCGCGATGATCTCGCCTGTGAACGTGTCGATGACCGTTCCTGCGAGCTTGTGACCTACTATACGGTTTGCAACACCGAGCTTTTTGTTGAACTTGTATCTTCCGAAGCGGGAGAGGTCATATCTCTTTGCATCAAAGAACAGATTGTTGAGGTGAGTTTCCGCAGACTCGACTGTGGGCGGCTCACCCGGGCGCAGTTTCTTGTACACTTCGAGCAGGGCTTCTTCCCTGTTCTTGGTGGTATCTTTCTGCATTATGGTCTGGCGAATGCGCTCGTCATCTCCGAACAGCGCAAAAAGCTCTTCATCCGTACCTTTGCCGAGAGCACGCACGAGAGTGGTAGCAGGTATTTTTCTGTTCTTGTCTATACGAACGTAGAAGATATCGTTGCTGTCCATCTCGTATTCGAGCCACGCACCGCGGTTCGGGATCACCTGAGAAGTGAACAGCTTCTTACCGGTCTTGTCATAATCAAAGCCAAAGTAAACGCCGGGCGAACGGACGAGCTGGGAAACTATGACACGCTCGGCACCGTTTATAACGAATGTACCGCTGTCTGTCATAAGCGGGAAATCGCCCATGAAGATCATACTCTCCGCGACTTCACCGGTCTCCTCATTGCGAAGTCTCGCCTTCACACGGAGAGGAGCCGCATAAGTTACATCACGCTCCTTGCACTCTTCTATGGTGTACTTGGGAGTATCGTCGATACTGTAATCAACGAAACTCAGAACGAGCTTGCCGTTTGAATCGGTGATGGAGGAAATATCCTCAAAGACTTCCTTGATCCCCTCCTCCAGAAACCATTTGTAAGAATTTTTCTGGATCTCTATGAGGTTCGGCATTTCGATGACCTCATTGATCTTTGAAAAACTCATTCGGGTAGTATTACCCATCTGCACCGGCTTTACATTCACCATTGGCTTAGATCACTCCTTATTATTTTGAAAAATCGGCATAACAACGCGCACAAATTTTTCTGTATCGGTTAGTATGACCATTATAATTCAGTATTTAATTATATAACAAATCGCCCCTCTTGTCAAGTAAAATTTTACATTTTTTCAAAAATTTTTTCAGCTTATATCTGTATATATTAAATGGTATAGTGATATATAATATCGAAAACTCATTATATAGTGCCGCAAATCCTTATTTAATCAATATTTTGTTTAAAATACACAAAAACGGTGAATTATTTTTTACGGGAAAAATGTGGCAAATCGTGTGAAAAAATTATCAAAACACTTGATATTTAGGCTTAAATCCTGTATAATATTGTAGGTAAGATACAGGTGCCGTAAAAGGCAGTATGTACCGCACGAATATTTCATTTTTCAGGAGGAATCTCACAATGGCAGTTAAAGTTGCAATCAATGGTTTCGGTCGTATCGGTCGTCTCGCTTTCAGACAGATGTTCGATGCAGAAGGCTATGAGATAGTTGCTATCAACGATCTTACAAAGCCCTCCATGCTCGCTCACCTTCTCAAGTATGATACCGCACAGGGCGGTTACTGCGGAAAGATCGGCGAAGGCAAGCACACTGTTACAGCTAACGACGATGATAACACCATCACAGTTGACGGCAAGACATTAAAGATCTACGCAGAAAAGGATGCTAAGGATTGTCCTTGGGGCCAGCTCGGCGTTGACGTTGTTCTCGAGTGCACAGGCTTCTACTGCTCTAAGGAAAAGTCCCAGGCTCATATCGATGCAGGCGCTAAGAAAGTCGTTATCTCCGCTCCCGCAGGCAACGACCTCAAGACTATCGTATTCTCTGTAAACGAAAAGACTCTTACAGCTGATGACAAGATCATCTCCGCTGCTTCCTGCACAACAAACTGCCTCGCTCCTATGGCTAAGGCTCTCAACGACTATGCTCCTATCCAGAGCGGTATCATGAGCACTATCCACGCTTACACAGGCGACCAGATGATCCTCGACGGTCCTCACAGAAAGGGCGACCTCAGAAGAGCAAGAGCAGGCGCAGCTAACATCGTTCCGAACAGCACAGGCGCAGCTAAGGCTATCGGTCTTGTAATCCCCGAGCTCAACGGCAAGCTCATCGGTTCCGCTCAGCGTGTTCCGGTTCCCACAGGTTCAACAACTATCCTCACAGCTGTTGTTAAGAAGGCAGGCGTTACTAAGGAAGACATCAACGCTGCAATGAAGGCTGCTGCTTCCGAGTCCTACGGCTACAACGAAGATCCTATCGTTTCTTCCGACGTTATCGGCATGAAGTACGGTTCCCTCTTCGATGCAACTCAGACAATGGTTGCACAGATAGCTGACGATCTCTACGAGGTTCAGGTTGTTTCCTGGTACGACAACGAGAACTCTTACACATCTCAGATGGTAAGAACTATCAAGTACTTCGCTGAACTCAAGTGAGCGGCGAAGGCGCCGCAGCCGGTAGCTGTATCAAATAGTTTTGCAGCTTTTCGTGTGCAGACTTAAATGCGGCGTGTAGTTTCAGAATACAACAAAACAGCAGCTCGGAAACGGGCTGCTGTTTTTGTTATTCAGAAAAATCATACCATTCATTGTAATCGCTTATCCCGTCCCCGTCGGAATCGGGGTTGAACGGGTCGTAGTTTTCATCCTGACATTCCAGAACATCAACAAGCCCGTCCTCATCAGAATCATAAAGAGTCGCAAAACCGTTATGATATTCGGTATCCCACATTATTCTCAAAGGTGCCGCTATATGAACTATCCCGTCCTCGCCTTTCACCTCGGCTCGGATGATCTTCTGAGAAAGCTTTCTGTCATAAGGATCGTTCTCAAGATTTACCTCAAACCTTTCATCGGGAACAATCATGAGTTTTTCAGCATAGGAAGATGTTTCGCTGTACTGCTCAAAGCTTTTCCCGTCGCTCGACCATAACCACTTCACCTCTGCTGTCCCTGTTTTATAGGTTTCGGAATCCATATCAAATGGATACAAAGATATCTCGAACGCATTATCATACTCGTTCCAGCTTCCGACACAGTGGAAACCCGAATACTCGACAGGAACATCCGGCTTTTTTACACAGCCCGATAGCATAACGACCATTGCCGCAAATACAATAACCGATGTTTTTTTCATATTCCTCTCACTTTCAGAAAAAGCTCCGTGAGATCACGGAGCCTTTCACTGTTACGTTTACTTTCCAAGAGCTGCCTTTGTCGTCGCGACGATATTCTCGGCGGACAGACCGAACTCTTTCAGAAGTGCGACTGCGGGACCGGAATGACCGTAAGTGTCCTTTACGCCGATCTTGATGACCGGAACGGGGCAAGTCTCGGTAACTACCGATGCTACAGCCGAGCCGAGACCGCCGATAACGCTGTGCTCTTCGACTGTCACGATCTTTCCTGTCTCGCGTGCAGCCTTCTCGATGATCTCGCGGTCAATAGGCTTGATCGTGTGTATGTTGATGATGCGGGCATCTATTCCCTGCTCTTTCAGAGCATTTCCGGCTTCGATCGCTTCCGCTACCATAAGTCCGGTAGCTATGATCGTGATGTCCTTGCCGTCTTTCAGCGTCACACCCTTGCCGACTTCAAACTTGTATGTTTCCGGATCATTGAATACCGGAACTGCAAGACGACCGAAGCGCATATATGTGGGTCCCTTGTAATCAGCCATTGCGAGAACCGCCGCAGTAGCCTCGACGTGATCCGCGGGATTGATGACAGTCATATTCGGTATTACCGACATGAGCGCTATGTCCTCACAGCACTGGTGGGAAGCACCGTCCTCGCCGACAGAGATGCCTGCGTGAGTTGCACCGATCTTTACGTTGAGGTTCGGGTAGCCTATGCTGTTGCGCACTATTTCAAATGCACGGCCGGCCGCGAACATAGCGAAGGAGCTTGCAAAAACAAGCTTTCCGGTGGTTGCGATGCCTGCCGCAACGCCCATCATGTTTGCTTCCGCGATACCGCAGTCGAAATGCTTATCGGGGTATGCCTTCTTGAATATGCCCGTTTTTGTTGCAGCCGCCAGGTCAGCGTCCAGCACAACAAGGTCGGGGCGGATCTCGGCGAGCTTGCAGAGCGCTTCGCCGTAGCTTTCACGAGTTGCTTTCTTATCCATATCCGTTATCTCCTTTCTCACTTTTCAAGCTCGGCAAGGTGTGCCTTAAGCTCGTTCATGGCAATATTGTACTGTTCCTCGTTCGGCGCAGCCCCGTGCCACGAAACGTTGTTTTCCATATAGGAAACGCCCTTGCCCTTTGTTGTCTTCTGGATTATAACGGTTGGTTGATTTGCAACATTTTCAGCTTCATTGAATGCCTTTTCGATCTGATCGAAGTCATGACCGTCGATATTGATTACGTGCCAGCCGAAAGCTTCGAACTTCTGATCTATCGGGTACGGGTTCATGACCTTGCTTATCTCGCCGTCGATCTGGAGGTTGTTGTTATCCACGACGAAAACGAGATTATCAAGCTGGTAATGGGCCGCAAACATTGCGGACTCCCATACCTGACCCTCCTCGATCTCACCGTCGCCGAGAATTGCATATACCTTATAGTGTTCGTCCGAGATCTTGCCGGAAAGAGCCATACCGCAGGCTGCGGAAACGCCCTGACCGAGGGAGCCGGTGCTCATGTCGATACCGGGGCATTTTCCGAGAGAGGGGTGACCCTGCAGACGGGAACCCTGCTTACGAAGGGTTTTAAGCTCGTCAACGGGGAAAAATCCGCGCTGTGCCAGCACCGAGTAAAGTGCGGGAGCGGTATGTCCCTTTGACAGAACAAGTCTGTCTCTGTCCTCCATTTCGGGATTCTTCGGATCAACGTGCATTCTGTGCATATACAGGTAAGTGAGCGTATCGGCTACGGAGAGAGAACCACCCGGATGCCCTGCCTTCGCGTTGTACACGCCCTCGATGATGCCCATACGCACCTTTGTCGCCGTGATCTCAAGATCTTTTTTGAGTTTTGCGTCCATAGAATTTTATTCCTTTCTATATGATTTTTTACTTATTTATTTCAAGCTCCATACAATTCCATTCCTCGTCATTGAAACGGAACTTTTCGGAAACGCCTGTATCCCTGAACCCCGCGGAAAGATAACAGCGAAGTGCCGCTTTGTTCTCTGCGAATACTCCGATAGTGACCTTTTTCGCTTTCATTATGCCGAACGAGTATTCAAGCGCAAGCTTTATCATCTCTTTACCAAGTCCCTGCCCACGCCTGCTGTCATCAATGATAACGTATCCTAAGCGCACAGTGTCGAAGTTATCGGGCTCGGGAAATCGGATATTGATATGCCCGACGATACCGCTCTCATCATACGCCGTAAAGTGATATATCTCACCGCCTGAAGCTTCGAGATCGTCATACTGCTCATTCAGATCATAAGCGGTTATCGGATAGCTTTCAAATCTGTCCGCGCACCAGTACCTGAACTCACGTTCGCTTTTTATCCATCTTATGACAGCTTCCGCATCGCTTCTGCGATACGGCCTTAACCGGAGCATCAGCATTCCTCCTTTATTGAACGCTTGTCTGCGTTTCAACTGTTATCCCGCTCATTCTTATCTGACTGTTTACGGCGTTCAGGAACTTTTCACAGTTCCCGGTCATTTCGCTTGTAAAATGTATCTCTATCACCGCATTATCGGGAACGAAACCGGGGTAAATGTTCTTGTACTGTTCGCTCTCATAAAAGGCGATGTAGTTGTTTATCTTTTCCTGCAATTGAATAAGGTGGTCTTTCTCCGGCAGGCTCCCGTCTTTCCATGGTATCGGATCGGCAAGAAGCAGCCTCAGTTCATTCCCGTTCTGCGCCATTCCGTCAACCTTTCCGGTATCAAGTGATGGTATATCTTTTTTTATAAGCTTTCCGAACAGTCCCATAATTTTTCTCCCAAGCTGTCACTTATGCCGTTCGAGAAATGTTTCCTTTGTTGCAGTAAACTGCTCCTCGGTAAAATTGAGCCGCATAACAGAATCGCCGCGTACTGCAAAGTAAGCCGTGCATTTATCGGTAATTATCTTGAAAAGCCCCTCAAGACCATGTCCGTCAATATCGAACAGATATCCGAATGTACAGGTAAGACCGTCGATACTGTCGTAATCGGTTCCCTCGGTCAGCGCCTGTAATGCGGCATTTGCCACCGCTTCCTTCAGTCCGTTATTTCCGATCTCGTTTCACTCCATTTTCCCACCTATTTTTCATGCACGAGCTTCCCTGTCATATGCTCTATGGTTATCTCGACAAAATTCACCCGCGGGAAGTCCTTGCGTATCTCCTCATCGACTTCCGGCTCGGTAGGATAATACTTCAGGCCGAACTTCTTTATCTTTTCGCGCATTTCCGCTTCATCGGTCATGACTTTCGCCCTGCCGAAAACGATAACGCTTGTGACATAATACGACCAGTCTTCTTTCTGATAACCGGTATTATACACGGTGAAGCAGACTTTGTCGTCCCGGGTCATGGCGTCCAGCTTATGACCGGCCTTTGCGCAGTGAAAATAGATCTTGTCGGCGGTGCTGTCGTACCAGAAATTTATGGGTACTCCATACGGGTAGCCGTCGTCGCCGTTTACGCTGAGCACAGCGCGCTTCTCCTCGCTGAGTATCTTTATGCAGTCCTCACGGGAGACTTCCTGTTTGAAACGTCTCATTTGCCGGAACATATCAAAGACTCCTTATATGCTCGATCATCTGACTCATCGGCGCATGGTTGTTATCGCTCACGATGAGATCGGCAGCTTCTTTCACGCTGTCAAGCGCGTTGGCGACTGCAACACCGAGGTCGGCTTCGGCTATCATAGCCCGGTCGTTGCCGTAATCACCTGCCGCAGCCACGAACTTATCCTGAAACCCAAGCAGCTCGATAAGCTTCTTTACGCCCGCTGCCTTGCTGATCCCCTCCGGGAGCATCTCGTAATACATCGGCGAGGAATGTACCCAGTTCACACCCTCTTTGCAGTGTTCCTGAGTGAAATCTATAACAGCCTGTATCTTCTCCTCCGGGTAGGCGATAAGCACCTTTATCCTGCCGCTTCCGGGAACTTCCCCGAGACTGCAGTACGAAGCGCTGAGCTGCTCCAGAGCAAGGTGCTCCTGAACAGTCTGATTGTTGTGGGTAACGTATATATCCTTTTCGTAGAGTATCTCGATACCTATGTCCGGGAACTCTTTTTCGAGCATTCTTATATACTCGTCCGCTATATCCGGCATATCGCTGTGCCAGAGGAACTTATCAGCCTTGAAATCATATACCGCCGCGCCGTTGAAGATAACGCAGGGCGTGCGGATATCGAGTTCATCTATTATACGCCGCGACATGACAGCTCCGCGTCCCGTTGCGGCCGCAAAATATCCGCCTTCGTTACGGAACTCGTTTATCGCCGCTATGTCCTCCGGCGCTATATTTTTCTTGTCATCAAGCAGTGTACCGTCAAGGTCGGTCACTATCAGTACATCTTTAAAATTCATATCTTATCTCAGACTTTTCAGAAATTTTGTGAAATATTCCGGAAGCTCGCTCTCGAACTCAAGCCACTTCCCTGTTATCGGGTGTGTGAAGCCGATGTGCTTTGCGTGCAGGCACTGTCCGCAGAGAGACGCAGGCTTTCCGTTACCGTAAACATCGTCTCCCGCTACCGGGTGACCGATATAAGCCATGTGGACGCGGATCTGGTGGGTGCGCCCCGTTTCGAGCCGAAGCCGCAGATGAGTGTAATTCGCGTAATTCGCGATAACGCTGTAATGGGTGACAGCCTCACGGCTGTTCTCCGGGGTAACGCACATCTTCTTGCGGTCTGTTCTGCTCCTGCCAATGGGTGCGCTGACTGTGCCGCCTTCTTTTATGCAGCCGCAGACGACTGCCTCATATTCGCGGGTGAAGCTGTGGACCTTTATCTGCTCAGCAAGCCCTTTGTGTGCAGCATCGCTTTTCGCGACGATAAGCAGCCCGCTTGTGTTCATATCTATCCTGTGGACGATACCGGGGCGAAGTTCGCCGTTTATTCCGGAAAGACTGTTACCGCAGTGGTACATCAGCGCATTCACGAGAGTGCCGCTGAAATGACCGTGAGCCGGGTGGACTACCATGCCCTTGGGCTTGTTGACCACCAGCAGGTCGCTGTCCTCATATATGATATCGAGGGGTATGTTCTCCGGCAGTATATCGGTCTCCTGCGGTTCCGGAATATCTGCCGAAACCTCGTCGCCGGCTTTGAGCCTGTAATTCTTCGGTACAACGATACCGTTCACCCTGCAGGCGCCGTCTTCTATGAGCTTTGCCGCAAAGGAACGTGTGAGCTCACCGCCGGAGGCTTCGGATACAGCCTTGTCGATGCGGTCGCCGTCGGCTTCCGCGGTAAATTCAAGTCTCTCCATTGCCGCTCTCTTCTGTGCCGCTTTCGTCCGATGAAACTGCTTCCGTCTTTTTTGCCTTTTCTTCCTTTATCTCGTCAACAGCTATCATGATGCCGAAGTAGATACCTCCGCAGACTGCACAGATATCGGCGAAATTGAAGATGGCGAAGTTTATTATGCGCACGTCGATGAAATCAACCACATATCCCTGGAATACACGGTCTATGAGGTTTCCGAGCCCGCCGCCCGCAAGTGCCGCAAGCGCGATCATAATGTCCGTTCTTCCGGAACCGAGTTTGCCGGAAAACACTGCCCATGTCACGGCTGCAATAAGAAGCAGCGGTATTGCGATCAGTATCGCTCTCTGACCTTCCAGAAGACTGAACGACATTCCGGTATTCTCGCAGTATGTGAAATTGAGCCATTCGGTATTACCGATCTTTATAAGCGGTATTGATCCTGCCGGCTTTATATACTCCACCGCAAGGTATTTCGTGAGCTGATCTGCGACAGCAAGAACGATAACAAGTGCGATATAGACTGCCTTTTTTATAAGTGAGTTTTTTTTCAAAACCTTCTCCATATATACGGCAGAGCCATACAAATTGATGTACGGCTCCGCATCTTTCTGTCATCGTACACGATGTACGGTTTTATCTCTTTTTCTTCTTGTGATGATGATTGTTATTGTTATTATTGCCGTTATTGCTTCCGAATTCAAGCTTGTCGTACTTTGAGTTGCTGTTCGGGGTCTTGTTCGGCTTGCTCTTGAGGAAATCGGGAGTATCATCATCGCTTCCGAAAGCATTGTCAACTGTAAAATCTCCGCCGGAGGTGCTTTCCTCTTCCTCCTCATCTTCCTCCTCTTCCTCATCTATCTCTTCGGACTCATTTTCGGAGACGTCTATGTCGGAGAACGAGTCAACTACTTTTACATCGTCGTCCTCGTCTTCTTCGTCATCATCGTCATCATCATCATCATCAGGCTCGGGTATCTGGGGAGTCTGAACGCCCTGCTGAGCTGCAATAAGTTCACGCAGAGTATTGCTTGAATGATCGGTAGTCTCCTTGACAACGAACTCGTTGAAGCACTGCTCGGGGATCTTCTTGATAAACTCCATATGGTTTCTGTACTCGACGATGATACGGGTACGGAAGTCCTCTGCCTCGCGTTTTGTTCTTGCAAGCACTTCCTTGTCGAGCTCGGTCTGTATGAGCATCTGCGCGTGAATATCGTCAGCTTCCTTCTTTGCTTCCGCTTCTATTCTCGCCTTTTCGTCAAGTGCATCCTGGACGATCTTTTCACCCTCGGCTTTTCTGTCAGCAACATACTGATCGGCGTTGTTCATCATCTCATCGCGCTTGTCTTCTGCTTCCTTTACTATATTCGCAGCCTTTTCCTTTGATTCCGCGATAATGGCATTACCTGTCTTCTGTGCTCCGAGGAGTGCGTCTTTGAGAGCATCTTCGTCCTCGCGGTATTCTCTTATCTTATCCGCGCAGACCTGAAGTTTCTTTTCAAGATCTTCATTCTCTTTCTTGAGCTGGGACATCTCCCGCGCGACATCGGCGAGGTACTCATCTACGTCCTCTTTCTTATATCCCCTCATCGCCTCGGCGAAGCTCTTGTCCATTATGCTGTTTGAATCCATTATGATCCTCCGTTCCCGCACCTGCAGACAGCAGATACGTCATATGTATTTTTTCAGTTCTATCTTTAACCGACCTTTTTTTGTGGTCTGAATGTCTTCACAGACTATATACTTTCCGTAACCTCTGAGTGTCACCACATCACCGCCTGACAGATCCCTGCTGATGTTGTCACACTCGGAATAGTTGAGTATAAACCCGCCGGAACGTATGAGCGCCGCCGATTTTTCTCTCGAAAGACCGGTGATCCCGCTTACTATGCAGTCAGCGCGTTCAGATGCGATATTCACCTGTATCGTCTCAAAACGTGCGGGAGTGATATATCCTGCCGCATCTCCGGTAACGCCTTCCGTCACCGAAACTCCTGTCCGGCCCACGGTCGCGATGCCGTCTGCGATAAGATCATGCGCGGTCTTGCTGCAGAATACGACTGCGGCTCCCTCGCCGACGAAAATGTCACCGACCGTCTCGCGCTTGATGCCGAGTGCCATGAAAGACCCGAGGAAATCTCTGTGACCGGGCTTGTCCGCCTTACGGAACGTAAGTGTGATTGCGTATATGGGGAAATCGCTCCGGTCGTCCTGCACATAGCAATCCTCGTCGCACACCCTCAGCATCTTCCTCGTGCACGCCTCGTCACCGCCCCAGAGAACGGTGTTTATGCCGCTTCTCCTGCCAAGATAGGCATTTGCCTCGTACTGCTCACGTTCATTGAGAAAGAGAGTATAGAACGGCTTACGGCGTTTCGCGGCAAGTCCGCACATATCTTCGAGCCTTGCGGCAAAGCCCTCTTTTGAGAACTCGTCCTTCATCAGAAATCTTCTACGTTTCCGAGATCCTCTATTATATCGCCCGAGATGTCAACATTCACCGGAACGATTATGTAAGTCGTACCCGAGATCCTCTTGAGATCGCCGTCAGCCGCGTATGCAACGCCGCCGAGGAAGTCGATGAGTCTGTTTGCAACTTCCTTGTTCGTCTTGTCAAGGTTGAGCACGACAGTCTTCTTATTCTTGAAATGATCCGCGATAGCTGCCGCATCGCCGTATTTCTCCGGCTTGACGACAATTACCTGAAGATGCGTGGTCGCGGGTATGCTCATGAGCTTGCTGCTCTTGATAGTAGGCTTCGGCGGCTCGTAGTCGTCAAAGTTCAGAGCGGAGGGCATCTCACTTGCGTAATCGCCTTCCGTATCATACCCTTCATCGTTGTTAAGACCCGTGATCTTCTTGAATGAATCCATGAATCCCATTTCCTGATCCTCCTTCTCCCGCTTTTGCACGGGATCGTTTCATATTATGCGTTCATGTGTAATTTCTGTATCCATAAAGCACGCTTCCTATGCGAACGATAGTAGAGCCGTGCATTATCGCGCTTTCGTAGTCGCCGGACATACCCATCGAAAGCGTGTCTATGAGGAATCGTCCGTCGCTCTTTGTTTTGTCTTTAAGGTCGGAAAAAAGCTTCTGCATCTGAGCAAAATACCTGTCCGAACTGCCGTCAACATCCACAGGCGGTATTGCCATAAGACCCCTGAGCCGGACATTTCCGAGTTCCGCAGTCTTATATGCAAGCTCGCCGAGAGCTTCCGGAGCTATGCCGCCCTTGCTCTCCTCGCCGCCTATGTTGACCTCGATAAGTATATCCATGGTAAGCCCCGCATTTCCCGCGCGCTTGTTTATCTCCTCGATAAGGTGCTCGCTGTTGGCGGAATGGATCATGCTTACCTTGTCTATGATGTATTTTACCTTGTTGGTCTGGAGACCGCCGATGAAATGCACCTCGGGATTCCCTTCATATCTGTCACGCTTGTCGAGAAACTCCTGCACGCGGTTCTCTCCGAGCAGCTTCACACCTTTGCTCACCGAAAAACTTACTATCTCCGGATCGACCGTCTTGGTGACGCCCATGAGACGAACGGTGTCGGTGCGCCCTGCCCGCTGCATTGCTGCGGCGATGTTCTCGTTTATGCGCTTTATGTTATCTGCAACTACGGAAAATCTGCTGTCGTTATCCGATGATCTTTCCTTCATGCAGATCCCTTCCTTCCACAATTATATTGTCATACAGGGACAGGTATCCGTCCTCGTCAGTGGTGTCCGCAACAAGCGTATAGTCTTCTCTCGAAAGGATCTGCCTCACTTTTCTGAACTTTGCAACTATACCGTCCTGCACATAAACACCGATAGATCCGTCCTCGTCGCTCATTCTGAGAGCCGAGTTCGGAATGTTTATGCCCTGATAATCTTCGAGCAGCAGTCTTGCCTGAGCCGTTCTTGAGTCTATGAAATCCGCGAGGAACATATCGCACTTGAACACTGCTATGCTGCGTCCGTCATCGAGACGCCTCAGACTCACGATATCGGCTTTCACATTCTGGCTTGACGAACCTATGCGAAGCGTTACCTGCGCACCCTCGAAAACCGTTCCGAGCTTCACGCTGTCGAGCACAGCGGCCATATACCATGTATAGTCGCTGACGAGTTTGCCTATGACACCGGAGGGATTTTCCTGTCTCGGTTCGGCAGAGGTTATCTCTTCTATATCGGCTGCGGTGAGCTCAAAGACAGTCTCGCTGTTGAGCCTGTTCTCATAGCCATCGACCTTGCTTATGAAATAACCGGTCTCTGTGATCCTTATGTCATAGGGCTGAGATGTGATCTGGGAGCTGAGGCGGGTGATCTCACTGTCAAGCTCGCTTATCCTGTCCTCGTAGGAAGTCTCGGTGCCCTTTACGATCTCACGCTTGCTCTGAAGGTTGAGGATATCACTCTTCAAAGACGATGCGGACTTGTAATCCCCGTCGTAAAGGTACTTCATGAGCTGGGAATGCTTCTCGCTGATCTGGTTGGAGAAAGATTCGAGCTGAGATGTGTCTGCACCCACAAGGTTCTGAGCATCTATGAGCACATTCTTCTGCGCCTGCAGCTCATCTATCTGACGCTTGAGGGCAATATCCGTGCGGTTCCTGTAAACCTGTGCGACCACAGCGGTCTTGCCGATCTTGGAGCCGTCGGTGTGAGTATAGCTGATGATCCCGCCGTTCGCGTTATACGAAACGAGCTTTTCATCTCGCACATAAACGCCCTTGAAGCCGATGGAATCGGTTGCGGTGTACAGTGTGGCGACTTCCGTTTTTACGCTTGAGCCGAAGAAGATCATAGCCTGGCTGACTACCATTATCAGGAAGAAGATCCCTATGACGCCCCAGATGATACGGGTAGTGACGGCTCGTCTCTTATCGGACTCTTCCATAGCTTACTGATCCTTGCTTTCGCCGTCCTCTTTTTCGAATGCATCGAGCAGAGAGATCGGTCTTAATGGCGTTATCGTAGAAATAGCGTGCTTGTAGATTAGGTTCTGCTTGCCGTCTGTATCGAGGATCACGGTATAATTATCAAATCCCTTCACTATGCCTTTGAACTGAAAGCCATTTGTGATGTAGATAGTAACGGGGATCCTGTCTTTTCTTGACTGGTTGAGAAAAACGTCCTGAAGATTAAGTTCCTTTGCCATGTTAAACCTCCAAGCTCAACTAAATGAGCGTCTGCGGCAGAAGCCGCATTCATGATATTTTCTTTCTGCGGCGTTGTGAGATACTGCAAGCAAATTGCCGCACCATATCACAATACCATAATGATAATTATAACATACTTTTTTATAAAAAGCTATATTTTTTTACTAATTTTTCTGCATTTTTTAAAATTTTATCATATTTAACGTCTTTAGGTGCTGAAATATGTTCAATTCGACTATCTTTTTTAAACCATGTAAGCTGCCTTTTGGCATATCTTCTTGTCGAACGTTTCAGAGCCTCAACGCACTCGCCGAGCCCGAGCGCGCCGTCAAGATACGGCTTGAGCTCCTTGTACCCTATCGCCTGTGACGCGGTAACATAGTCGTCATGGGTAAAGAACTCCCGTGCCTCTTCAATAAGTCCGGCATCAAGCATCATGTCCACCCGCCTGTCGATCCGCTCGTAGAGCACCTCTCTCGGGTGGTCTATCATCATCATGCAGGGCTCGTAAGGCGACGGGTGCAGTCTGCTTGCGGCTTTCTGCTCGGTCATAGTCTTTCCGCTGAGCTTATATACTTCGAGAGCGCGGATCACACGCTTGACATTGTTCTCGTGGAGCTGAGCTGCAGCTTCCGGATCCACTTCCCTCAGCATACCGAGCAGGTACGAAGCACCTTTCTCTGCTGCGGCAGCCCTTAGTTCCTCCCGGTACGCAGGATCACTTCCCGTATCGTCAAACTCGATGTTATCAATAAGCGAATTTATGTACAGCCCCGTGCCTCCGCATATCACCGGCAGCTTACCGCGGGCGTGAATGTCGGAAATGACATCTCTCGCCATGAGCACATAATCGGCTACCGAGAAAGGCTGCGACGGGTCGAGAAAGTCCATGAGATGATGCGGGACTCCGCATTTCTCCGCTTCCGTGGGCTTTGCGCTCGCAATATCCATTCCCTTGTAGATCTGCATGGAATCCGCCGATACGACTTCCCCGCCGAACTCCAGCGCAATATCCACGGCAAGTTTCGTTTTTCCGGAGGCTGTCGGTCCGCATACCACGACTACAGGGGTCTTGTTCACATCATTGTTCATATCACTGTATCCTGCTGAAATACTTTTCGAGCTCATATTCCGTCAGCTTTAGCATGATCGGTCTGCCGTGAGGGCAGAAACGTATGCGCTCATCGACCCAGACCTCGTTCGCAAGTGCTTCGAGCTCCTCGCGGGTATTGTTGTCATGCGCCTTTATCGCTGCTTTGCAGGCTCTTGTGTGCTGGAAATCGCCGTAGATCTCCGCCGTTATGTTCATATCACCGGCTGCAAGACAATCCGCCGCCCTTGTCAGCATATCCGCCGGATCGTGCGCACCGGCTCCTCCTGTGAACAGCGACGGCGCCGCCGTTATCTCACAAACCCCGCCGTCGGACAGTATCACGTCTATCCCGATGTCCGCAAGCAGGTCGGTATGCTCCTCCACCGCTGCGTACTGCTCGGCGGACAGAGTCACCCTTATGCTTTCGGCAAGGAGCTGGGAGGACGTTATGAGCGCAGTCCGCCGCTTCTCGAAGTTGATCCGCTCGTGCGCCGCGTGCTTGTCTATCATGATGAGTTCATTGCCGCAGGTGCAGACTATGTAAGTCTCAAACACCTCTCCGATCACTTTAAGCCGCGGTTTCACCGGAGCGGCTGTTATGCCGGATATCTCCGCAGCGTTCTCCTGCTGTAGCTTTTCCCGGAAAGACGCGTTGCTGATGTATCTGAAAGAGTTGTCCGAAGCTATGCTTTCGGCAGTAACCTCGCTGTTCTCATCATCATCATCATCGTCGTTCTCGTCATAATCTATAGTCACTTTCGCCGGGGCGGTGAACTGCTGCTGAACGAAGGGAGCCTCTTCATGCTTTATCCTGAACGGAGCGGCTTCAGCCTGCGTTATCACCGGTTTATGCTCCACAGTGAACACCTTCGGAGGTTCAGGCGGCGGAACATCGGCAGCTTTCTGTTCATCGGGTGCAAATTTCGGAACAGCGTTTTCCACTGCTTTCATTGCCTTGTCGAGGAGCACCTTTTCCGGGCTGCGAAGATCGGCCGTCCCGGTGGGTATCTCCTTCTTTTCGAGCTTCACGTCCCGTCTGCTGTCCGCATTCATAATGGCATTGCGGACGCCGAAGTTGATGACATCGAACACGTTCTTGTCAAAGGCGAACCGCACCTCGGTCTTCGACGGGCTCACGTTCACATCGCACAGTTCCGGTGACATGGTAAGGTTGAGCACACAGGCAGGGAACTTCCCTACCATGATGCTGTTACGGAATCCCTCTTCAAGCGCGGTCATGCATACGAGAGACTTTACGCACCTTCCGTTCACATAAAAGTATTGCAGTGAACGGTTTCCCCGGGTGAACAGCGGCGACGAGATGTAACCGGTAACGGAGATGCCGTTGAGCGAGAAATCCACCGGGATAAGACTGAGGGCGAACTGCTTCCCGAACACGGAGTATATAGCGGAATAGTAATCTCCGCCGCCGCTCGTATCACGAACGCACTTGTTATCACGGATAAACCGGAACGCTATCTCCGGGTGTGCAAGCGCTAACTTATCCACAAGAGACTGGATCTGATTGCCTTCCGTGATATCTTTTTTAAGGAACTTCTGACGGGCGGGGACGTTATAGAAAAGATCCCGTATGATTATCGTAGTTCCGTCCGGACAGCCTGTCCGTTCATGCTCCTCGATCTCCCCGCCGGAGATGCGGAAGCTTCCTCCCATCTCAGCTCCGGCTTCCTTTGTAAGAAGCTCGACGCGGGAGACTGCAGCCACGGAAGCCAGCGCCTCTCCGCGAAATCCCAGGGTAAAAATACGGTCAAGATCGTCCGCGCTCCTCACCTTGCTGGTAGCATGACGAAGAAACGCCGTCGGTATCTCATCAAAAGCCATGCCGCAGCCATCGTCCGTTATGCGCATAAAGCTCGAACCGCCGTTCTTTATCTCAACGGTGATGTGCTTTGCGCCCGCGTCTATCGAGTTTTCCACAAGCTCCTTTATCACGGAGGCAGGCCGTTCTATGACCTCACCTGCCGCTATAAGCTCAAAAACGCTCTTGTCGAGCAGATTTATTTTTGCCAATTGTACACCTTTCTAAGTTCTGTGAACACTAAATCCCGGAATATTACCTTTTTCCTGTCTTTATAAATCCGATCAGCTTTTCCGTATCATCGAAATCATCGTAATCACCTGTTATTCCCTGGCGATGATAGACGATACCCGCCTTTTCGTTGCGTTCAAGGCAGTCGAGAAGTTCCTTCTCCCCATACCTCTTCACAAACGTAGTAAATGCATAGGGCTTTATCTTCGCGAGCAGACCTTTCCGGCAGTCCGTGCTGCACTCATAGCAGTGCTCATGACCGCTGTCCGCAGAGCATTTCCTGTTTACGCACCAGTCCCTGTCCGGACATTCGCCTGTATTGCAGCCCGTGCAGTGCACATTCTCACTGCACAGACAGCAGGCAAGTCCGCAGCGAGCTATACCGAGTTCACGTTTCATTCTCTTTCACCCGTACTGAGCTCATTTCAGCATTTCCTTGAATTCCGCAAGCCTTGCATACGCATCGCGCGGGGACATATCGTCAAGATCAAGGTTCTTTATCGCCTGTATCACATCGTTTTTTGCAATAGACGAGAAATCGTACTGGGACTTCTGTTCCTCTTCCTCGTTGAGCCGCTTTTCAAGGTCTATCTTCGAGCCCAGCTCTATATCTTTCAGCGCCGTCTTCGCATTCTCGATGACCTTCGCGGGAAGTCCCGCAAGCTTCGCGACCTCGATACCGTAGCTGTTGTCTGTCCCACCCTCTACGATCTTGTGCAGGAACTTGATATCATCGCCTTTTTTCATTACCGCGACGCTGTAATTTCGGACGCCCTTGTTGTTCTTCTCAAGCGCCGTGAGCTCGTGATAATGGGTGGCAAAAAGGGTCTTGCAGCCTATACGGTTGTTGATGTATTCCGCAGTCGCTTTTGCAATGCTCATACCGTCGAATGTTGATGTTCCGCGCCCTATCTCGTCCAGGATAACAAGGCTGTTTTTTGTGGCATTTTTCAGGATCTCCGCCACCTCGTTCATCTCCACCATGAAAGTGGACTGACCCGCGGCGAGATCGTCGCTTGCACCAACACGGGTAAAGATCTTGTCAACGATGCCTATTCTTGCGGAGCGCGCCGGAACAAAACAGCCTATCTGCGCCATTAGGGTGATTATGGCGACCTGGCGCATGAACGTGGATTTACCTGCCATATTCGGGCCGGTGATTATAAGGAGCCGGTTCTCGTTTGTGTCAAGAAACGCGTCGTTGGGAGTAAACACCGCGTCATTCCGGATCTTCTCTATGACAGGGTGTCTTCCGTCCTTGATGTCGATAACGCCTTCAAGGGAGATATCGGGGCGGACGAAGTTGTTTTCCCGCGCCGCAGCCGCGTAGCTCTGGAGAACATCGACATAAGCTATGGCATCTGCGGTGCGCTGGACTATCTCAAGCTTTGAGGATATGAAATCCCGTACCTCCGAGAATATCTCCGCTTCAAGAGCGAGGATCTTGTCGTTTGCGCCGAGTATCTCATTCTCGGTCTTTTTGAGTTCCTCTGTTATGTAGCGCTCACCGTTGGTAAGCGTCTGTTTTCTTATGTAAGTTTCCGGAACCAGCGGGATATTGCCCTTTGACACCTCGATATAATAGCCGAACACGCGGTTGTATCCCACACGAAGGTTCCTGATGCCGGTGGCTTCGCGCTCACGCTGTTCGATATCCGCAAGAACTTCCTTGCCGCCGCTTGATATCTTTCTGAGCCGGTCGAGTTCATCGTTGAAGCCGTCGCGTATGTATCCCCCGTCCTTTGTGAGAGCCGGAGGGCTCTCCACTATCGCGTTCTCAACGAGGGTCGCGATCTCAGTGAGCGGGTTTATGAGCCCGTCCAGCTTTGCAAGAAGCTTCACGTTCTCCGCTTCCGCAAGCTTGGATTTGAGTATCGGTATGTTCCTGCAGGTCTTTCCGAGAGCAACCACATCTCTCGGTCCCGCGGCGCGGTAAACAACTCTCGTGATAAGCCTTTCGAGGTCATAGATACCGGCAAGGCAATCCCTTGTCTCTTCAAGCATCACATAATCCGAGAAGAACCGCTCCACCGCGTCCAGCCGTTCAAGCACCTTGGTCGCAGACAAAAGCGGCTGCTCGATAAAGCGGCGAAGCTTTCTCCTGCCCATAGCGGTTCTGGTCTTGTCGATGACCCACATCAGCGATCCCTTGCGGTCGCCGTTTCGCATAGTCTCTGTAAGTTCGAGATTGCGGCGCGCAGTCAGCCCGAGATCCATATAATCATCGGAAAAATGCACGTTCATTCGCACAGAGCGCTTTATCTGCGCTTTCTGTGTCTCGTTTATATACCTGAAAACGGCAAACAGAGCTTTTTTTGCAAGCGGTGTCTTTTCCAGCTCCGAAGCTTTCTCCGGTTCATCAAAATACTGTTCGATAAGGGCTTTCCCGTCGTTAAGCGAAAATTCACTGTCGTCCAGCAGGCTCCCCACCGCACCCTGCAGGCGCGAATGAACGAAGGTGTTCACGTCCTTGCAGTCAAGGAAGCTTTCGTTGAACAGAAGCTCAGACGGCACATAGCGGGAGATCTCCGCTATCATATCCCGTTCGAGGACCTTTCCGCGCTTTTCGTAGGCATGGAACTCGCCGGTGGAAATATCCGCGAAAACCATTCCGCAGACGTCCTTTTCCACACAGAATGATGCGATATAGTTGTTCCTGCCCTCGTCGAGCATACTGTCCTCATAGAGCGTTCCGGGCGTAACGACCCTTATGACTCCGCGCTCCACAAGACCTTTCGCAAGAGCAGGATCTTCCATCTGCTCACAGATAGCGACCTTGTAGCCCTTGTCGATGAGCCGCTTGATATACTGCTCGACCGCGTGATAAGGAACGCCGCACATAGGCACTCCCGCCCGGGACGTGAGAGTAAGCTCAAGCTCCTTTGAGATATTCTCCGCATCATCGTAGAACATCTCATAAAAATCACCGAGGCGGTAAAACAGCACACAGTCCTTGTACTCTTCCCTCACCTTCAGATACTGCTCAAGCATCGGTGTGGGTTTCTTGTCCGGATCTATTTTTCCTGCCATTTTCTTGCCTCGTTTCATAGATTTTTTGTGCAGTCCCGCCGGTATCAGCCGCAGCCGCCGCAGGTAGCGCAGCTTCCGCCGCAGCCGTGTGACGCATGGGGATCGCAGGTTGCGGGATCCTCGCCCTCACAGCTCATGGAGATTATCATGTTCACCTCGTTGAGAAGCATATCGAGCGCGTTCTTTATTACGGCGAAATTCGCCATGTTCACATTCTTCATGACTTCGCCGTAAGCGTCCTGCATTTCCTTGTTCATAAGGCGGATCTGCTCACCGTCCTGATCTTCCGGCTCTTTCTCCATCTCCACCTGGAGACGCTGGCGCTTGGCGCTGAAATCGGCGATAAGCCCCTGAAGTTCCTCGTCTGCGTCATTCGCTTCCTTTGCAGCCACATAATCCTTGTAGCGCTGATCCGCCTGTATTGCCTTTCCGAGCTCTCTTGCCGCTGTAATTGCGTCCATAGAAGTTTCTCCTTTCACGTTCCCTGTCAGTTTTTCTTGTATTCTCTCGCGAACGAACCGCTTCCCCATACCATGGTGTCGCCGTCGAACGCCGTTATTTCGTGCACGGTCTTGTTGGTTCCCTCCGAGGGTATAAGCGTGACTTTGTTGCCGTCAAGCTCGAATTCGCCCATTGAGTTCTCGCCCGTGCCGCCGGTAGTGTCACGTTTTGTGTATCTCATGTTCTTCTTGAATGAGACCTCCACATAACCGCTCCCGTCCTTTGTGTATGTCCACGTTCCTATAAGGTCGTCAAGTGCCACCTCAGGAGGCTGTGCAGTCTCACCGAAGCACCCGGCGGATACCGCTGTTACTGCAAATAACACAAGCGTACATACAAAAACTATTGCTTTGTTTTTGATTTTCGTCATATTCGTTCCCCCACAAGCGCCCACGGCAGCGCCTTAGTTATCTTTATATCAACGAATGTTCCGAGCAGTTCATCACTTCCCGCAAAATCAACTATGATGTTCTGCCTCGACTTTCCCGTGAGAAGCTTATCGTCAGTCCTGCCCCTTCCCTCACACAGCACTCTGAGAGTCTTACCGACGTATTTCTCATACGCTTTCTCGCCTATCTCACCCTGGACATCGAGGAGCTCCCTGAACCACTTTCCCTTATCCTCATCAGACACCGGATCCTCCATTTCAGCGGCCTTTGTGCCTTCGCGGCGGCTGTATATGAACGTGAATGCGCTGTCATACTTCACCGTTCGCATAAGATCAAGGGTCTTGTCGAAATCCTCCCGCAGCTCGCCGGGAAATCCGACGATTATATCGGTGGTGAGCTGGATATCCGGGATACGCGAACGTGCATACTGCACAAGCTCAAGATATTTCGCGGTGTCGTAATGACGGTTCATAAGCTTCAGTATCCTGTCGCTCCCGCTCTGCACCGGCAGATGCAGATGATGTGAGATATGGCGGCTTTTCGCGATAACATCTATGAGTTCGTGTGAGCAGTCTTTCGGGTGCGAGGTCATGAAGCTTATCACGAACTCGCCGTCAAGCTCGTCCAGCCGCTTCAGCAGTTCCGGAAATCCCACTTCACTTCCCTTGCCGTAGGAATTGACATTCTGACCGAGAAGAAGAATCTCCTTGTAACCCTTGTCTATGAGCCCCTTAACTTCGGAGACAATGCTCTCCGGCTCGCGGGAACGCTCTCTTCCGCGCACTTTCGGGACTATGCAGAAGGTACAGAAGTTGTTGCAGCCGTACATTATAGGAACGCTTGCCTTGAACCTGCTTTCGCGGCGCACCGGCAGGCCTTCCGCAAGGACTCCGTCGTTTTCGGGAATGCAGACCACCCGTTCCCGTTTCTCATAGACGCTGTACAGCATCTCCGGGAACTTGTGCAGCACATGGGTCCCGAATATAAGATCGACGTAAGGGAACCTCTGCTTCATTCGTGCAGCCACCTGTTCCTGCTGGACCATACAGCCGCAGACTGCAATCACCATATCGGGATTTCTTGCTTTGAGATGTTTAAGGGCGCCGACATTGCCGAAAACTCTGTTCTCGGCGTTCTCGCGGACTGCACAGGTATTATACAGCACGAGATCGGCATTGTCGGGGGTGTCGGTGAAGCCAAAACCCATTTTTTCAAGCATACCGTCGAGCTTCTCGCTGTCGGACACATTCTGCTGACAGCCGTAACTGTGTGTATAAGCAAGGGGTTTATGGTCGAACACATGGATCACTGCACACACGCGGCGTATAAAAAGCTTCTGTTCATCGAGCTCTTCGGCGCTCACAGCACTTATAGGCATATCCCCACCTCCGTTAAAAATCATACATTATAGTATATCATAAATTACATGATTTTTCAAGTGTTTTTCATCAATGTACAGGAGTTTTGCCGTGGATCTCCGGTCAGCATGAGCTTAATCTTAATAAAACCGCTGATTAACTGTATTTATTTCACTAAAATACAAAATTTTTATAAAACTTTGTGCATTGTGTTAAAATTATCTGAAATTTTTAAATAATACTTGTAAATTTTTCCGATGTGTGGTATAATGTAAACATCAAGGACGAAAGTCCGTCTGAAAGGAATGATCAAAGCAATGAAGGTACAGATCACAGCTAAGAAAATGCAGTTGAGCCCGAGCTTCAACGATTACGCAGAGGAACGTCTCTCCTCCAAGCTCGACAAATTCTTCGGAAATGAGGCCAACGCAAAGATTGTCCTGAACACAGTCAAGAATAAGATCATTTTGGAGCTTACCGTTGAACACGGCGGCATGATCTTCCGTGCGGAGCAGTCCGCGGACGACAAGAACGACGCCCTCGACGCGTGCATCGACAAGATCATACGTCAGATCCGCAAGAATAAGACAAAGCTTGCAAAACAGCTCCGAGACAAGTCCTTCACTGACAGCATCGAGCCTGCTCCCGACGAGCAGGTGGATTACGAGGTCATCAAGCACAAATCATTTGAGCTCCGACCGATGACTGTTGAAGAAGCTATACTGCAAATGAATCTGCTGGATCACGAGTTCTTCATGTTCAAGAACGCAGAGACCGGCGATGTGAACGTTGTATATAAGCGTGCTGATGAGAACTATTCTGTGCTCGAACCGCGCAAGTGATGCAAACAGCAAAGGCTCCCCATTTCGGGGAGCCTTTTTGTTTATCAGAAAAGACCCGACTGGACATACGGCACGTTTATGCCGAACCCGCGTTCTTCCATAGACCTCGCTTTTATCATAGCGACCGCGGTGTGCACTCCGAGCTCTTTCGCCGCCTCTTCGATAGTGCAGCCTCTCTCTCCTAGTTCCACCATGTCGTCGTCAGAGATGAGAAGTTCTGCCGCAAATATATTGGCTTCACGTTCGGGCTTGCTTGTCATATCGAAGAAGCTGTTCTCACCCATTCCCCCGTTGGACGCGATATCTCTGTGAAGCATATCATGCCCGATCTCATGCGCAAGAACAAGACGGGACATACGCTCGTCGAGGTTATGATTTATGACGATATAGCGCCCTGTCTTATATACGACATAGAAACCCTTGAGCTCGCCGAGATCGGCATAATCAACATCGAGCCCGAGACATTCCGCAAGGGAGAAAGGGTCACTTGTATGCTGTTCGCGGACGGTCCTGCGGACGAGCGAATGGATACGGTCACTTCCCACTTCCGTTACCGCCTGACTGCATAGATCTCGCCTTTTCTTTCCAGTAAATATTCTGAAGAGCAAGCATCACCTTGTCCTTATCCTCATCGGAAAGCTCCCCTCCTGCGAACAATGCACCCGCACAGCTAAGAAGCTCCTTTGCAGACGCAACTCCGGCAGCCCCGTCCTCAGCCTCAACAATACCGAAGAAATCATCGCTTCCGACAAGTGTCTCTATGCGGACACCGAGGGTCTTGCATATTCTTGCGAGAATATCACGTTTCGGATATCTTGCGCCCATTTCGTAATTCTGGATACACCTTGCGGTCACACCGACCTGTTCGGCGAGCTGAACCTGGGTCAATTTTTTATTTTTGCGTGCTTTCTGCAGTTTTTCTGAGAATGTCATTTTTTCCTCCGTCTTTATATGTGCGTACATTTTGTTCGCTGTTATTATACCATATCGTTCGTTATTTGTCAAGTACCGGCACAGTAAAGATCCACCGGCATAGCCGGTGGCTTTTCAAATGAGCCTAAAAGGCTCCGTTCTGGCAAACGTCTAAAGACGCAAAAACGGTCTGACACTTGCAGAAAAGTCTGTTACTTGCTACCCGTAAACGGGTCTTCCAGTT